>NZ_MUGT01000230.1 GCF_002217205.1 Flavobacterium branchiophilum NBRC 15030 = ATCC 35035 | reverse complement strand
CGTATAAGTTTAACGGCAAAGAATTAGACGAAGAAACAGGACTGTACTATTATTCTGCTCGTTACTACGACCCGAAGCTGAGTCTTATGATAAGTGTTGACCAGCTCATGGAAAAATTTGCAGGTCGTTCTCCTTATGAATATTGCTTTAGTAATCCAATTAATCTAACTGATCCAACAGGAATGGGACCTGAAGACCCTCCTGGGAAAGCACATGTGTTCGGAACTGATGGTACTTCTTACGGACAAGTTAGAAACACTGGAACTGCAAACGATGTTTATATTGTTGATCCAAAAAATGTTAGTAAGACTAAAGATGGTACTTATGTGTTTAAAAAGTTAGAACAATTAAAAGATGGGAAAGGGAATGCCGTTAGTATTGATACTTTCAAAGCATTAGCGGGAACGATATATGCGGAAGCATCCGTTGGAGCAGCTTCAAAAGATGAAATGTTGGGTATATTTAACTGTATTGAAAATAGAGCAGTTGCAGATGGCGATAGTATATTAGGAGAAATGCAAAAACCTGGACAAGTTGTTGGGTATGCACATAGAGGAAGAATAGGAACGGAGAGCGGTAGTAATGCAAAAATTAAAACCCAAAATGCTTTTGCCGCTACAATACAAGGGTTAACAACAAATACTGATATTACAAATGGAGCGTATTATTGGGACGGAACCGATTATTCCAAAACTGCGAGATATACGCAAGGTACAACTTTCACAAGCGCATCTCATAATATATACAATCTTGCAGAAAATCCAAAAGCAGGAAGTAATGCGTTTGGCTCTTGGAGTTCAAAATTTGAAACAACATCGACGTCAGGACAAACTGTTTTTAGTAGATTAACAATAGATTGGAGAAATTCACAACATTCAAAAAAACAAGCAAATTGGTATGGAAGCATTAAAAAATAAACAAAATGTCATATATAGTTTGTTGTATTTATCATTGATCTTTACTTTTTCTTGTAAAGAAGTTAAGGGTACTAATGAAGTCTCAACAAAAACAAATATTCTTATAGATGATCCTAAAATAAATACTACTTTGATAAGTATAATGAATTTTAGTATAGAGGTTTTAAATATTGCGATTTTAACAAATCTAGTATTTTTAACAAGATTGAACCAACTGTTTTTTATTGTAAGATAGATAGCATAACAGATGAGATTTTATATAAAGACTATAAAATTAGTGTTAAACAACCGTATAGATTTGGAGATAATAAAAAAAACCGAGAGATTAGGTTAAATAATCAGCAATTAATTGTTAAAAGAATACTTTTAAAGCAAGATGAATATAAAGAGTGGTATACTTTTACAAATCTTTTGATAGACTATCAATCATCTGATAGATTTTATTTTGATGAAAATT
>NZ_MUGT01000023.1:10483-11773 GCF_002217205.1 Flavobacterium branchiophilum NBRC 15030 = ATCC 35035 | reverse complement strand
AAAGGGTTAAAAGAAGCCAATGAAGTTTTGGACATTATGCGACTTGAAAAAGAAGACCAATATGGGTATAACCGCTATTTGGACAGCTTGCATTTAAAAGCAAGTGAACTGTTTTCTTTACAAACAGAGGCTGAGTTTAAAATTAAAGAAGATATTGCAAAGAAATCTATAAAAAAGGGATTTGACAATGAAACAATTTCTGAAATAACAAGTTTAACAATTTTGAAAATACAAGAGTTGAGAAACGAAATGGACAATTAAATCTTCTGCCAACATCCAGCCTTTCCTTGCAGCTGAAAGCCGAGCAATGAATTGTAACCAACGAAAACCTAATATAGAATAAAGTTAATGAGTTAAACCGATTCCATTTGCGGCTCTTATGGAGTTATCGAATTTTTTTTAGATAGTATATTAAGAGGATTTAGTGCCTCTTTTTTTTTGAAAAATTTGTAAATAAATGCTGTTTTATTTCATAGTTTTTTATTATTTTTGAAAAATATTCGGCGATGGTTTTTTTTACAGATTAAAGTTAACAGCAAGCCTCTCACAACACAATCATAAAAATGAATTGGGAAGATTTAAAATTTTATAACCCCATAGAAAAAGAAGAGTAAGTTATGCTAAAAAGTCTATTGAGACTATTGTAGCTGAAAAACTTTTAGCATACGAATTCAAAATAAATGGAAGAAAATTAATTCGAAAATCCAATGATCTAATACGTGTTATTCATTTAGATTCTCGTGGCTCTTGGCTAGGTTCTTCAAATTCACGGTTAATCCTTAACTAAATATATATGAAAAAAAGCACAAAAATAATTTTAGTTATAACATTGTTATCAACTATTATTGGAGTTCTTGCTAAATTAGATGGAAATAGATTTATTGGAAATTTATTCCTTGCAATAAGTGTAATCACTTGGTTATATTTTATTTACACATTGATATTTCAATTTATAAATAAAAAACAAATGTTATAATGTAGTGTTGATTGGAGGTTAGTGAAAGGCAGATATGATAATTTATAACTGCCTTTCTATTAATAAATAACAAAGGTATAACAAGCGTTTTGCGAGATTACGGGTTCAGTGTTTAGCATTTTCAATGAAGAGTATTTTGATATTTTACAAAAATTTGACATTGCATTTGAACCCAAATAGTTATACCAAATATACATATAAAATAGTCCAATCTACTTGTTCTTTTTTGCTAAAATTATTAAAAAAAAATAGTTCCGTAGCCCAGCTATGCAACGATTTTTTTTGAAAATTTTCTCTAAAAAATAACTACGCAT
>NZ_MUGT01000023.1:0-10474 GCF_002217205.1 Flavobacterium branchiophilum NBRC 15030 = ATCC 35035 | reverse complement strand
TATATTTGGTATTATTTGTATGTAATGCCTAGATACAACAATCCAGCCATTTTGAACATCAAATCAACTATTTGGTATAAGAATATTGAACTCATCAAAAAACAAGGCAAGCCCAACAAAACATAAGGTAAAATTTATATTTATAATATAAACACACCTTCAAAAAAAACAGATTATATAAAAAAAAACTACCTCGTGATTGAAGTAGTTTTTTAGGTATTGTTAACTATTTTTTGGGTTCAAATAATTTCAAGAATGTCGTTTTATTGTCAATGGCCAATTGAAATTTTGGATCTAATGCAATTGCTTTATCAAAATAGGCCACAATTTTATCTTTTTTTTCCTTCATTTTATTAGCATCCGCACTGGATTCTGCTAACAAAATTAATCCTTCCAAATTTTCCCATGCTGCAGTTAATTTTACATTATAAAAAGACACTCTATCCGTTGTATTTACCATGTCGTCTGATTTTGTTTTGGCTTTATATTCTGCAATTATTTTTTTAGCATCTGCCAACAGATTGCCTTCAAAATCATTTACCGCCACTTGAAAAGCATTTTGGTTTACTTTGTCTTTATCAGTAGCCATTAGTTCTTTAAAATATTTGGTAGATTTAGGAATATTTCCACCTAATTTATAGGTCCAAGCTTTTACATTTTTAACAGAAGATGTGGTAGAATCTTTAACTGAATTAACACAAATCAATGCTGATACATAGTTTTTTTTATTGATGTATAATTCACTCAAACCTAAAAGAGATTCGTCTTTTTGAGAAGCAGCATATACGTTGATTAAAGCTCCTATTTGCTGGTCGATATCGCCCAATGAACTTGCAATTTTATAAACATTTGCATAATGCTCTTCGATATTAAACGCTGGAGCAGGTTCATTTTTGATGGCTTCAGGTTTTACTAATCCTGATTGTGCAAAACCAATAGTTGAAAACAACAATGTACAAATAATTTTTTTCATAATTCTGATTTTATTTAGGGACATTACGTGTGCTTTTCAGCACTAATTAAGTTAAAATAATTCACTTTTAAGGCTGCAAAAATATTTAAAAAAAATCATTTCTTATGACTTTGCCCGTTAAAGTTTCATTAAATTTTTCTTTAAAAATGATGTCTTTCGGCTTTTCATATTTATCCAAAACGTCAAAAATTGTGGGATCTATTTCAAAAAACAAACCTTCAATTACTAAAACGAGTTTTTCGCCTAAATTTTCGTCTGCTAGACCAGCAACAAAAAATCTTTTATTGAAATATGGGTCTAACTTTTTTTCTATTTGTTCAGGAATTAATTTAATTCCTCCGCTATTTACCACATTATCTAAACGCCCAATAAAATGAAATTGATTGTCGTTTTGAATTTCTACAATATCATTTGTAATAATTTTTTCATCAGAAATTTTGCTGGCATCAATCGTTAAACACTGCCTGTCGTCTATTCCAATTTTTACATTGGGCAATGTAGTAAACCATTTTTCGCCAACTTTTTTGGCAGCTATATGTGTAATTGTCTCTGTCATTCCAAAGGTAATATACACTTGATAAGGCAATTTTGACAATTCATGTTCCAGTTTGTCGCTTACTTTTGCGCCTCCTACAATCAATTTTTTGATGTTTTTTAACGCATCCAATGAGTTTTGTGCTTGCATTGGTACCATAGCGGCAAAATCATATTTTGTAGTATTATTTTCTAATGGATGCGAACTTGGAGCTACAAAATCAATATCGAGACCTAAAATAAAAGCTCTCACAAACATCATTTTTCCGGCTATATATTTTACTGGCAAACAATGCAATGCGCTGTCGCCTGGTTTTAATCCAAAAAAATCGCCTGTCGCAAGTGCAGAATTTACCATAGCTTGCTTTTCAATCCGTACTGTTTTTGATGGCCCAGTTGAACCTGAAGTTGGGATTTCTAAATAGGATTTTTCGTCAAACCAATCTAAGAAAAAATTTCCGACTGGTTTTTCGTAATCAGCTCCTTCTTTTATTAAACAATATGCCACACGAAGCATACTGTCTCTATCAAAATGAAACCCATTCATTTTGAATTGATTATGTACTTTTTGATAACTAATTGTACTCATAATTATATCGTTTTTTGTTTTTTATGGTTTAATTGCTCCAAACAATCGTTCCTTCCAATTGTTCCAATGGTATTTTCGACTAAAGATATAGATTAAAATGGGATAAACAACTATCAATGGAAAAAATATTTGAAAACTCATTTCGGGTTCTGAAATGTCTTTAAATATGGAATTGGTCTGAAATACAGTCCAGTCTGAAGTTACAAGTAGGGCTGTAATAAGATTATTAGCAGCATGAAATCCTATTGAAAGTTCTATGCCGTCGTCCATCAAAGCTATGATTCCTAGTAAAAAACCAGTTCCAATATAGTATAAAATCAGAACATAACCCATTTTTTGAATTTCTGGATTGTATAAATGTAAACTTCCAAATAGTAAGGATGTCATTATTAGTGGAAACCATTTATATGGATGTAAATTGGCAAAGCCTTGCATCAAATAGCCTCTAAAAACCAACTCTTCACATGTTGTTTGAATGGGGATAAAAACAAGGGCTATAAAAAATAATATTAAAAATGGCACCCATTTAAATTGTAAAACATAATGACTTGGGTTCATATAATAATCTGATATTGTAACTATTATTGTGAAAATGGCCCAAATTGTAAATGAGAATACAATCCGATTCCAATCTAATTTTGGTCGGGCAGTCATGATGGTTTTGAAAGCTTGTTGGTGCATTTTACTTACTACAATATATAAGCCAATTATGGCTATCAAAAAAGAAAGTAACATTAAAAATAAGGTTACATTAGAATCTAAAAATGTCATTACAGACGCTTCATCTGTTGGGAAATTCAAATTTTGACGCATACAAGTCCAAGTAATTGCCAAATAAAAAGGTACTTGTCCAATTGAGGAAAAAAGAATAACTACAACAGACCCTAAAATATACTTCCAAAAGGGATTTTGAGCATGAACACCCTGTTCTATAAACATAATTATGTGATTTTTTTGATGGTTAAATTTAGAAATGACTTACATTTGCATTTTTAAATATTATTTTATGATACAAATATACCATAATTCTCGATGTAGCAAGTCGAGAGAATGTCTTCTTTTTTTAGAAAAATCAAATAAATCAATAAAAGTAATCAATTACTTAAAAGAAACACCCAATTTTGAAGAATTAAAAACAATTATCAGCAAACTTTCGATAACACCCATGGAATTGATAAGAACAAAAGAAAAAATTTGGATAGAAAAATATAAAAACAACACCTATACTCATGACGAATTGATCGCCTTGATGGTAGAAAATCCAGTATTGATTGAAAGGCCTATAGTTGTTAATGGTGATAAAGCTGTTATTGCACGGCCTTTGGAATTGATAAACAACATTTTATAACTTCATTGCGTCATTTTGACAATTTAATTTGAATTCCGATTAAACTTTATTGCCAATTTAAAGTCCAAAGTTACACGATATAAATAATCTAAATAAAAAACCAAAAACATGAAGAAGATTCAGTTCTTATGTCTGTCCATTGTATCCTTACTACAAATTGTCGGTTATGCTCAAGGCAGACCAGCTGGTAATAAAATAAGCATTACAGGAAAAATTGTAGAAAAAACAAGTAATCAACCATTAGAGTATGCAACCGTTACTTTGATCAATACCAAAAACAATAAAATGATTTTTGGAGGAATTGCCAATGCAACAGGCGATTTTGGTGTTGAAATTTTTCCTGGTATATATGATATTAAAATAGAATTTATTTCATTTAAGCCAATAGAAATCAAGGCCAAAGAATTGTTATCGGCAACAAATTTAGGAGTAATCAAAATAGCCGAAAACCCATCGCAGTTGAATGAAGTAGTGGTAAGAGCCGAAAAATCAACTGTAGAAATTAAATTAGATAAAAAAGTATATAACGTTGGGCAGGACATGATGGTAAAGGGCGGAAATGCAAGCGATGTTTTGGGTAATGTACCGTCAGTTACAGTAGATTCTGACGGAAATGTTAGCCTTAGAGGCAACGAAAACGTAAGGGTTTTGATAGACGGAAGACCATCTAACGCAGTAAATATTACTGATGCCTTGAAAAACATTGCCGCAGACGCCATTGATAAAGTAGAAGTAGTAACCAATCCATCTGCTCGATATGATGCAGAAGGAGGCGCAGGTATATTAAACATTATCTTGAAAAAAGGCAAAAATAATGGTTTAAATGGTGTAATCACAGCAACTATTGGCAATCCAAAAAATAATGGCTTGATGGGCAATGTCAATTATAAAAGTAAAGAATTTAATTTTTTTACAACAATAGGTTATAACGATAATAAAACACAAGGAAAAGGATTAACCGATTCAGATTATTTCAATACGGATGGCAGTTATCAAAAAAGTTTAAATGAACGAAGTACAAGAGAAAGAGGTAGAACAGGTTATCATTTTAACTTTGGAATGGACTGGTATTTGACTAAAACTTGGACTTGGACTAACGCAGTAACTACTCGAAAAAACGATGGGTACAGTCCTGAAACAGTACATTATTATAATTATGAAATTAATAATAACTATGAACGTATTCGATTCAACGATCAAAACACTTACACCAACGACATAGAATACACAACTAAATTTACAAAAAAATTCAGTGACGAAGGACATAAATTAACGTTAGATGCTAATTTTTCGAGAAATTCTGATAATGATATTTCCATAATAAATGACAAAATAATAGGTCAAGAAAATACAGCAACAAACGATGGTGCAACCAATTATCAAACACAAAAAAGGAGTTTATTGCAAACAGATTATATTTTGCCTATCAAAAAAAACAGTCAATTAGAAGCAGGTTTCAAAGGTGATTACAATCAAATGTCAAGTATTTACAAAGTAGGAAGTTATGATTTATTTGGAAACTACACACCAAATATTTTATTTACAAATACATTTAATTATCATGAAAATATAAATGCTATTTATACGCAATTTGGTTCAAAAATAGATAAAATATCTTACTTATTAGGATTAAGATATGAAAAATCGAACATAGAATTTAGTTTACAAAATGCAAACGAATTGACACATAAACAATATGATAATGTTTTTCCAAGTGCTTTTTTAAATTACCAATTAACCGAAATTACAAGTTTTTCAATCAATTATAGTAAAAGGGTGGCAAGGCCTAGAGGACGGTTTATAGCTCCTTATTCTGGCTATACCAGTAATATCAATTTGTTTCAAGGAAATCCAGATATCAATCCTTCTTTTACAGACGCATTAGATTTAGGATTATTAACCAAATGGAAAAAAATAACCCTTACAAGTTCGGTTTACATCAACAACACGAAAAATACAATGCAGTTTATTAGAAGACCCAATGGATTGATTGTAGATGGGACAGCTGTTCTTGTTTCTACCCCTGTTAATTTAGACAAAGAAATGAGGTACGGTTTAGAATTTAATATCAATTATAACCCGTTCAAATGGTGGAAGTTAAACGGAAATTTCAATTTATATGAAAGTCAAATAAAAGGTAACTTTTCGTATAATTTGTTGAGCAACAATGAATTAGTAACAACCCAAGTGGATAAAAATGCAGGTAGTTGGTTTGCTAGAATTTCATCCAGAATTACTTTACCGTACAAAATTGATTTTCAAGCAAATGGCAATTACATGGCACCACAAAACACTGCCCAAGGAAAAAGTTTGGCTATGTATATGGTGAATCTTGCTTTTAGCAAAGATATTTTAAAAGACAAAGCAACCCTTTCATTAAATGTGAGTGACTTATTTAATACTGCAAAAATGTACAGACAGTTTAATTTACCAACATTGAATTCCTACAGTGAAATGCAACGCCGGGTTAGACAAATTAACCTTACTTTTTCTTATCGTTTTAACAAGAAAAAAACCGAAAGAGAAAAACCTGCAAAATCTGAAGAAATGGGTGGAGGTGATTTTTAGAAAATTACTTCATAAAAAAAGGAACTCCAATGATGGGGTTCCTTTTTTATTGCTATTAAAACAACACTTTTTAAGCTTGTTCTAATTCTTTTTTAGCTTTTCTTTCTTTTAATAGTTCACGAATAGCTCCAAAAAGCCAATATTGAACGAAACCTACTAAAAAGAACATCAACCAAAATCCCATAGTTAGGACGGTTAAGAAAAGTAAAAAACCAAGATACTGTGAGAAATCAAACATTTTTTCCGGAATTTTATGATTCAAGCACAAAAGTAGTTTTAATTATTAGAATAGACAATTTTTAGAACATCTATTTTTAATTATTTAACTAAACAAGGCCTTTTTAGTAAAATAAGGTGCGAAATCTGTTTTTTGTTAAGAAATCATCAATTTCAAAACCATTTTTTCCATTTAAAATAAATGACCATCAAAAATGCTATAATAAACATGACGGCAACTATGGTATAATATCCAAATTTATAATCCAATTCAGGCATATACTTAAAATTCATACCATATACGCCCACAATAAAAGTTAATGGCATAAAAATAACCGATACAACTGTTAGCGTTTTCATTACTTCGTTCATTTTGTGGCTTTGTGCCGAAAAATAAAAATTTGATGCCGCCTCTAGGGTTGTCATATCATAATCGATTTGCTCTAATAATTCCAAACATTTTTGATGCAGCCTATCAAAAAAACTATAGTTTTCGTGTGCAATATTATTAAAAACATTGTCGTCTTTCATACTTTTGATAGAGTATAACGAATCCCGTAACGGAATGATTGATCGTTTCAAAAAATTAAAATTATCTCGGTGTTTTACTATTTGTTCCAAAATAGATGGTGCTACACTTTTCTTGGTTAAATTGATCAAATTTTCTACTTTAAGTTCTTCATTTTCAATAGTAATATAGAAATTTTCCATAATAGCATCTAGCAATAAATACAGCAAATAATCTTCTTTTTTGGAGCGTACAATACCCGAATGGGTACGGATTCGCTCTCGAATATGTGAAAAAAAATCGCTCTTTTTTTCTTGAAATGATACTAAAATACCATTTTTTAATAAAAAACTAATTTGTTCAACATTGATGTTTTCAGAATTTTCTATTGGTGTAATCGATTTGATACTAAAAAAAAGTGTGTCGTGGTATTCATCTAATTTGGTTCGTTTAACAGTATTTAAAATATCCCCAACCATAAAACTGTCTATATTAAAATACTGACCTATTGCTTGTATTTTACCAACATCATTTAATCCATGGATATTCAACCAATTGACCTGTGAAAGATTCAAATGGCTATCAAAATCCAAAATTTGTATAGCATCTATTTCATATAAATTCAAATCATTATATACAAAAAGTTGCATTTTCGTATCTATATCTTTATGCAAACCTGTATATTCATAAATAGAAGGTTGCACTTTTTGTCCTTTTTTATATCGAATTTTTCTCAAGTATGTATTTTTTAGAATAACAAAATTAATGCAATTACTTGCATAAACAAAAAAAAACTATTAAGAATTGCATCTCAATAGTTTCTTTATAAAAAACACCCAAACTTTAAATTTTTATATCGAAAAAAGTATATACTTTTTGATTATTATTTTGTTATTTTGACACTGCAAACATAGAATGAATCTATCAAAACATTGTTTTTTTCAAACTATAAAATATAAAAAAAACGATATAAAACATTTTATTATCGACAAAATATAATTTTAACAATCCTTACCTTACTTAAAAAATAATATTTTTTAAATTTAAAATCGATTCCTAAACTCCAAAACAATATTATATTTACAACAAATATTGCTATATGAAAACATTATTATACAACATAAAAGATTTATTACAAATAAGAGAACCCAATGTGGTTAAAGTAGCAGGTAAAGACATGCAGGAATTGCCCAAATTGTCTAACGCCTATCTAATTATTGAAAATGATTTGATTGTTGATTATGGCATAATGGCCCAACTGCCCAAAAGTCATTTTGACCATAAAATAGATGCAACAAATAAAATTGTGTTGCCCACTTGGTGCGACAGCCACAGCCATATTGTATATGCCGGCAACAGAGAACAAGAATTTGTAGATAGAATCAACGGATTGACTTATGAAGCCATAGCCGAAAAAGGAGGTGGTATATTGAATTCTGCAAAAAAAATATCCGAAATTACAGAAGAGCAATTGTATGACGAAAGTAAAACTCGATTAGAGGAGATAATCCAAATGGGAACAGGAGCCATCGAAATAAAATCGGGATATGGTTTAAGTACAATTTCTGAAATAAAAATGCTAAATGTAATACAAAAATTAAAAAAAAATTACCCTATTGCTATAAAAGCAACTTTTTTAGGAGCACATGCGTTTCCAGCAATTTATAAAAACAATCATAAAGAATATATTGATTTGATTGTAAATGAGATGATACCTAAAATTGGGGCTTTAAAAATAGCTGATTTTATTGATGTTTTTTGCGAAAAAAATTATTTTTCTGTCGAAGAATCGGATCGAATCATAAAAGCAGGAAAAGAAAATGGATTGCTTCCAAAAATTCACGTCAATCAATTCAACATTATAGGTGGGGTTGCCATGGCTGTAGAAAACCAAGCCCTATCTGTTGATCATTTAGAAATTATTTCGGACGAAGACATACAATTTCTTCAAAATTCTAACACCATGCCTGTTGCATTACCAGCTTGTTCGTATTTTTTAAGCATTCCATATACTCCAGCTCGAAAAATTATTGCATCAGGTTTGCCATTGGCACTTGCCACAGATTATAATCCGGGGTCATGCCCCTCGGGCAATATGAATTTTGTTGTAGCAACGGCCTGTATAAAAATGCAAATGACCCCCGAAGAGGCTATCAATGCTGCAACAATAAATGGGGCTTATGCCATGGGAATTTCTACTACACATGGAAGTATAACCATTGGAAAAAAAGCCAATTTGATAATTACAAAACCGCTACATTCGTTTTATGAAATACCCTATTCATTTGGAAGTCAAATAGTTGAGAGTGTTTTTATCAATGGTATCCAGCAATAAAAAAGGGAAACCCACATTGGATTTCCCTTAATCATGTCCATTTTATATGCTTATTCTAACGTAAAACTCGAATTAGAAACCAATTCATTTTTATCAAAAATATTAACAAAATAAGTCCCTTTTTCAAAATTTTCTCCAGCTAAATCTTGTGAAACTTGTACGGTTTTATTTTCGTATTTTACATTACTTAAAAAACTATAAGTCAATGTTTTATCATCAAATGTTACCGTTTTCTTTTCGCCAATAACATTGTTTTTACTATCAATTACTTGAACATAATAGGTTTTATCACCAGATTTTGCAATGGCATTTTCGGCAATGGTAAAACTTATTTTCAAAATATCAGCTTTTCTGGCTTTTGCAGTTTCAATTTGTTTACCAGAGCTTCTTAATTTGTAAGCCGCCGTTTTTAAATTCAAAACACTCAATTTGGCACCTTTCTCAATGGTTTTAGACAAATCTTCGTTTTGACCAATCAACACTTCGTTGTATTTTTTTGTTTCGCCCAAAACAGTAATGGTACTGTCTCGTTGGGATACTAAAGAGGCATTTTCAGATTTTAATTGATCAACTTGCATTAACAATCCTTTCATTTTTGATTGCAATTCGGTAAATTTTTGTTTAAAGCCAGACAAAGCAGCTACATCGCCTTTAGATTTTTTTACTTCCTCTATAAGTCTTACAACTTTATCCCTTTCTGCAATCAATTCGTCAGAAAGCGAGGTGTTTTTGGCAATGGCTTCGTCATAAGTTGTTTTCAAAGCGGCCAATTCATCTAAAACTTTGCCTTTTTCGTCTGTAATGGTTGTAATTGTATTCTGTGTAACTTTAGCTTCAGACGTCAATTTATAAATATAAGCTAAACTAGCCAAAAGGCAAAGAGCTAAAACCAATACAATGGCTTTTAATTTGGAGTTGTTTTGTTGGGAATTCATAGTTTTTTAATTTTCCGTAAAATTATATAAATTATTTGAAACATAAAAATGAAACGCTATTTATTAATAAAAATTGTATGGAATATGTTTACCCAAAAAACCCTATTTAAAACCACAAAAAAATAAATTTATCGATATTTTAATCATTTTTTGTTTTTTAAAGATTAAATTGCACCCAAATTTTATTTTAAATGGAAAACATCAAAATTTTATGGGTTGATGATGAAATTGACTTACTCAAACCTCATATTTTATTTTTAGAAAAGAAAAGTCGACAATAGCCTATATTTGTTACCTAAATTTCCTCGCAATTTTATACACTACAATTTAGGTGTTTTATAATTTTCATTTGTTCATTTTTTAAAGTAACAACTTTACTCCACTTTATATTGTTTTCGGCGGATTCTAATTCCACTTTGTGAACACTTTGTATCTGATCTAATGCTTTGTTTGCTGTTATACCAATAT
>NZ_MUGT01000229.1 GCF_002217205.1 Flavobacterium branchiophilum NBRC 15030 = ATCC 35035 | reverse complement strand
AAATATATTTGGTATAACATCTTATTCGGATACCTTCAATGGGTACTGAATCGCATTTCATTTTCCTGATAATCAGTAAATGCACTATCCGAAGGTTTACCTTTGTAATAATATTTTGAATGTAAATAGTGTCTGTTTTTGTCATAATACTGCCATTTTCCAAAATAATACCAATGGTTTAAATGGTCTTTTACTTCAAAAGTGGTGTAACCTTTTTTTTGTAATTTACCATTCGGATGATAAAATTTTGTTTTGCAAGTATCCTTATAATACTTTTCTTTTCGTATCAATTTATTATTTCTATAATACTTCCATGTACCTATTTGATTATTCTGTTGGTATTTTCCAATAGTTTTATATACAACATCCAAAGTGTCATATTCTACCCACAATCCCTCTTTTTGCTTTTGAACCATTTGGTTTGTAGTAGTTTTACAGGCAAATTGTAGTAATATTACAAAAAATAATATCAAAAATTTTAATTTCATCTTTTTATTTTTTACGTATCTACTTCTATATTTTCAAAACAAATATAAATATTTTATATGTATAT
>NZ_MUGT01000228.1 GCF_002217205.1 Flavobacterium branchiophilum NBRC 15030 = ATCC 35035 | reverse complement strand
CAAATTTAAAACAAGAAATAAGCCAACCTACGGTAAATTTCAAACAAATTAACAACATCATTCAACAACTAAAATCTGGATTACGAACAATACAAACTCACGTTAGTAAACATCATTTACAAAAATATTTAAACGAATATTTTTATCGATTAAATAGATCAATATATAAAGAAACAATTTTTGATAATCTAATAAAAAGAATGATAAATCACGAATGGGTAGGATGGAAATTAATTGTAGCTCCTAAGTAAGTAACTCGAAATTTTTTTATTAATTCCTAAAACTGTTATTTCGTTAGAAGTTAAAATGCTTTTTCCATAGCCATTTTCGGCATTTATATTTCCTGAAAAATCTGTCTTGTTTTTTTTTAATTTTAAATTCAATACAATTTTGTCGGAATTTTCTATGTTTTTCAATAAGTTGTTAGAGGAATAATTTTCAATGGCTTGCACTTGTTCTATCATATCAACGGAAATATGTTTGGTTCCCAACATATAATTGGAACCAAATAAATCATCATTTTCTAATTTTACAGTTTCAATGTCTTTACCTTTAAATTTTATCTGACCTGTATTGTCATTCACAGTTATACCTGGTAGTTTTTTTAATAAATCTTCTACTTTTCGTTCTGTACCATTTAGAAATTTTTCGGGATTATAAAATGTTGAATCATTTTTGACACTTACAGCTTTTTGATTGTTAATTATAACCTCTTCTAATATTGTTTCTTTTTTGTTTAAAATTATTTCTATATTATTGTTTTTTAAATCAATGTTTTTGTAAAATATATCATAATTTATACATTTAATTTCTATATATACTTCTTTTTTACCTTCAAATTCAATAGAAAATTTACCTTCTGGATTGGTGTACATGTAATGAATTAAATGGTCTTTTTGAACAGAAGACCATACATATACACTAGCATTTTCAATCCCAATATGATTGGAGTCTAATACAACGCCACTTATATTTTGTGAATAAGATATAGTAATTATTAAATTAATAATAATAAAAATAATGTACTTCATTTTTTAATATCTGTATTTTTTTAATTCAGACAATAATAAAACAGGAACATCAATAAACATATTGACATCTTCTTTGGCCTGAATATTTTCATCTACTGTCATGACTTGTCTTCCATATTCTAAATTGGTTTTTTTGACTTCTGAAATAGAGTTAATTTTTATAGCTACAACAGTTTCAGTAACTTTTTTTTCATAATCTTTATAATTATAAACATTTTTTTTAGTTTTAAAAAAATAATTCTTTAATTCTTCAAACTCTTTTGGTTTTGCTATTCGGCTAATTTTATCAAAAGACACTTTAAATAAACCGCTTTCTTCTTGGATTTCTATGATCATACCAGGTAAATTATGGAATTTCAATGGACCAAATTTTAAAGGGACATCAAATGTAAACCAAATACTGTAATTTCTACCGTTTAATCTTGTTTTAGCTTCTACACATTCATACAGGCCTATTTTTCTTTTATTTGCAGTATAAATTTCCCATTTTAATTTACTCTTATACTCATCAAAATAGAGAATTTCATAAGTAGAAAATAAATGACGACAATAAGTTAAAACACTATTTGAGTAATAAAATTTAGACAAATGGTCATTAGTTACATAGTAAACTTCACCATTTGGAGCATCATGGATGCCTGATGCTCTTTCGTCATACAATTTAAATATTGCTTCATTGTTGTTGGTAAATAAGGTACACTTTGTATTTTGATTAGAATCTATGAAAGTATAATCAATCTTATACATTTCTTGAGCATTGATTATTAAGAAAAAAAAATGTACCAATACAATAATGATTTTTTTCATGATTTGTTTTACTTTATTTATTATTACCTTTTTGATCATTAATCATTTAACGATTTTATTTTGATTTTATTGTCAGAGGATATTTGATATTATAAACTTACTTTAACCTATTTTAAAACACGGTTAATCAATAATTTACATTTTATTTAAATCTGACAAAATTATTTTTTAGATTTACTATTTTTAAATCCTAAAATCGATTTATTTATTAAATTTCCGCCTTTGAAGGCAAAGGCGGAAAAATTTTCTATAATGATGTAATTGTTGAGTCACTACAGCTGTGCTTTTTACAATATTGAGCTCTAGCCCTACAGCAATCTTGACTATCTCCAACGCAACTACGAAATTCACCAACAGAACAACATCCTATTGTTGTTCTGTTTTTTACTTCATTTAATACTACTCTACCTGTTTTGGCAAAAGTTGACATTCCTATTACAAGGAATGTAATAATAAAAATTTTTTTCATGATTAAAATTTAGTTTAAAAAATTATAATTGTTTACATTTATAAATGTAACCATCAAGAGCTCTTTAGATTGTTAATTAAAAAATATAAATTTATTTGCAAATATTAAAATAAATAAAATAATTTGCTATTTTCATATAGAATAAAATATTCGTTTTTTAAATATAAATTTCGAGTATTAAATTTTTTTTTCTATATTCGCAAACATAATAAACATAATAAAAATTATGAAGATAGGGGATAAAATTCGTTACTACAGAAAAGCTAGAGATATTAAAGCTCAAACAATATGCGATAATTTAGGTATTAGTCAATCAACATATTCCAAAATTGAAAATGATAAATATAAAATGGATATAGCTACTCTTAAAAAAATTGCTAATGAGTTAGAAATCGATATTGATAAATTAATTAGTGAAGATAAAATTTCAATTTGTCATACGAATAACGAAAATTCTACGGGTGGTTCAGGGGTAATCGTAACAAATAATGTGTCAGATAAACTTAATAAGGCACTCGAAGATCAAATAGAGCTTTTAAAAGAATTAAATAATAATTTAAAAACCGAGAATTTTAGATTGAATAATTTAGTTATTGAATTAGAAAATGAAATAAAAAAAAATCATTGAATATTTTAAAAGCAATAAGATTTAATTTGTTTTTTGAAATTAAACACTTTAAATTTTTAAAAATATTTATTTAATAATTTTTTTATATTTTAAAAGTATTAAAATTAAACTATAAATAAATGTAGTACGTAATAAAATAACAACCTAACTTCCCCCTAATTTTTATACACTACAATTTTTTCATCTATTTATTTGGACTTAATTAAGTTTTTTTTAACTTTGTAGT
>NZ_MUGT01000227.1 GCF_002217205.1 Flavobacterium branchiophilum NBRC 15030 = ATCC 35035 | reverse complement strand
CTATTAGATATAGACAATAATATTAAAGAATTATTCGCATTAAAACCTGAATTTTACAAAATAATTTATGAAGAAGTTTCTCCAAATATTCAAAATAAAGATGAAATAATTAATCAATTTAAAGAAATTATTTTTTCAACAAGAGTCCTACGAAAAATAATCTTAAAAGAGGAAGATAAAGAAAATTTCATTGGCAAAATAAATGTTCAACCATATACATATATTTCGAGAAAAATAATAGAAAATAGTATATCCAAATTTGAAGATTTATTTATAGATGAGCAACATATACTTTTAAAAGCTATTGAAAAAAATGACAAAATTTTACTTTTAGGCAATCCAGGAATTGGAAAAACTACAGAGTTAGAAAATCTTGCATTAAAATTATGGAAAGAAGGTGAAGTGGATTGTGGAATACCTATTTTTAAAAATTTGAAAAACTTCACTTCAAATCAACATATTGAAGATTATTTACCTGAAAGATGGAATGAAATTTTTAGTCCAATTTTAATTTTAGACGGACTTGATGAAATAAAAGAAATAAAAGATTTTAGTTATAAATTAAATCAATTTTTAATTAAAAATAAACAAATTAAACCAAAAATAGTTATAAGTTGCAGAACAAATATTTATTATAAAAATTTTATTGATTTAGAGAATTTTAAATTATATTATCTTGATTATTTAAACTATAATCAATCAAAAGAACTGCTTTTGGAAAAACATAAAATTAATTTATCTAATTATAGATTAAATAATTCTCAAACTGATTATATAAAATCACCTTTTTTCTTAAATTTATTTGCTGAATATATAAACAAAAATAATGAATTGCCCACTTCTAAAGTTCAAATGTGGCAAAACTATATTGATAAACAATTGGAAATATTTTATATAAAAATTAAATCTGAGAATCCTAAAAGAAAAATTCAAGAATATAAACCTTTAAAAACGGTTGCATTAATTTGCGAACTTATGCAACAAAATACAATTATTTATGACAATCTTTATACTCTAGGAGACAATTTCGTAAGTAATTTTGAAAGTTTACCATTTACAATAAATGAAAACGAAATCTATTTTTTTGAACATAAACAAATCCAAGAATATTTTACAGCTCTTTCACTTTCAAATAAAAATTTTGATGAAATTATTGAAATAATAACAATTCCAACCATTAATAAAATTCATCCTAGTTGGCATAATACTATAACGTTTTTGGTTGATTTATTGGACTATGGTGTTAAAAAACAATTGATTAATTGGCTTGTTCATAATGAAATAGAAATATTATTTCAAGTAGATAAATATAGTATTGAAGAGAGTTTTAAAGATGAATGTTTTCAAAAGTTTTTTAATATTCAATGTGTTGATAAAAAATTATGGATTAACACTAATATAGCAACTCGTATAAAAGAAATTGCCGATTTTGCATGCACTGTTGGAAATTATGATTTTCTTAAAGAAATTATTTTAAAAAATGACCATGAAAGAATAACAAGTTCAGCTTTGGAACTTCTTTCTAATTTTGATGTTGAAAGTATTGAAAAAGAAAATGAAATTAAAGAATTTTTACTTAAATTGTTAAATGACCGCAATTATTCAAAATTTCATCATGAATGTATTCAATGTTTAAAAAATTTAAGAATCGATAGTATAAATGAAGTACTATTGATTTTTAAAAATAATCATGACGAGAATATTACTCAATCAATATTAAATTATTTAACAAATTATCAAAACACCGATGCTTTTTTTGAATATTTACAATTACAATTTGAATATGATTGTGGTTTGAAAGATAGTCCTAATAGCAAAAGAAAAAATGATTCTGTTGGATATTACTTATTCATTTTAATTAATAATTTACAAGTTTCTAAAAATTATATTCAAATTATTAATCACTATTTTAGTGACACTATTCATATAAATTCTTTTGAATATAAACGAAAAGAAATTTTAGAAAAATGTTTGTATTTTTATAATAAAAATGCTCAATTTATTTTTGACTTACTGAATAAAGTTGATTTTAGCCGATATAATTATCTGTTAAATGACAAGTTGTATGATTTAATTTCTAGAATAAATGGTGATAAAGAAAATATTATAAAATTTTTACTCATTAAAATTGATTTTCAAAATATTAGCTATGATATTGCAGGTTTAATTTCAAAAAATGAATTTAATGCTATTATAACATATTTCAAAGAAAATGAAATTGAAAAAAATAAAATTGATTTTTTTAGAAATCAACTATTGAAAAGGCAAGGCATGAGCATTACTAATGAGTTTGAAATGGAATTAAGTACTGCAAATATTAATTTCACTAGACTTCCAAATGAGAATGAATTAAGATTAGGCTTAGAAAAAAGTAAGCAAAAACCACAGAACAATTTTGATAAATTATTTGAAAATGAAAATTTAATATTAGAAATTCAGACATATTTTTTCAATAATCACAATAGTATTAATAGAAGTGAATTAAATAAATTAAAATTTGATTGGTACGATGCAAATTTAACTGGAGAAATTCTAGACATATCTTATGTCATTCTTGAAAATATATTATATGATTTAACCGAAATTAAATTAGAAGATGTAAGAACTTGGTTAAATATTTTTGATAATAAATTAAATATAATTCAACACTATTTAGAAAATAAAGAAATTCAAGTAAATCCATTACAAACGGATATTATTAATAAATGGGTTAAAACATCTAGTTGTGAAATTGATTTTAACAATTTAATGATTTGTTCAAATTATTCATCATTTGATTTAACTAATGATTATAAAACATGGAAAAGAATCATGTTTTTTGTTCAAAAATTAGATATTAATGTGAATAAAGCATTTTTTCTTAATTCATTAAATGTTTATTATAATTCGTCTTTTGATGATGCTACCTTTTTCAAATATTTAGTTAATAAAATAGATGATATTGAAGCTGTAAAACATCAAATAATTGAAAACTTAAAAAAAACAATTTTATTTGATCCAATACTAAATCAACACATTGATTATATTCTTGATAACAAAATAAATGATGGTTATAAATTAGTTGATAAACATTTGAAAAACAATGATTTTAAATATAATATTAAACTTATTTTTGAAAAATATTATAATATTCCCTCTCAAAGTAAAAAAATCATAAAACTTATAAAATCCATTATAGAAGAGTTAGATAGTAATATTTATAAATATTGGGATTTGATTTCCTTTTTTGAAGAGCATAAAATTGAAAAAGAATACTGTATTACAAAAGCAAAATTATATCTAAAAAATCAAGAAATTAATGAGGATTTTATTCTTAATAGTCTAAGAATTTTATTTAATCATAATCAACTTATAGCTTTACAATATTATGTAAAAAACAAAGAAAATGTAGATTTATATAATGTTAATTTTAGTAATTACAATCAAATTGAAGACTATCATATAATTTTTGTATTATTTGAATATGTATATTTTACTAGTAAAATAAATAAG
>NZ_MUGT01000226.1 GCF_002217205.1 Flavobacterium branchiophilum NBRC 15030 = ATCC 35035 | reverse complement strand
TAAAAAACTATTAAATAAAATAGCAATTATTTACAAATTTTTTATACAAAAGAAACACTAAATCCTCTTGAAATATCATCTAAAAATTTTTCGATAACTCCTTAAGAGGCTGAACTTTATTAATTTTGATCTATTTTTTGTATTTCATTTTATACGCAATAAAAATTCCAATTAATGTAACAAAAATTAAAGGCAATATATATTTTCTATTGTCTTTGAATGAAATATTAGGTGTAGGGCTTTCCTTTTTGCCTAATTTATTAGTTTCGACTTTTTTTTACTACTATTTTTATCTTTAACCAACCAACCTATTTCAGGTCTTAAAGTTAAAGATTTTTTATCTTGTTTTATTCCAACAAATCCAGCTAAAAATTCCATTTCATATTCTTTACCAAAATAATTCCAAATAAAACTAGCTTTTGAAAGTCCATTATTGAATTGATTTGTTTCTAATCCTTCCATAAATTCTTTTGGCTCTTTATTTATGTAAGGATTAGGAATCATTTCTTGACTTCCATTTCTTATATATGGGAAAAATTTTATAATCCAACCTGTGATATATGGCCCACCACTTTCGTCTTTTCTTTTAAAGATATTTTCCCAAAATGTTTTGTCAATTTTGCTTTCGCTTGCATCTATAAATTGTTGCATTATTGGTTCTAATGAATTTATCCATTTATCAATTCCATGGCCTTTTAGACTATTTAAATTATTTTTAATTTTTATCCAATCGAATTTCGTTCCTTCTATGTTAATTTCTGGTATTCCACAAGCTGTTGCATATTCATATTCAAAATATCCACTCATTACGTCTAAAAGTGCAATTTCATAAGCTGCTTTTTCAGTTGGAGTTGTTGTACTGAATGATTGAACATATAAACTATGAATGTCTTTTTTTACATATTTAGATATAGAATCGGCCATCATTGGAAATGCTAACTCCCAAGGTGAATTTTTACTTCCTTTTTTGAACTTATCACTAATAAATTGTGTATTAACAACTAACTTTTTTTTATCGTTAAAAGAAACAAATTTATTTCTTAACTCTTCGGTATTCAAATTTACGTGTGTAGAAAACCCTTGACAAATTAATAGCCAAATCATATCTGGACTTATACTTACCGGTCGATGATCAGAGTATGCCATATAAAGTGTCGAAACAAATGGATGAATTTCAGTTTCTACAAACATCTCGTTTCTGAGTTTAAACTCGCAAGCCTCGAATTGCCCATTAATTCTTTTTTCGATAGCTTTAACATAAGAAACTTCGGATAAAGGCTTGTTCGCTAATTTAACATCATCACATTTTATTTTAACTTGTCCAATTAAATTCGAAACTAATAATAGTGATAATAATGTAAAAATATATCTCATTAATAATTGGTTTTTAAATAATTTTTCAGTTCATTAAACTACATTTTTCAAGCTCTGCCACTATTGTTTGTCTGTAAAAAAACTACCGCTTAATATTTTTCAAAAATAATAAAAAACTATTAAATAAA
>NZ_MUGT01000225.1 GCF_002217205.1 Flavobacterium branchiophilum NBRC 15030 = ATCC 35035 | reverse complement strand
TTTTTGGGCGGGTGCGGGCAAAAAAAGCCCGCACCCGCCCAAAAAAAGGATTTCCACTACTATCCCTAACGCATTAGAATTACAAACAAGCCATTATTTTTAAACCAAACCACACCATCCAATTTAAAAAAAAACTACATTTGCCATTCATTAAAAAAAACAATTTATTGAACAACTAAAATAGTAAAATAATTAAAATATAGCGTTTCGCTTTAATTTCCTGCTGTAGAAATCTCGCAATTTTTTCAAAAGCACAAGGAAGTAAGAAGTGGAAACGTCTGCGTTATACGTGGGCGTTCCTTTTTGCTTTGTGCTTAGGTTTTGCGAGAACCTCTACAACGAGCTTAAGGAATTAGCCCACGTTGTATTTTGTATAACTGCAAAATATGAAATTATACGATACACTTGAAAGTTTATTAAAAACAGAAAACAACTATACTGATGATGAGGGTCATTTAAAAAAATGGGTAATCATCAACAAAGCACAAAACTTTGATGCCGAATTAATTGGTTTACTTCTAGAAAATGAGGAAATAAAATCACATTTTTTTATCTCAGTAAAAGATGTATTGGTCTTTAATCAAAGTTTGTTTATTCAGTTTTTGGAACAAAAAAACTATTTGAAAGACAGTTACACTTCTTTCAGAAACAAAATTGGACTTACGATTGATGGTAAATTTCTAAACCAGCGGAATGAAGTAGCATTGGTTTGGCCTTATAAAGACTGTATTTTAGAAGGCGGGCAAAGTCGAGAAGAAGACAAAAGAAAAGAAATATTTTTCAATGAAATTTTAGCACAAGACGAAATCAACCAATTATTAGAACCAAAAGTATTGACCAATGCCAAACGATATACAGTTGATGGCGAAAAAATATGGGACACTTTTAAAAGAAATTCAGAAGGAACCATAACCGATAACTTGATTATAAAAGGCAATAATTTATTGGCATTACATACTTTAAAAGAAGAGTTCGCTGGAAAAGTAAAACTAATTTATATTGACCCACCCTATAATACAGGTAGCGATAGTTTTGGGTATAATGATAATTTCAATCATTCTACGTGGTTGACTTTTATGAGGAATAGATTAGAAGCTGCAAAGAAATTATTATCCATAACAGGAAGTATTTGGATAAGTTTAGATGATAGTGAAGCTCACTACTGTAAAATCCTGTGTGATGAAATATTTGGGGAAAATAATTTTCTTGCAGATATAATTTGGAACTCTACAAAATCCGTTACTAATACAGCTTTAATATCTTCTGCACACACACATAATTTAGTGTATTTTAATTCAAAAGAATATTATATTAAAAATAGGACTGAATTTAGATTATCAGAAGATGGATCTGGATTTAATAATCCTGATAATGATCCAAGAGGATTATGGAAAGCCGACCCTTTTCAAGTTGGAGGATGGAGACCAAACCAACAATATGAAATAATTAATCCTAATACTGGTGAAATATATAAACCTAACAAAGGAGCAAGTTGGAAAAATGATTTTCGAGTTATTTACAT
>NZ_MUGT01000224.1 GCF_002217205.1 Flavobacterium branchiophilum NBRC 15030 = ATCC 35035 | reverse complement strand
TATTAATTCCAATAACCATAATATTGATTTTTTTCAGAATTGTAAAATACCATAAGGAACATTAGTAAAATGGAAAAAGAACTTTTTGAAAAAGCATTTGATGAAAATTTAAATAAAAATTTTGAGAAACAATCTGAGTATTTTGAGTTTGATTTTGTGTGTTTTCTTATAAATTAATAATAATTTTTGAAATAAATAAATTTTAATATTAGAATTTTATAGAGCGTCAATAACGCAAACAAATAATCTTTTTGAAAGGCTTCTTAAATTGTCATTAATCTATAATGAAGTTGGAACAGGACCAATACCAATTGAAACTTGGAATGACGTTTTTAAAGAACCTAATGTAAAATATAACTCAAATAATTTGGGAAAATCAATTGATTTATGCAAAAAATTTAACTTATTACACAAGATGAAAAAGATTATTTATATACCATAATCAGAGAAATTATGAGAAATGGATTTTCTCATGCTGTTGCAACAAAGGTTTTAGGGAGGTTACCAGACGAAACAACAATGTTTCTATCAAGTTTTTCAAATCCAAATGAATTTAAATCAAAAAATAATTCAATCATTACAATAAATACATAAGAGAATGTTTGCTGAAAATAATACACGAGAATATTTTATTTATATNNCAACCGCAAGCCGAGCAATAAAACCATAGTTAAACTGAACCGATTACAATCACGCCCTTATCGAGATATCGTAAAAATTTTGCGAGGTATTTTAAAATATTTTTCTACCATAAAAAATATTTTTACCTTCCTTTTTTTGCTCTTCTCTTTTGCTCTAAATGCTCAAGCTCGTTTGACCATTGAAAACAACTCCATGCGAACCATGACTGTAAAAGTGATGCAAGGTACTGACAATAATGCCAGTTTGCATGAAATTGTTACCATTCAAGCTAATTCGAGTGAAACAATCAATTTTTCAGAAAGTGGTCATTATTTTACTAAAACAAAAGCTGTAATAAGCGGAAAAGAAGCCATTTATTTGAAAGGACAACCATTTATGGTTACTAATGATGATACGGGATATTCTATTTTAACCCAACTTGCC
>NZ_MUGT01000223.1 GCF_002217205.1 Flavobacterium branchiophilum NBRC 15030 = ATCC 35035 | reverse complement strand
GACTGACGTTGGCAGAGATACTAACACAAGACTACTTAAAAATTAAGCTTAAAAATCATTAAAATAATTTCTATATTTGTAGCATATTTAATTTATGAATGAAATTACCAAAATATCCTTTATCATCTAGTGAAACATTAATGTCTTTTGATTTTATTAGTGAAGGACACAAAGGACTAATTCATAAATTAGTAAAGTATCAACCCACGAATATTGATAATGTTTATAATTTAGCTTTTGGAGATAAAGACTTGCAAACTGGAGAAATAGATGATGAAGTTGTTTCGAACAATGGAGATAGTGAAAAAGTTTTAGCTACTGTTGTATCAACTGTTTATGCTTTTACTGATAAATATCCTAATTTTAGCGTTTATGCGTCAGGAAGTACTAAAGCCAGAACTAGATTGTATAGAATTGGAATAACAAGGTATATAAATGAAATTAAGTGTGATTTTGAAATTCTTGGGGAGTTAGAAGATGATTGGGATGAATTTCAAGTTGGTGTTGAATATGAAGGCTTTTTAGTTAGAAGAAAAATATAAATCAATGTCGTTAAGTTA
>NZ_MUGT01000222.1 GCF_002217205.1 Flavobacterium branchiophilum NBRC 15030 = ATCC 35035 | reverse complement strand
ATTTTATAAATTGCAAATTACATCTAATGAAAAATATCAAATAATATTTGCTTTTTATTCATGATTTAGTCTTTTTTTTATTAAAAAAAAATAATCGTAATTATTATATTATTTTTTTTTATTTGTAATAATTAAAAACTTCATTAAAATATACCGAAACGCTAAGTTATAGTAAGCCAAATTGTTATAAAAAATGGCTCAAATGTATTGTAACGGTAACTAAATTGTGCTTTGTACCTATCATGGGTTATTTTACTGAAATTGGTTTGTCGGGTTTTGCATAACTCCATCTTGCAATTTGTGTGGTTTTATGATAACTATCCAATCCAGAGCAAGTGATAGTGCCTAATTGTTCGATATCCAAAAATCCATCTTTTTGCAATCCTGCTTCTGGAAAATACATCTCTTTGATTTCTCCAATGATCAACTCGGTGTTGTTTATCGATAAGGTTATTTTGTCTCGCAATTCCATTGCCAGCTGCACCCTACTTTCTTGAACAAAAGGAGCAAAAAAATCGTTTTTGTATTCGGGTGTCAATCCTGTTGCATCAAATTCAGATGTATTTCTATCATATCGTGCAGCTGTTTGATGGGCTTGTTGGTGCATCTGTTCATGAATATGATTTATGGTATAACAACCCGTGTTCAAAATATTTTCAAGTGTATGCCGTTCAACGGTGTTTGGTCGAAAAACAATGCCAAACAATGGCGGATTACTGCCAATGTGTATCAACGAACTAAAAATAGCTACATTTGTTTGTTGTGCTTTGTTCTGTGTACCTATTAAACATACACTTTTAAAACCAATAATACTATTTATAAACCAATGTCGTTTAGTTAAGG
>NZ_MUGT01000221.1 GCF_002217205.1 Flavobacterium branchiophilum NBRC 15030 = ATCC 35035 | reverse complement strand
TGTAAATAACTCGAAAATAATATTTCCAACATTTACTCCATTAAACATAAACGGAATGGTTACAATATTTTCTTTGCCTCCAAATAATAATTTTTTAGCATTGTAACTTCCATCTCCATCTACTGTAATGGTTACAAGAATTGTTCCCGATGAACCAAAAGTTCCTGCTGGATAGCTAAAGCTAAAACCATTGCTATCGCCACCTTCGCCCGTACTACCCGCAACAACTGAACTTGTGTAAGCATCGTAACTTCCTGTTCCCGAAGTATAGGGCACTTTTATGGTGATTTTGTTTGAAGCATTATCTACAACACCTTGCATATCTACAAGAGGAGTTCCGTCTTTAACTGAAATTACATTCTCTGACCTTGGTAATGAAAAAGTTGCTGTACCATTTATTACATTAACAGTTTTACTACAACTCAATGATAATTTAGACCAAGTACCTTTTAAAGTACCCGTTGCAGTTGGTGTACCTGTAATTGGATAGGTTACAATAGTAGAAGCCCCACTATTAAGTGTAATAGTACCCGCTGAAATAGCAACAGGAGAAGCAGTAGGTGTGCCAACTGTTAATGCTGGGCTAGCCGTAGCAATATCTGACAATACTAAATCAGCAGAACCAATGGCAATAGTGGCTGTACTAAAGGAGTCATTAGATATTTTAACTGTATAAGTTCCAGCAATAGAGCTGTTTTTCATATAGGTACCCGTTACAAAACCATTACAAACAGCCGACACTGAAAAAGTCGGTGCAGCAACACCGCCTATACACTCCCATGCAGGTAAAGCCGTTGTTCCATTGTTTACTTGCAAACATCCCGCTCCAGAATCACAATCGGTACAATAAATTAGTAACCCGTTTGCAGGAGTTGCAATACCATCTCTGTTTGATTGTGTCATTCTAGGTGGTAAAAAACCTTTGCTCGTTGATTTCACATCCAATATTGAACTAACATCTGGATTTGTAGTCCCAATCCCTACCTGTGCTATGCCCGAAATACTAGCAGTAAAGATTAAAAAAGTTAATAATTTTTTCATGTTTTAAAATTTTAAGAATTATTTTTTTATTTTGTTTCGTTGTCCCTTACCAACAATTTTCTTTTTATCAAAGTATCCTTAATAAGGGTTAAGGATTTTATGTTTTTTATAATTTCAAATTTTATGGTTCACATAAATTTTAA
>NZ_MUGT01000220.1 GCF_002217205.1 Flavobacterium branchiophilum NBRC 15030 = ATCC 35035 | reverse complement strand
CTACGGAACTATTTTTTATGAATAATTTTAGCAAAAAAGGAAAAATAGATTGGACTATTTTATATGTATATTTGGTATTAACGCAAAAATTATTACAATAACAACATATTGCAAATAAAAAAACGCATCTAAAACACATTTTTTATACCCATAATGAGTCATAAGATTCGTATTTAGATGCGTTTTTTATTTATTTTTATAAAAAATTATAGCTTCAATTTTTTGGCAAGTGCCATTGGCAAAGCCTTTTTATGCACCATCAAAGCAGTAGTTTTTAGTTGAACATACGCTTTTGTAACATACAAATAACCTTTAAAATCGTTGCTGGCACCCCATGAATTTTTTACTTTATAATATTCTTTCCCTTTTTGGTCTTTGCCTTTGCCCACGATGTGCATACCATGATCGTCTGTTGTAGTCATGGTATAAAAACCATCTAAACGCAGGTCTTCTGTAATCTTTTTTTCATCCAATGGAGCCTCAAAAAGCCCTTTGCGTTGTTCGTCTGTAATATTATACAAATCTAAATCGGGTACCTGAGCCACACCATTTTTCCAACTAAAATAAGGTTCAGACACGTCTGTAGCCCAGCCCACCGTATAGCCTTTAGACAATGCCGCATCAACCACATCTGTAAGTGCAGTCATTGGAACGTTATACAATTGATCGTAGCTCCAATTATCAGAAACAGGTTGTACTATTTTTTGGTAATATGGACTGTCTTTGTAGTTTGAAATTTCAATATAATCATCAGGATTGATGCCTATTACTTCTTTTGCAAAAGAATGAGAGTTGTAGTTCTTGCCTTTATAATCAAAATTTTCTGGTAATTTACCTAATTTTTGATCCATAAATTGGTTTACATCTGTAAGCCATGTTGCAGCAGTTTTTTTAGGTAATTTGATGTAATTATCTAAAATATCTTTTAACTCATTTTGAAAATCATCAGATTTTACACTTCCTTTTCCATAATCTTCCAGCGTATATGCTTCTTGTGGCATGGCACCATATTGACGCAACATGTTCATTACATCATGCAACTCGGCACCGTCGCCAAGCCCTAAATTACCATTAAATAAAATATAATTTCGGGCTTTGCCCAAATATACTTTTCGTGCCGTAAAAATTTCTGCAATATCAACTGGTTTTTTTCCCATACGGATCATTTCTGACTCGATAAAAGAATTACCAGAATAACTCCAACAAGTTCCTGCAGATCCTTGGCTTTTTACCGAAGTACTTTCTAAATTGATAACATCTGTAAAAATAAATTTAGAATTGATAGAAGCATTGTTGATGACTTTTTTTACCAAATCGTCTTGAGCAAATAGCCCCATCGAACTTAAAAGCCCGGCTACTATAAAATGTTTTCTCATCATTTTTTATTGAATTAATTTTAGTTTTAATTTATATTAAAAGCCTATTTTTTAATAAATTAATTTTTTAAAGGCTTTTTGAAAAGTAAAATTAAACATTTCTGTTGAATATTCAAGAAAAAATACATTAAAATTGTTGTCTGCAAAAATTTCCATTTTAAATTATTGCAAAAACTA
>NZ_MUGT01000022.1 GCF_002217205.1 Flavobacterium branchiophilum NBRC 15030 = ATCC 35035 | reverse complement strand
TATATATTTTAATGTATTTACTTAATTATTATAATAATATTTTACAATTTCAAAACGATTTAAGTTTGTTATAAAAAAAAACGTTTTATTTATTCAATAAAACGTTTTTCTTTTAAAATAACTTTTCGATAATCATTTCTTCTGAAATTCCTTCGGCATCGGCTTTATAATTTTTAATAATTCGATGTCGTAAAATGCCTTTGGCAACTGCTCTAACATCTTCGTTATCAGGCGAAAATTTGCCGTTAAAAACAGCATGGGTTTTAGCAGCCAAAATCAAATTTTGCGAGGCTCTTGGTCCAGCTCCCCAGTCTAAATAATTTTTTATATAATCTGAAGCAAAATTGGAATCTGGTCGGGTTTTGCTAACTAATTTTACAGCATATTCAATAACATTGTCTGCCACAGGAACTCTACGAATAAGTTGTTGAAAATCAATAATTTCATGTGCTGTAAACAACGGGTTTACAGTCATTTTAACATCAGAAGTTGTGCTTTTTACTACCATAACTTCTTCCTCAAAACTTGGATATTCAAGTTTAATCGAAAACATAAAACGATCCAACTGAGCTTCTGGCAAAGGATAGGTACCTTCTTGTTCTATTGGATTTTGAGTTGCTAATACAAAGTATGGCAAATCTAATTTATAATGCTGCCCCGCAATTGTTACTGCCCTTTCTTGCATGGCTTCTAATAATGCAGCCTGAGTTTTTGGAGGAGTTCTATTGATTTCGTCTGCTAAAATGATGTTAGAAAAAATAGGGCCTTTAATAAATTTGAATTGTCTATTTTCATCCAAAATTTCACTTCCCAATATATCAGAAGGCATCAAATCAGGTGTAAACTGAATGCGCTTAAATTGCAAACCCAAAGCTTCTGAAATGGTATTGACCATTAATGTTTTGGCCAATCCAGGCACTCCTACTAATAAGGCATGACCTCCTGAAAAAATACTCAACAAAATCTGATCTACAACAACGTCTTGTCCAATGATGATTTTGGCAATTTCTTTTTTGAGATTATTTTTCTTTTGTACTAAATTTTCAATGGCATTTACGTCTGACATATTGTTTTAATGTTTTATTTTTTTAACCAATTGTTTGTAAAGGCACAATCCTGATAATCGGCATTGATTTTTACATACGTTTCTTTAATTTTGTTATCCATCCATTTGGCTATGGCTTTAATTTGTTTTTCTTTCAAAGCCAATTCTTTTATTTTAATATAATCTTTACCATAATCTGCCGTGTGTTCAGTAATTCTATTGGTTATAGTGATTATTTTGTATTTTTTCCCACCTTTTTGATCTTCTTCTACTAATGGAATTGTTATTTCTTTGGTTTTCAAATTAGAAATATCTGCATACAATGTAGGGTCCATTTTTGTTAAGTCAAAACGAGTGTCTTGTGTTTTTGGGTTTATCAATTGTCCGCCGTTGGTACGGGTTTCTTTCTCGTCAGACATTTGTCTTGCTGCTTCTGCAAAACTAATTTCTTTGTCCTCAATACGTTTTTTTATCAAACTAATTTTCTCTTTTGCTTCGTCTAATGAGGCTTGTGTCGTTTTTGGTGTTAATAAAATGTGACGCAATTCTACATCCTGACCTTTTATTTTTTCGACCATGATGATGTGATACCCAAAATCGGTTTCAAATGGTTCAGATATTTCGCCTTCGGCCAATGAAAATGCTACATCTTTAAATTCTTTTACAAATGGTGTTTTTCTATTCATTTTATAAAAACCACCATTGGCTCTCGATCCTGGGTCTTGTGTATAAAGTACTGCTTTTGTAGCAAAACTAACCCCTTCCATTACTTCTTTTTTAAACCCTTTGAGTTTGTCTATTACAGCTTGTTTTTCTTCTTGAGCCACTTTTGGGGCAACTACTATTTGGGCAACTTCTACTTCAGTTCCAATTATTGGTAATTCGTTTTGAGGGATTTTTTTAAAAAATGTACGCACTTCTTCAGGTGTGATTTCTACGCCATCAATAATTTTTTTTTGCATATCCGAAGTCAATTTGTTTTCTTTCAAAATATCAAAAAAATAGGACTTAAAATCCTCTTCGCTGTCTTTTTTATAGTATTTTAATACTTTTTCCATCGATCCAACATTTTCTACCATATAGTTGATGCGTTCTTCCATCATCAATTTCACATCAGCATCAGATACTACAATACTATCCTGAATGGCCTGATGGGCATATAGCTTGTCTTCTAACAACTTGCCCAACATTTGGCAACGGCTAATGTCTTTTATCGAGTTGCCCTGACTTGAAATTTCTATAAATGCTTTATCTATATCTGAATCTAAAATGATATAATCGCCCACATTGGCAACAATGCCATCTACTTTTCTTTTTTTGTTTTTGGTTGTATCTGTTTTTACTACTGCAGAAGTTTCTTTGATAATTTCTTGAGCATGTCCAATTGAAAATGCCAATAAAAACAGGCAAAAGGTTGTAAATTTAATTTTTTGTAAGTATTTCATGTTGTTATTTAGTTTGTATTTCTTTTTTTATTTTTTCAAAAATAGTGGAATTGATTTGTACTTTAAATTCTTTTTTCAAATTTTGAATCCAATTGGTTTCCAAATAATTTTGATAATCATTGATGAGACGTCCTTTGGCTTCCTCAAATGTTTTAAGTCTTTCGGGTATTACTTGATTGATTTTAGTTACAAAATAGTAATCACCTTCTTTTATAATGTCTGATACTCCTTGCTCTATTTTGGTATTTTTCGGAATAATCGCTTCATGCTTTTCATAAATACCTTGATTTATAATAATATTTATAACCTCATTTGTATTCAATGCTTCTTTTATTTCAGCAGTCGAAGTATTTTTACTCAATAATTTTTGAGCCTTTTTCACAACATCTTTATTAATAGACGATGCAATAATTATGGCCACACTTTCTCCTTGTTTATATTGATTTTTATTCCAATCAAAATAGTTTTTTAAACCGGTGGTATCACTTTTTGATTTTTCCCAAATTTCTTTTTCCATCAAATCAAAAAGTAGTAAACCTTCTTTATATTCTTCAACAACATATTTAAATTCTGGATATTCCATTTCTAAATGTTGATCGTAATAAGTTCTTAATTTTTCACTTTCAAACTCGTCATATAAATGATCCACCAATTGATCAATTGGTTTCAAAGTCAATTTGTTTTTTTCTTGTTCTTTAACATAGTTTAAAAACGATAGGGTGCTGATTTTTTCTTCGTTAATTGTTAAAATGTCATTATTTAAAGCAGGTGTTGCCAAGGGCACTATCCATTTTTCGTTATAAATATCGTTGGTTACTGTTTTTTTGGCAGCCTCAAACGACTTCAGATTTTTTTGAATCTTGTATTTAGCTTTCAATTTTGAAGTAAGTGATTGTATGATCAATTTTGAACGGTCGTCTTTTGCCAATCGATCTTCTAAAAATGGTTTCATGTCTGTAAATGATTTTACAGGAAATTTTTCTATTAATTTTACAATATGCCATCCATAATTGGATAAAAAAGGAGTCGAAATTGGTTTTTCCAATGTCAGTCCTAAGGCCGTGTCTTCAAACTCTTCAGAATTGAGTTGTCCAGCTCCAAATCGACTTAAAACACCCCCTTTTGGTGCCGATGCTTTGTCTTGTGAATAGGTTTTAGCTAAACTTTCAAACGACTCTCCTTGTTGTAATTTCTTGTAAATGTCGTCTATCATTGCTTTGGTTTTCATATCTTCTGCTTCGCCACTTCCTAGTGTTTTACCAATCATGATATGGGCTGCAATCACCTCGCCTCTATTGTCTCTAATGTCTTCCACTTTGATCAAATGATAACCAAAACGGGTTCTAATAATTGACGACAATGCTCCTTTTGGGGTTTGATATGCCGCTGTTTCAAATGGATAAACCATTCTAAAAACCGAAAAATAACCTAATTGTCCACTATTGGATTTTGCCGACGGATCTTGCGAATACAATGCGGCCAAAGTACCAAAGTTTTCGCCATTTTCAGCCCGTTTCTTAATATCCAATAGCTGCTGATAAGCTTTTAAAGTATCGGCTGCTGGAGCATTTTCATCACAGGTTATCAATATATGTGAGGCTTTAATTTCTTTTAAAGCCCTTTGATATGCTTCATCCAACAACTTTTGGGTTATTTTGGTATCAGTAAAATAAGTTCTAGACAATTGAGCTCTATAACCAATCAATTCATTTTTATAACGATCATTGTTTTGTAAGCCAATTTTTAATGCTTTTTGAACTTTCAATTTATAACCAATATATAAATCCAAATATTTGTCTAAATCTTTTTGTGAATCATCTTTTACCAAATCTAAATTTTTCAAATACACTCTTGCAAATTCATCTGTATAAAAAGGTTTATCGTCTATTGTAAACAATATATCTTTTGATTGACTTTGAGCATAACTCTTTGTTAGTAAGATAATTATAATAAAAGAGAACCATTTTTTTAAATTCATTTTCATTTTTTTTAGATTAAACTACCGATTGATTAGCACTTTTTTTGATGTAATAAATAAGTTTTGTTACAATCAACAAAAATAACAATTTCAAAGCATTATACAACAATAAAAATTAGTATTAACAAAAAATTATAAAGTTTTAGCCTTTTTGATATGTAAATTGTATTGAAATATCCTGATTTTACATAATCAAATATCGAAAATAATAGTATTTTTGCACCTCAATTTTATATCAAAACATGAGTTTTTTAGAAGAAATACAAAGACGTCGCACATTTGGAATCATTTCCCATCCTGATGCTGGTAAAACAACACTTACAGAAAAATTGTTGCTTTTTGGAGGTGCCATCCAAGAGGCAGGGGCTGTAAAAAACAACAAAATTAAAAAAGGAGCCACCTCCGATTTTATGGAAATCGAACGTCAAAGAGGAATTTCAGTTTCGACTTCGGTTTTAGCATTTAATTATAAAGACAAGAAAATCAATATTTTAGATACTCCAGGGCACAAAGATTTTGCCGAAGACACTTTTAGAACGCTCACCGCCGTAGATAGTGTTATTGTTGTAATCGATGTTGCAAAAGGTGTTGAAGAGCAAACCGAAAAGTTGGTAGCCGTTTGTAGAATGCGAAAAATTCCAATTATAGTGTTTATCAACAAATTGGATAGAGAGGGTAACGATGCCTTTGATTTGATGGACGAAGTAGAACAAAAACTAGGGCTAACCGTTACACCTTTGAGTTTTCCAATTGGCATGGGCTATGATTTCCAGGGTATTTACAACCTTTGGGAACAAAATATCAATTTATTTAGTGGCGATAGTCGCAAAAATATCGAGGAAACCATTGCTTTTTCTGATGTTCAAAATCCAGAGTTAGAAAAAATAATTGGCCCAAAACCAGCCGAAAGACTGCGAGAAGAATTGGAATTGATAGACGAGGTTTACCCAAAATTCGACCGTCAAGCGTACTTAGATGGGCGGTTGCAACCTGTGTTTTTTGGGTCGGCCTTAAATAATTTTGGGGTTAGAGAACTTTTGGATTGTTTTACAGCAATTGCCCCATCGCCAAGACCAAAAGAATCTGAAACCCGACTGATTGATCCGAAGGAAGAAAAAATGACGGGTTTTGTGTTTAAAATACATGCCAATATGGATCCAAAGCACCGAGACAGACTGGCTTTTATTAAAATTGTATCGGGAACTTTTGAACGAAATAAACCTTATTTTCATGTCCGACAAAAGAAAAATTTAAAATTTTCGAGTCCCAATGCTTTTTTTGCAGAAAAAAAAGAAATTGTAGATATTTCATATCCTGGAGATATTGTTGGACTGCATGATACTGGCAATTTCAAAATTGGAGATACCCTTACCGAAGGGGAATTAACCAGTTTTAAAGGCATTCCAAGTTTTTCGCCAGAGCATTTTAGATACATTAATAATGCAGACCCGCTCAAATCCAAACAGTTAGAAAAAGGTATAGACCAGCTGATGGACGAAGGGGTTGCACAGCTTTTTACGTTGGAACTCAACAACCGTAAAATTATTGGAACCGTTGGTGCTTTGCAATATGAGGTAATTCAATACCGATTGGAACATGAATATGGAGCCAAATGTTCTTACGAAAACTTTCCTGTTCACAAAGCATGTTGGGTAAAACCCGACGATTTGAAAAGTGACGAATTTAAAGAATTTCGTAGAATCAAACAAAAATTTTTAGCACACGACAAATACAACCAATTGGTGTTTTTGGCCGATTCTGATTTTACAATTCAAATGACTCAAAGTAAATTTCCAAGCGTAAAATTATTTTTTACATCGGAATTTGATTAAAAATAAGAAACGGATAAAACTCAAAAAAAAGGACTTCTACACGAAGTTCTTTTTTTTGCAAAAAAATGATTATTAATTTGATAAGATATTATTTTCCATAAAAAATCCGTTCTCATATAAAAATGAAAACGGACTTTTCGAATTGCAACTAAACTAAAAAACTATTTTGAATATCCTAGTAATAAGTAAAACGTCTTACTTTTGATATGTATTTGGCTAATCTAATCACTTGGTGGCTGTATCCATATTCGTTGTCATACCAAATGTAGAGTACTACATTTTTGCCATCGGCAGATACTATTGTAGCATTACTATCATAAATAGCGGGTTGAGAAGTACCAACAATATCTGAAGATACCAACTCATTGTTCATCGAATATTTTATTTGCTCTACCAATTCGCCTTCCAAGGCATATTTTTTCATAATAGCATTTACACCTTCTTTAGATGTTTTTTCCGCAACTTCTAAATTCAAAACGACCAACGAACCATTTGGCACGGGTACTCTAATGGCATTGGATGTCAGTTTGCCAGTAAGGCTTGGTAATGCTTTGGCAACCGCACTTCCGGCTCCTGTTTCTGTTATTACCATGTTCAATCCTGCAGCTCTACCTCTACGGTATTTTTTGTGCATATTGTCCACTAAATTTTGGTCGTTGGTATAGGCATGAATGGTTTCTAAATGACCTTTAACCACACCTAAAGTATCTTCGACTGCTTTCAAAATAGGGGTAATGGCGTTTGTGGTGCACGAAGCTGCCGAAAATATTGAGACTTCATCTGGGTCAAACTCGGTATGATTGACACCGTGCACAATATTTGGCACCCCTTTTCCTGGTGCAGTGAGCAATACTTTTGACACCCCTTTTGATGTTAAATGTCTGGAAAGGGCTTCTTCTGTTGTAAAAGCTCCTGTATTGTCTATTACTAAAGCATCTGATATGCCATGTGTGGTATAATCAATTTCTTCTGGGCTGTTTGCTGTGATAATGTGAACCGTTGTACCATTGATAATTAAAGCATTATTGGCAGCATCGGCTACTACAGAGCCTTGAAAATCACCATGAACTGAATCGTATCGCAACAACGAAGCTCTTTTTTCGAGCGAAACAGCATCATTTTTATCACGGGTTACAATGGCTCTCAATCGCATTTGATTCCCTTGACCCATTTTTGACATTAATTCACGGGCAAGCAATCGGCCAATACGTCCAAACCCATACAATACGACATCTTTAGGTTGTATTTCGTGAAAGTCTTTTGCGGCTTGCAGTTTGTGAACTACAAAAGATTTTGCATTATTGTAAATATTATTTTCATCATGAAACTCAAAAGTCAATTTACCAATGTCGAGTTTAGATGGTGGCAAATCGCTGGTTAAAATGGCTTTGGCAATTTCTACCGAATCAAAAACAGATATGGGTTTTCCAACAAATTCACCCGCATATTCGTGCAAATTGATAATTTCTGAAACGTTTTTGTCTATCAATTGGTTTCTAAAGAGCACCATTTCAATAGATTTTTCGTACCAAAGATCACTCACTATTTTGATGAGTTCTACTCCAGCCCGTCTTCTGTCTGCCTGAAAAGACAATTCTTTTTCGTATTGTGCAATTGTTGTCATGAATAAAAATAAATAATTTAAACTTGGGGTTTGCTTTAATTTGCGACAAATGTAAATAAAATATATTATTCACGAAATCGATTTCGTGAAAAAAAATTAATTTTTTTTAAAAATCGATTTTTTAAGTAAATAATTGTCAAATTCATAATTTTGATTGGGTTACTCAATTAATTTAATACCTTTGTAAAAAATTAAAAGTTTTAAAATAAGCCCATTTTATCCATGAAAACGTCTCAAAAAGGAAAATTATACCTCATTCCAACAACTTTAGGCGAGGGAAATCCGTTTTTGGTATTGCCTCAAACCATTCAAAGTACAATAGCATTATTAGATGATTATATTGTTGAAAACGACAAAACAGCTCGAAAATTTATTAAAAATGTATTGCCATCAAAGGTGCAATCCAGTTTGAGACTTCAAACACTCAACAAGCATACTGATGTAACAGCGCACCAACGGATGATACAACCATGCTTAGAAGGCAAAAATGTGGGACTCATGAGCGAAGCTGGTTGTCCTGGCGTTGCCGATCCTGGGGCAGTTATTGTAAAGTTGGCTCATGATAACCATATTCAGGTTGTGCCTTTAGTAGGGCCTTCCTCTATTTTGTTGGCCATAATGGCATCTGGATTGAACGGACAAAGTTTTGCTTTTAATGGCTATTTGCCCATAGACAAATCTGAAAAAAAAGCCTCGCTCAAAACGTTAGAAAAATTGTCGTTTGACAAAAACCAATCTCAACTTTTTATTGAAACACCTTATCGAAATAACAAAATGTTGGATGACTTATTGCAAACCCTGCAACCTAACACTTTTTTGTGTGTAGCCACCGACTTGACCCTTGAATCGGAATTTATCAAAACCAAAAGGGTATTTGAATGGAAAAAAGACTCTGTTGATTTGCATAATCGACCTACAATTTTTATTATCCACAAAATCTAATCAATAAGTTATGGGTTTAAATCAAATTAATCATTCCATTTTTTTTAGCACTTTGAAGGCTTTTGACCGACACTATCATTAAAAAAAATCAATTTTTTAACCATTCTCATTCATATAAAAGTTTACCTTTGCTGTTTGGATAGTTTATTTTTTTATACGACTATAAAAAACCTAGTCTTTATTGATGAAAAAACATATTGCCTTTCTCGAATTTGAAACTCATGCTCCTTTATTAGAGCAATGGTATTTGCTATTAAAAGAGATGCAATTGCTTGATTATCATTTTTTTGTATCAAAAAAAGTAGCCAATCACCTTCAAAACATACCTCAAAAACATATTACGGTTTTGGATCAAATTGCAGATTTTAAATCTCAGATTCGGCATTTTGATGCAGTGGTTGTCAATACTTTTCACCGACATTTCGATCAGTACCACTTTATTTTTCGTCAAAAACCCAGTATGTGTTTGGTTCATAATTTGAATTTCAGTGTTTTTTTTAATCCGTTATGTTTTCAAACCATTTTCAAAGAAAAAAACAGACTTACCTATTATCTTAAATTATATATCAAAGAAAAAATAGATTCAAAACGGAAAAATATACTTCATTTTACTCAGTTGGCCGTGCTATCAAAGGCTTTGCATCAAGAACTTATCAGCAAAAATGCACTTGCTGCATCCAAAACGGTTTGCCTCAATTTGAATTTTTGCGAAACTATACAATGTCCGCCACAAAAGCCAATAAAAATAGTGATTTCGGGTAATATTTCCAATAAAAGAAAAGATATAGACTTGATTATTAGTGTTTTAGAAGAGTTAAATCCTGAAAATCATTTGGAGTTTGAATTTTTGGGTAAACCAGAAAATACCCAAATAGAAAAAAAATTGATTGATTTAGAAACCAATTTGCATCCAAATGTTCGTATTTCCTATCATCAAAAATACATTCAATGGGACGATTATCAAACGGCCATTTCAAAAGCCCATTTGTTGCTTTGTCCAATCAAACAACAAACGTCGTTTTATTGGGTGAAAGAAAAATATGGACATACTAAAATGAGTGGCAACGAAAATGATTGTATTGTACACGGCAAGCTTGGTTTGTTTCCCTCGTATTATCCAAAAATGGAATGGCACAATTTATTTTATGAAAACAAATCTGATTTAATCGAAATATTGAATCATTTAAGCAGCGATTATTTGCAAAAAGAATATAAAATATTACAAAATTACAACACAAGTTACCAATTTAATGGTGTTAAAAACCAACTCGAAAACCAATTATTAACATTAGCATCTTTACCACAAAATGTTTAAATTTTTCATACAATTGGCCTTCCATTTTTGGCCAGAACTCTACAAAAAACGATTTTTTAAATCATTAAAGTCTTTAAATACAGATACTTATAAGTGTGAACCCGAATTGGGATACCTCAATAAAATATTACATCCCAATGCTACTTTTATCGACATTGGAACCAACAAAGGAATCTATTTGTATCAAGCAGAACAAATAATTACAACGGGCAGAATTATTGGCTTTGAACCCAATTCCGATATGGTAAAATTGGCCAGTCATTTGTTTCCAAAAGCACAAATTGTTCCTTTGGCTATTTCGTCAAAAACGGGTACTGCTACTTTATTTATACCCAAAATAGCAACAGGTTTACAAGATACTCGTGGCTCTTTAGAAGCGTTGGGAGATAATGTAGAAAAAGTTGAAATTCAGACTATTACACTCGATTCATGGGTGCAAAACAATCATTTAACTACTATCGATGTAGTCAAAATCGATGTGGAAGGCCATGAATACGATGCCATTTTAGGTTGTCAGCATATTTTACAACATTTCAAACCAATTTTTATTATAGAAATAGAACTCAGACATGCCCATTATCCTATTGAAGCCATTTTTAATTTTATACAGAAATTCAATTACAATGTGTATTATTTAGACAGAAAAAGCAAACAACTTGCTCCATTTGATTACACTAAAATGCAGCTTTTTCAAGAAGATGCCTTTTTGAATAATTTTAATTTATATATCAACAATTTTATTTTTATTCCAAATCAAAACTAAAATGGGAATTGTAGCTAGACAAAGTATCAAATATAGTTTTGTAGGATATTTTAGCGTGTTAATTGGCGTTTTTACAACGCTATTTATCTATCCTTATAATTTAGAATTTGCAGGCAAATTGCAATTTGTATTGGCTACTGCACTACTCATTTTGCCCGTTGTTTCCCTTGGGATTGCCCATGCCAATATCCGATTTTACCCCCGATTATCCAAAACCAACGACCACCAGCATTTGTTACGGTTTTCGATGTTTTTTTTGGTTGCAAACGGTATTTTTGTAAGTGTTTTGTATGTAATTGCAGCCCTGATTTTTCCAAGTATTCAACAAACAGACATGTGGGAAATGGCTTTTTACATCTTTCCTTTATTGTGTCTTTTATCTATTATTCAATTATTATCTAGGTATATTTCTATAAAAAAAAGAATAGTTGTACCCAATATTTTTGAAAATATTTTCCCAAAATTAGGTATGATTGCTGCCTTTACGGCTTACCATATCGGACACTTTTCTGAGCTTGTTTCTATCCTGATTTTTCTGTTTTTTTATCTGTTATCACTTATCGGTATGTATATTTATGTACAAAAAATAGATCCTTTCCAAAACCGTTTCTCCTCTTTTTTTCTACATCAAAACCATTTCAAATCCGAGTTGTTACAATTTTCTTTATACACCTTTTTGGGTAGTATAGGCTCTGTAATTGCTTTAAATATAGACACTTACATGATTGGCGAGTTTTTAGGCTACGCAGAAGTATCTGTTTATAACACCACGTTCAATTTAATTCGTATGATTACCGTGCCTGCACTAGGCATCTATACCATTTCGGCACCCATAATTGCTCAATATATAGAAGAGGCTAATTGGTTAGAATTGAAGGCTTTGCATCACAAAACTTCTTTATATTTATTTACTTTAGGTGCTTTACTTTTTAGTTGTATTGCCGTTGGAATAGACGATTTATTCTTACTTATGAAAAATGGCGAAGCACTAAGCAAAGGTAAAAATGTGGTTTACATTATAGGATTTGCTTTATTGTTTGATTTAGCAACAGGGTTTAATGGCTACATTATTACTAACTCAAAATATTATAAATTCAACAATACATTAACTGTTGCATTGGCTTTTTTAACTATTTTGTCAAATTTATTTTTTCTTTTTTATCTAAAATTAGGAATTATTGGAGTAGCTTGGGCAACTTGTATTTCCATGAATTTATACAATTTAATCAAAATTGCCTTCAATTACAAAAAATTTGGCGTGCATCCTTTCAGCTTTCGCTATGGTTACGTCATTGGTTTTGTAATATTATCTGTTGCTATTGGATTTGTATTACCCAATTCATCTTACAAAATAGTCAATCTTTTCTACAAACCACTCATCCCTATAACCATTTTTATAGTAGGCAATCAACTATTCAAAATTATTCCCATTCCCCAATGGTTATCCAAAAAAATGAAAATTTAATTGTTTTGGGCGTTCCCACAAGGGGCCGGGCTATTCGCTAAATCTTTTTTAAAACAAAAAAANNTTTTTTTGTTTTAAAAAAGGATACCGCTGCTATCCCTAACGCACTTTCAGGGACAATAGCAACACTTTTTTTCAAATAGTAAATTTATTGGTATCTGTATCCAATACCCGTTTTAATATTTTGAGAACCTCCCAATTGATTAGAGTTATAACCCACTGTGGCTTTGTCTGAAGTCATCAATACAAATGGACAACCAATGGCCGCAGCAGCCATTTTCAATTTTTTCTCGGCTTTTTTGTCTCCAGTATTTCCAGTTTGAAAATTAATCATACCTGTTTTCCCTCTCACTTCGCCTCCTTTTTTCAATCCAGCAATATATGATTTTTCTTCAAGTATCACTACTTTTTCCCAATCATCTTCGCCATTTACTACAATTTTTTCAGTAACTTCTTCAACTCTACCGCTTTTTCCATAAACAATTTTTTCAATGGCATATTTTCCAATGCTGTTTTCTGCATCTTCTCCGTCATATTTGAATACCACGGTATATTCTTCTACCTTAATAACTTTACCTTTTACTACCTCGCCACTGTGTTTAGTAATCACATCTACTTGTGCAAATGTGCAAACGGACGAAAGCAAAAACGCCCATAATAAAATAATTTTTTTCATTTTTTTTGTTTATATTTGATTGATATTAATTTTTACAAAAATATTAATTTTAATTTAAAAACCAAGAAAAAATGATTAAAAATAAAGATATCGTAAACCAAGAAGATTTATACTTTTTAGTTGATAATTTTTACAAAAAATTACTTTCAGACCCTCAAATAAGCTATATTTTTACAGATGTAGTCAAAATAAATCTCGAAGAACATTTGCCCATTTTAGTAACTTTTTGGTCTCAAGCCATTTTAGGCACAGGAGGCTATACCCGAAATTTAACTCAAATTCACTTAGACATCAGCCAAAAAGAATATTTATCTCCCGCATTATTTGATATTTGGTTGCATCACTTTTTTGTAAGTGTTGAGGAACATTTTGAAGGTACAAATGCCGAAAAAATTAAAACCCAAGCTTTAAATTTAGCTACGATTATGAAGATTAAAATAATAAATCAATCAAAAAACTGAAGATAATTCAAATTAATAGTTAAAATGTAATAAATTCATAATAATATGCAAGCATAGTATTTTTTTGTTTTTGCATCAAATAAAAATGTAATTTTGCATTCAAAATCGGCAACAGATGAATATAAAAATAATTGGCTCAGGAAGTTACATTCCAAGTATATGTGTAAGTAATAAGGATTTTAGCAATCACGAATTTTTAAATGAAGACGGTACTCCTTTTGGATATCCAAACGACGTAGTAGTTAGAAAATTTAAAGGTATCACAGGTATCGAACAACGACGGTATGCTACAAACGAACAATGTTCGTCTGATTTGGGTTTTTTGGCCGCTCAAAAAGCCATAGAGCATGCTCAAATTGATGCCGAAACTATAGACTATATTATTGTAGCTCACAATTTTGGCGATGTCAAACCAGGTTCTGTACAATCTGATATTTTACCAAGTTTAGCTACCAGAATCAAAAATAAATTACAAATCAAAAACCCAAAATGTGTGGCTTTTGATATTCTTTTTGGATGTCCAGGCTGGATTGAAGGGGTTTTGCAAGCCAACGCTTTTATCAAATCTGGAATGGCCAAACGCTGTATGGTTATTGGTTCTGAAACCCTTTCCAGAGTTGTGGACGACCACGACCGAGACAGCATGATTTATGCCGATGGGGCAGGGGCTACTATTTTTGAAGCTGCAACCGATAATTCGGGACTTTTGTCTTATGAAAATGCCACTTTTGCCATAGACGAAGCAAACTATTTGTTTTATGGAAGTTCCTACAATCAAAATTTGGACCCAAACATCAAATACATCAAAATGTATGGACGAAAAATTTACGAATTTGCCTTGAGCCATGTGCCTCATGCCATGAAAGATTGTTTAGACAAAAGTGGCATAGCAATAGAACAGGTAACAAAAATATTGATCCATCAGGCCAACGAAAAAATGGACGAAGCCATCATCAACAGGTTTTATAAATTGTATGACAAACCTGTACCTCAAGGGATTATGCCAATGAGTATCAATTTGTTAGGTAATAGCAGTGTGGCAACGGTACCAACACTTTTCGACTTGTTAATTCATAATCAAATTGAAAACCACCACATCGAAAAAGGCGATATTTTGATTTTTGCCTCTGTGGGTGCAGGTATGAATATCAATGCTTTTGTTTATCGTTATTAATTTTTATCAAAATCTTTTGTGTTTTTGGGATGCCTTTTTCAAATTTATACTAAATTTGAACCTTCAACAATGTTTTTCCTTATTCCATGAAAAAATTACGATTTCCTATTATGACTTTAGCAGCTTTTGGGGTTATTTGGCAACAAAACAAAGCAGAACAAAATATATATATCCTTTGTATTTGTGTGGTTGTTTTTATGTATGGAATGATGCAATTAAGTGGGAAAACACCAAGTAAAAATATACAAAAAGACGATGAAAAAGATTAATATAGGCGACAAAGTGGCTGTTTTGGACGATGATTTTAGTGGTATTGTAAAAAATATTAAAAACAATCAAGTAGAAATTGAAACAGCCGATGGGTTTACAATGACGTATGAAAATCATGAACTTATTGTAATGAATCATACCGAAAATTATGTAAACAATCAAAATTTTAATTACAACCAAGTCCTAAAAGAAAAAGAAACACCCCTAAAACCCTATACTGTCAAAGACAAGAAAGTTAAAAACGAAAGAGGAGTTCCAGAATTTGATTTGCATATAGAGCAATTGGTTCCTAATAAAAAAGGCATAAGTAATTATGATATTTTGACCTTGCAAACCGAAACCGCCAAACGGCATATTGAATTTGCAATTAAAAACAGAATCCCAAAAATAGTGTTTATACACGGTGTGGGCGAAGGAATACTCAAAGCGGAACTCGATTTTTTGTTAGGTCGCTATGACCAAATCATGTTTCAAGATGCCAATTATCAAAAATATGGCTTAGGAGCTACAGAAGTGTATTTTAAACAAAATATTTAACTTAAAACAGCAATAAAAAAAGGTGCCGAAAATTTTTTTTTCGGCACCTTTTTTAGCCTTAAATTCCAGCTATGACTTTGATTTCAGCTATGATTTTTAAAGCCAATGCATCTGCAATTTCTTGAGAAAATGCTTCTGTATAAATTCTAATAATGGGTTCGGTATTCGATTTGCGAAGATGAACCCAGTTTTCTGCAAAATCTATTTTAACACCATCAATGGTAGAGATGTTTTCGTGTTTATATTGCTCCGTCATGGCTTCTAAAATAGCATCTACATCAATTTCTGGCGTAAGTTCTATTTTGTTTTTACTCATATAATACTCTGGATACGAAGTTCTTAACTCAGAAACTTTGCAATTTTTATAAGCCAAATGGGTTAAAAATAAAGCCACACCAACCAAACTGTCTCTTCCATAATGCAACTCCGGATAGATGATGCCACCATTACCTTCGCCACCAATAACGGCTTGGTTTTTTTTCATCAAAGCTACTACGTTTACCTCGCCAACAGCACTGGCCTCATATTGCCCGCCATGCAAGTGGGTTACATCTCGCAAGGCCCTCGACGACGACATGTTAGACACCGTATGGCCAGGTGTTTTGCTCAATACATAATCTGCACAAGCCACTAGCGTATATTCTTCACCAAACATGTTGCCGTCTTCAGATATAAACGCCAGTCTGTCCACATCAGGATCAACCACAATGCCTAAATGGGCTTTTTCTTTGACAACCAAAGCACAAATATCGCCCAAATGCTCTTTCAACGGTTCTGGATTATGCGGAAAATGACCATTGGGTTCGCAGTATAATTTGACAACTTCTACCCCCATTTGTTCTAATAGTTGAGGTATTATGATACCTCCCGATGAGTTTACGCCATCTACCACAACTTTAAATTGTGCTTTTTTTACGGCTTCCACATCTACCAGTTGCAATTGTAGCACTTCGTTGATATGAATATCCATATAAGCCTCGTTTGTAGTAACCGTACCCAAATGGTCCACATCTGCAAACGTAAAAGCATCACTTTCAGCAATATCCAATATCAATGCCCCTTCGGCACCACTCAAAAACTCTCCTTTTTCATTCAACAATTTAAGGGCATTCCATTGTTTTGGGTTGTGAGATGCTGTAAGAATAATACCGCCATCGGCCCCTTCCATCGGCACGGCTACTTCTACGGTGGGAGTAGTAGAAAGCCCCAAATCTATCACATCTATACCCAATCCTACTAATGTGTTCAATACTAAATGGTGGATCATTGGCCCCGAAATACGAGCGTCTCTGCCCATAACCACTTTTACTTTTGATTTCGATAAATTATTTTTCAAGAAAGTACCATAAGCGGCGGCAAACTTTACTGCATCTACGGGTGTTAAGTTATCGCCTACATTTCCGCCTATTGTTCCCCGAATTCCTGATATTGATTTAATTAATGTCATGTGTTCCAATTTAGGTTTAAAGTATTCAAAGGTAAAATTTTTATTTTTATTTCCAAATTTTTTTATTATTTCAATCCCCAGCTCGATAAATATGGTTATAAGTTACCATGCTTGAACCATTTTTTTTATCAAATTGGCATACATTCAACTGCTTTTCAAAATCATGTTCATCTAAAAGGAATCAATTTCATTTCAATCCATTGCTTCCAGAAATAGTTAGGAATTTGTTTCTCTTTTTTAATGTATTGAAATGCTTTTCGATTGATTTGTAGGGAGTTTGAATTGAAATACAGTTGATTTTAGATCAATATCAGTATCATTTTTTGATAAAAAAACAAAAAAGTAGATTGAAACCCTTTCAAATGCTTTGTTTTTTGAATCGTTGAAATGCCCCCAAGTGATACAACACCAAAACAATGATCACGATCTGCACTTTTGACATCAAAACACAAACCACTAACCTCAAAAACAAAGGTTAAACCTGTATCTATTAAGGATAGACCTATATCAATAAAGGATAAACCTGTATTAATAAAGGTTAACCTATGTTAATAAAGGGTAAACCTGTATCAATAAAGGATAAACCTGTATTAATAAAGTATAAACCTATATTAATAAAGGTTAAATCTAAATATATAAAGGATTAACCTGTATCTATAAAGGATAAACCTAAATAAATAAAGTTTAAACCTATGTTAATAAAGGATAAACCTATAACAATAAAGGATAAACCTATATCAATAAAGGATAAACCTATAATAATAAAGGTTAAACCATTATTTTTTGTATATTTGCATCAAAGTTTAATCAACCAACAACCAACAACCAACAACCAACAACCAACAACCAACAACCAAAAACCATCAACCAACAACCAACAACCATCAACCATAAACCATCAACCATTAAAAAAAAATAGTATGAAAAATTTGAAGCACCGCCTAACCAACAGCACAGAATTTCCGGCAAATGGCAATTTTGTTCATTATTATTTGCATCAAAATAAGATAAGCAAAGCCGAAGTGTCACGAAAATTAGGGGTAACCCATACAACCGTTTCGGGCTATATGAAACAACAGTCGTTGCAGTTTGGTATATTATGGCAATTGAGCAAGGTGCTGGAGTATAACTTTGTGGCACACTTGGGCGAGTATTTGAAAATACCGTATCAAACAAAAGTCGAACAGGAACTTCGAGCTACGATAGAGCAACAAAATGCCCACATAAAATCCCTCGAAACCGAAATTCAGATTTTGAAAGGGCTGCGGCAGTAAGTATTACCAAATATCAAATATTCCAATTTATTGGATTATTTGTGCTATAATATTCAAAAAAAATAGTTCCTAGCCAGTGATGCCAAGTTGTTTTTTGACATTTTTTTCTAAAAAACGGCATCGCATTTTTGGACAGTATCTATATTTGGTATAAACAGTAGGGGAGGGTGTTGTGTTACTTTATTTAGGAGTATAAAAAAGCGTCTTGAAAACTCAAAACGCTTTTAAAAAAAAATAACAAATTAAAAAAAACTATAACGGTATGTTGCCATGTTTGCGTTTTGGTGCAACGGCAACTTTATTTTCGAGCATGCTAAATGCTTTAATTAATTTCCTACGGGTGTCTTGTGGCAAAATCACTTCGTCCACAAAACCACGCTGAGCGGCTGTGTATGGATTGGCAAACAAGTCAGCATATTCGGCTTCTTTTTCGAGCAATTTTGCAGCAGGATCGGCAGCTTCGTTGATTTCTTTTTTGAAAATAATTTCCGACGCCCCTTTAGCACCCATTACGGCAATTTCTGCCGATGGCCATGCATAATTCAAATCGGCTCCAATGTGTTTGGAGTTCATGACATCATAAGCTCCACCGTAGGCTTTTCTGGTAATTACGGTAACTCTTGGCACAGTAGCCTCGCTAAGGGCATACAACAATTTGGCTCCATGAACTATAATTCCGTTCCACTCTTGGTCTGTTCCTGGTAAAAATCCAGGTACATCTACCAGTACAAGCAACGGAATGTTGAAGCAATCACAAAAACGGGTAAATCTAGCGGCTTTGATTGATGAATTAACGTCCAATACTCCAGCTAAAATCATGGGCTGATTGGCAATAATTCCGACACTGCGGCCGCCAATTCTGGAAAATCCAACAATAATATTGTCTGCAAAATTTTTATGAATTTCATAAAATGAATCTTCATCAATAATACCCGAAATTACTTCGTGCATGTCGTAAGGTTTGTTAGGACTTTCTGGAACAATAGAAGCCAATTTTTCTCGAACCTCGTTACCTAAAGCAAATGGAATGTTTTTTGGTTTTTCGGTATTGCTTTGAGGCAAATAACCCAACAATCGTTTGATGTCTTCTAGGCATGCTACATCGTTTGCCGAAGTGCAATGGGCCACCCCCGATTTGGTAGAGTGCGTGCTTGCCCCACCCAATTCTTCGGATGTAACCGTTTCGTTGGTAACGGTTTTTACCACGTTTGGCCCTGTTACAAACATATAGCTGGTGTTTTCAACCATCATTGTAAAATCGGTCATAGCAGGCGAATATACTGCACCACCAGCACAAGGGCCCATGATGGCCGAAATTTGAGGAATAACGCCCGAGGCTTGCACGTTTCGGTAAAAAATATCGGCATATCCGCCTAAAGAACGAACCCCTTCTTGAATTCTAGCCCCACCAGAATCGTTGAGACCAATCATGGGAGCTCCCATTTTTAGGGCCATGTCCATTACTTTGCAAATTTTTTCGGCATGGGTTTCAGACAGCGAACCGCCAAATACCGTAAAATCTTGAGCAAAAACATATACCAATCGGCCATTGATGTTGCCATATCCTGTAATAACCCCGTCGCCCAAATACACTTCTTTTTCCATTCCAAAATCGGTTGTTCGGTGGGTAACCAACAGGCCAATTTCTTCAAAAGTTCCTTCGTCCATCAAATAATTGATGCGTTCACGGGCGGTTAATTTTTTGTTTTGATGTTGTTTTTCAATACGTTTTTCGCCACCACCCAAGTGAGCCAAAGCCATTTTATCGTTTAATACTTTTATTTTTGCTTCCATAAATTATTGATTTGGTAATCGTACGATTTTTTGATCTTCAAAATATTGTTTTAATGCCACAAGTGCAGCAATTTCGGCTTCTTGGGCCATTTGTTTTTTCAAAACTTCTGCATCATAGTATTTTTTTACAAAATGAGTATCAAAATTCCCTGAACGGAAGGCTTCGTGTTCAAAAACAAATTTTCCAAAAGGCAACGTTGTCGAAACCCCCTGAATTTTATAGTCTTCAATGGCTTTTAACATGATTTGCATTGCTTCTTCACGGGTTTCGCCATAAGTGATGAGTTTAGAGAGCATTGGGTCATAATAAATTGGAATGTCCATGCCTTGTTCAAACCCATTGTCCACACGAACGCCTTTGCCTGTTGGCAATATATATTGGTCTAAATGTCCAACACTTGGCAAGAAATCATTCAAAGGATCTTCTGCATACACCCTCAATTCTAGGGCATGACCTTTTATTTGAAGGTCTTCTTGTTTTAATGTTAAAGCTTCGCCACGGGCTACTCTGATTTGCATTTCTACTAAATCTACCCCAGAAATAATCTCTGTTACAGGATGTTCAACTTGCAAACGGGTATTCATTTCGAGGAAATAAAAATTATGGTTTTCGTCCAACAAAAATTCTACAGTACCCGCCCCTAAATAGTCGCACGATTTGGCCACTAAAACGGCAGCTTCGCCCATTTTTTTACGGAGTTCGGGTGTCAATACTGCCGATGGAGCCTCTTCTACTACTTTTTGATGGCGGCGTTGCACACTACATTCTCTTTCAAACAAATACAATATATTGCCGTGGCTATCGGCCATAATTTGAATTTCGATATGACGAGGTGAGGCCACATATTTTTCTATAAAAACAGATCCGTCTCCAAAAGCAGCTACGGCTTCGCTAATGGCACGATTCATTTGCGATTCAAATTCGGCTTCGGTTTCTACTACCCGCATCCCTTTTCCGCCACCACCTGCCGAGGCTTTTATTAATATTGGAAAACCAATAAATTGTGCGGCTTCTTTGGCTTTTGCAATATCGGTTATGGCTTCATCTACGCCTGGCACCATCGGAATATCATAAGCTTTTACGGCTTCTTTGGCGGCCAATTTGCTTCCCATTATTAAAATGGCTTTTGATTTTGGTCCAATGAATGTGATGTTGTTTTTTTCTGCTTCTTCTGCAAATTCTGAATTTTCGCTCAAAAAACCATATCCAGGATGGATGGCATCTACCCCTAAAGATTTGGCTACGGCTATAATTTTGTTTCCTAATAAATAGGATTGACTCGAAGGTGCTTCGCCAATGCAAACGGCCTCGTCTGCAAATTTTACGTGTGGTGCATTTCTATCGGCAGTAGAATATACTGCAACGGTTTTGATGCCCATTTTTTGAGCCGTTCGCATCACTCGGATTGCAATTTCGCCTCGATTGGCAACTAATATTTTTTTCATTTTGTTATACTATTTTTATTTTTTTTATTTTGAATTGGAAATTAAAAGATTTTGGATTCTAAATATGCTATTGTGTAACTTAAAAAAACGGCGGGTTACTATTTACCGTATTTTACATTAGGGAAAGCAGTAGAAATCCTTTTAGAAGCCCTCCAACCCTCAAAAGGGGTGTGTTATATTGCACGAATATAGTTTCTGAATGTGGTTATCAAAAAAGATTATTTCACAATATTTCATTTCCTTTGGAGTTCATTGAACGTTGTTTGAAACGGATAACCCGACCCTTGTGGGAACACCCAAATAAACATTTTAATTAGAATTTAGCCCTTGATAATTTAGAATTCAAAATATAAGGTTATTCAAATTCGATTAACAATTGTCCTTTGTCCACGGCATCGCCCGTATTGACGGCAATCGATTTGATAATACCATCTCTTGGCGAAAGAAAACTGTTTTCCATTTTCATGGCACCTAAAATCAATAAGTTGTCATTTTCTTTTACTTCTTGTCCCACTACTACACTTATTTCCAATATCAAACCAGGCATTGGAGCTTTGATGGCGTTTACTTGTTTTGAAGTGCCAACTTCGAAGCCCATTTTTTTTATCAATACATCCAATTCATTGGCAATGGCCACTGTATAGGTGTTGTTATTCACTTTTACAGTATAGGATTTGCGGTTAAAATCTGTTGAAACAATTTCGGCTTTAAAAGGTGTGTTGTGGTGCAAAACATGAAATTGGTTTGTTTGCACACTAACAGCATCTAATTTTGCAACACTTTCATTATCAAGTTCATAATGAAAAGTGTCATTTACTTTTATGTTATAATTATTACCCATGTAATTTTTTTTTTATTGGGTGTAAAAGTAATTATATATGCTGTATTATTGTTAATGAAACCGACCTATATTTGCTAAATTAATATACATAAATTAAAAATAATGTATGATTATAACGAAATTGATACATTTTTATAATAAAATCAATCCTTTTGTTTTTAAAATTTCAATGTTTTTACTAAACCAAAAGGGTTCAAAATCATCAAAATGGTTTTCAAAATCGGATTGAATCATTTTGAAAGTGGGCAACGTGGGCTTGTTTATATGGGCTTGATTTAAAATGGCAACCAACCAATGGGCCAAAGGGGTTGCTAATCGGATTTCGAATGAGTCGTTTTTTTGATGAAATTCGAGTACCGACATTTGAAACTTTTGTCCTTTTTTGGATTTGATGTAGTCTGTTTTTTGTGGCATTGGCCCTAGCCAAATCATTTTGCTATTCGCTTTTGGTAACACCAAAAGGGGCGATTGTGCTAAGCATTTTTCTATAAAATCAGGTTTGATTTTGGTTTTTGGAATTTTAAAATCAAACCATTCTTGGAGGTTGTAGTCCAAGCAATAGCCGTGCATAAAATTGTATAACGATTTTTTTAAACCATACGAAAATTGCTCGTGCTTGATGCCTGTTGTGTCTGTAAAAGCGATGTCGTTATGAGCAAATTGAATGTTGTTTGTCATGGTTTTTAATCCAAATTGTTGCGGATTTTGACCAATGGGACTGTGAGCAGTAAGGGCAAACTGGTGCCAAAAACCCGATTGTAGTATGCCAATTTCAAACAATTGCCTTACCATTTCGAGGCTGTCGATGGTTTCTTGAACCGTTTGAGTAGGGTATCCATACATCAAATAGGCGTGTATCATGATGCCATTTTCGGTAAAATTTCGGGTAACTTGAGCCACCTGAGCCACTGTAACTCCTTTGTCTATAAGTTGCAAAAGCCTGTCCGATGCTACTTCTAGCCCACCCGAAACCGCTATACAACCCGAGGTTTTGAGTAGCAAACATACATCGGTTGTAAAACTTTTTTCAAAACGAATGTTGGTCCACCAGGTTACTATTAATTGTCTTTTGATAATTTCGAGTGCCACGGCCTTCATGAGAGCTGGTGGAGCAGCTTCATCTACAAAATGGAATCCTTTTTCGCCAGTTTGTGCTATCAATTGTTCCATTCTGTCAACAATTAATGATGCGGCAATGGGTTCGTAAATTTTGATATAGTCCAATGATATGTCGCAAAAAGTGCATTTGCCCCAATAGCAACCATGTGCCATTGTTAGTTTGTTCCAGCGTCCATCGCTCCAAAGGCTGTGCATAGGATTGGTCATTTCTATAACCGAAATGTATTGATCTAAAGGTAAATTATCGTAATCAGGTGTGCCTACTTGGTTTTGTTTGTAGTCTTTTTGAAGGCAATTATTGTAATAAACTACTTGATTGTTTTCTAATAAAAAAGTGCGCTTGTAAATATCTTTAGCAAATAAAGACGTGTCGTTATTTACTTTTGAATATAATATTTCGATGGGCAATTCACCATCGTCTAGGGTAATGTAATCAAAAAAATCAAATACACGAGGATCCTTTAACGACCGCAATTCGGTGTTTGGAAAACCGCCCCCCATTGCCGTTTTGATATTTGGAAAATGTTGTTTGATCCATTGTGCTGCTCTGAAAGCACTATATAAATTACCAGGAAATGGCACCGAAAAACAAATGAGTTGGGGTTGGTGTTCTTGTATTTTTTGATTTACTATTCGTAATGAGATGGTATCAATATAGGTGGTTTTTTGTTGTAAATACTGATACAATTCGTCAAATGAGGCTGCACTTCTGCCCAATTTTTCGGCATATCGACTAAAACCAAAATGAGGATCGACACATTCGACAATAAAATCCGACACGTCCTCTAAATATAAAGTTGCCAAATGCTTGGCTTTATCTTGTAAACCCATTGTGCCAAATGCCAAATCAAGGTCTGTCAAGGAATCAAAACGGGAGGCTTCGGGCAAAAAATAACCACTACAAATGAGTCTGGCCAATGAAGCATTTTTGCCTTGCAAAAAAGCTATTACACTATCGATAGTTTGGATATAATGGGATTTTAGGGCCAATATTCGTTTGGCATTGTCCGAAAAATGGGGGGTACTTTGTTGTGCAAATTCAAATAAATGTTGAAAACGCTGACTCGAAAACAATTCTAAAATGACTTCAATTCCCAAATCTGTTTGATAGGATTTGATGTTTTTAGTATTTAAAAATCCTTTCAAATAAGCCGTAGCGGGATAAGGGGTGTTGAGCTGCGTAAAAGGCGGTGTTATTAATAGAATTGGTGTCAAAATATTTTTTTTCTACAAAAGTATATTTTTTTTTCAAACACCCGATTGTCGTTATGCTCAAAGTTTTATTTGTCGAAATATTTATTTTTTACATTGACAAAATTTATATAAATATGTAACAAAATCGCCATTTACAACATATTCATTGCAAACAAACAATAACAAATACAAATTACCCAATACACCAGATTATCAATTACAAATTGTTATTGGTCTTGTGGTGTAGAAAATAATTGGGCATTATAAGCCATTGAATTTCCTTTTGGAATAGACAGCGATGACCAATTTTGGTTGCAATATAATTTTCCTAAAAAAACAATTTGTCCAATGTGGTATGGATAATGTGCTAATTGTCTGCTTATGGCTTCCATTACGGTATGTTTTTGGTTTCTAATATAAATTTCTTTGCACAAGTCGTCCTCTGTTAGCCCTTGCAAAGCCTCAAATAAACATGCCCATCCTTTGTCCCAACATGCAAGAAGTGAAGTTCTTGTTGTACTATCGTTCTCAAATTCAGTATCCCTGTGTCGCCACTCTTTTTCGCCATCTGTTGTCAAAAAATCAGTCCATCGTGAAAGCATATTGCCACTTAAATGTTTTACAATGGTTGCGATACTATTACTTGCGTCGTTGGGTTGATAAAAAAGGGACTCATCTGCAAGTTGTATAAAAGTTTTTTCACCAAGACTTTTATAATAGTCAAACTGTTTGAGGGCATTTTCAATAAAATTCATTGTAATGATTTATTTAATGGTTTTGGAATGATTTGCACTTCTTTTAAACAATAGTTCATGTAAATACAAAGGGGTATGTTGCAGTAAGGTCTGGAATAGCTCCCCGTTTTTTTAACAAAAATAGCAAAAATATTGTTTAATGATTCAAAAAATTAACAATTAGAAAACAATGTCATTTAGGATTCTGCAATGTAGTCATAATGGCATTTAAGTTTCAAACTTTGACAATGATGATTGATTTGAATGTATGTTTAACTAATCGACATGGAATTAGACAAATAAATTGCTAATCGAATGTTGGTTGATAAAAAAAAGTAAAAATAAATGATTCTTTTATACAATATGGATTTGTTTTTTGCGTTTGTAAATTATAAGGCAGATATAAATAAAAAAAACACTCATTTTAATGCTATACTATATAAAAAAATAATACTTAACCTTTAAATCATTTAATTATGTCAAACTTAAGTATATTTGAAAAAAAATGGATCGAACTTGTTTTTGAGGGTAAAAACAAGCTGTATGGGGCCTACCAACTCCGACAAGAAAATGCCAAAACCTCTGGAATAGCATTTTCAATAGGCATTGGATCTTTAACCATTTTTTCTGGATTAGGCATCTTGCTGAGTTCATTTTCGACAGTGCCAACAACAAAATTACCCGAAGAAGCATTGCCCGAAGTTATTAAGGTAGTAACGGTGAATACCGAGCGCCAATTAGAGCAACCTGCCATAAAAACTTTTACAGAAAAAAAGTTTTTGGACAAACAAACGCTAATAAATCCTGAAATAAGCAGTCAGGAAATGGCTACTAATACAATCAAAACAAACCTCGAGGCACAAACGACAACCTCCAACCCCAATACCAGCAATTTGGGAGGAATTCCTTCTGATGTGCCAAGTGTACCTGTAGCAACAACTGGCGGAAATGTTACATCAAAACCCAATGATGACACACCTATTGGCACCAATATGTTGGATAAATTACCCGAATTTCCTGGAGGAATGGAGAAATTTTATACCTATGTGGGTACCAATTTTAATAAATCAGATTTAGAAATAGACAAAACCATCAAAGTGTATGTGTCTTTTGTAATAGAAGCTGATGGATCAATGACACAAATTAAAGTTTTGAGAGATCCAGGTTATGGCCTAGGTCAGGAGGCCGTTAGGGTTTTAAAATCGTTGAAAACCAAATGGAGTCCGGGTTTTGTTGGGGGCGAAAAAGTGAGAACCATATATAATTTGCCTATTACCATCCAAATGGAATAAAAATATTGAGTATAGTAATTTAATTTTGTTGAACCTTTGTATGGCCTAGCGATACAAAGGTTTTTTTTTGCTACACTTGTAAGATACATCCAATGTTCAAAACAAAAACAACCAATAGAATACATTTTTGGCCGTTCCCCAAGGGTCGGGCTCATCCGTTTCAAATTGCGTTCATTGAACTCCAAACGAAATATCATATTGTGAAATAATCTTTTTTGATAACTATATTCAGAAACTATATTTGTGCAATATAACACACCCCTTTTGGGGGCTTGGGGCTTCTAAAAGGATTTTCATTGCTATCCCCAACGCAAAATCCGTGTCTCAAACACCCCACTCAACTATTGGACAAAATACTAAATTTTGAAAAAGCCTAATTCATATCAAAAAAAGCATCCTTTTATCTTAAAAAAAACTACCCCACAATTTGGGTGTACAATTCTTGTTTGTCGTTCAAATATTGGTATGGAAAACCCCTTTCTGTCATTTTTTGTTTGATGGATTCTATGTCGTTTCGGTTTTTGAGTTCGAGCCCTACTACAACAGATCCCATTTCTCTGTTGGTTTTTTTGGCAAATTGAAAATAAGTAATATCATCATCGTCGCCCAAAATATGATTTACAAATTCTTTTAAAGATCCAGGCCTTTGCGGAAACTGAATCATAAAATAATGCATCAAACCTTCGTATAACAACGACCGTTCTTTGATTTCGGCTGTACGTTCGATATCGTTGTTGCTACCACTAACAATACAAACCACATTTTTGCCTTTGATTTGGTCTTTATAAAAATCTAATGCAGCAATGGTTAAAGCGCCTGCTGGCTCTACCACCATGGCTTCTTCATTGTACAATCTAAGAATAGTAGTACAAACTTTTCCTTCAGGAACCAACACAATATCGTGGAGTGTTTCCTTGCAAATTTCAAATGTTTTTTGGCCCACTTGTTTTACGGCTGCCCCATCAACAAATTTGTCAATGGTATTTAGTATGGTGTTTTCGTTGTTGGCAATAGAGGTTTTCATGGATGGTGCCCCTAAAGGTTCTACTCCAATAATTTTGGTATTGGGACTCAATTCTTTAAAAACGGTAGATAAACCCGCAGCCAACCCCCCTCCGCCAATGGGTACAAATACAAAGTCAATAGAAGTGGTTGCGGCATCTATGATTTCTAAACCAATTGTTCCTTGTCCTGCAATTACTTTAAAATCGTCAAAAGGATGAATGAAAACTTTATTATTTTCTGTACAATCAGTTACGGCACTTGCATAAGCATCGTCAAAAGCATCGCCAGTAAGTACAATTTCTACATACGATTTGCCAAAAAGTTGTACTTGCTTTACTTTTTGTTTAGGTGTCGTTTTAGGCATGTAAATTTTGCCTTGAATTTTTAGAAAATTACACGAAAAAGCAACTCCTTGTGCATGATTACCCGCACTTGCACACACAATACCTTGAGCCTTTTCTGATTCGGATAAGGAACTCATTTTGTTGTATGCCCCTCTAATTTTGTAAGAACGAACCGTTTGTAAATCTTCCCTTTTTAGTAAGATATTGGCATCAAACTCCGAAGATATATTGGTATTAACTGCCAAAGGAGTAGCCTGAACTACTCCTTTTAATTGGTTTTTTGCTTGTAATATTTCTTTGAATAAATTCATTTTTATTATTGTTACTTGAAGGTGGATTTTCAACGCTTTTCAAAATCTTTTCACTATCAAGGTGGTTACAATGTAGTTTTTTTTTGTTGTTTGTAATAAAACCAAATACCATTTGATTTGAACTAACAAAATACAAAAGTAGCACTTACATTTCAAAAATCATACTTTTATGATTTAAAAATTCGTTATTAACCATTTTTTTAGTGGGGTCATTGCGTTCCATTTCTAAAACTTTGTTATGAACCCCCTCGCTCGATTTGATGATTGCAATTCTAGAACTTCTAACAAATTCAATTAAACCGTATTTATCAAGTTCTTTTAACAATTTATTGATTTCTTCCGTTTGGCCTGTGGCCTCAAATACCGTGTAATCGTGTCTGATGACTACTGCTTTTGCACCATATTCTCGCAACAAACGCTCTACTTTTACATCCTTCATAATAACCTCTGTTGGTACTTTGTAGAGTGCCATTTGTTCCCAAATGATTTCGTCGTTTGTGTTGTAAAGCACATCAAAAACATCAATAATTTTTTTCAATTGTCGGGCAATATTTCTAATAACCGTTTCTGTTTCGGTAACAACAATGGTAAATCTGTAAATGCCTTCTATTTCACTTGGCGATGTATTCAAACTTTCTAAGTTGATTTTTCTTCTCGAAAAGATTATGGCAATTTTATTGAGCAAACCTACTTGATTTTCAGTATAAACGGTTAGTGTATATTCTTGTTTCATTTTTTTATAATTATTTAAAATTGTTAGATTAAAAAATCTATTTTTAATTATATCAATGTCATTTAGTTAAGTCTTAATAGGGTATCTTGCAACTTTGTCAAAGTTCAAAACATTGATAAAGGATTTGATGCAATGCTTATTATTTTAAATTAACTAAACATCATTAAATTATATATCTTCTTTTCTCAAAACAATTTCTGCAATTCCTTTTCCTTGCGGCACCATTGGAAAAACGTTATCTTCATGTATTACTGCAATTTCCAACAAGTAGGCATGTGGAGCTTCTAACATTGCTTTAATACTTGATTCCAATTCGTTTCTGTCCGAAATTTGTTTGCCTTGAATTTGGTAGGCTTCGGCAACTTTTACAAAATTTGGGCTTTGAATATCTGTAAAAGAATACCTGCGTTCATGAAATAATTCTTGCCATTGACGTACCATTCCTAAAAAACTATTGTTTAGAATGATAATTTTGACATTGGGTTGAAATTGCATAATTGTACCTAATTCTTGCAAATTCATTTGAGCCCCACCATCGCCCATTATCGCTACAATTTGACGGTTTGGTGCACCAAACTTGGCTCCAATGGCTGCGGGTAATGCAAACCCCATTGTACCTAAACCTCCACTGGTAATGTTGCTTCGGGTGCTGTTTTGTTTGGTATATCTACAAGCAAACATTTGATGTTGTCCTACATCGGTAACAATTACGGCATCGCCTAGTGTCAAATCATTCAGCACTTTCATAACTTCGCCCATGGTTAGTCCGTCTGAAGTTGGGTTTAACTCATTGGTTATCAATGTATCTTGTTCAACTTGTTTTTTTGAATGGAATACTTCAAACCATTCTGGATATTTTTTTTCATTAATTTGCTGTGTCAGTAAAGGTAATGTTTGTTTGCAATTACCCCATACAGGCACCGTAACCATAACGTTTTTATTTATTTCGGCAGGGTCTATGTCCAAATGGATGATTTGTGCTTGCTTGGCATATTTATCCAAACGACCTGTAACTCTATCATCAAAACGCATACCAATTGCAATCAGCACATCACATTCGTTTGTAAGTAAGTTTGGTGCATAATTACCGTGCATGCCCACCATTCCTACGGCTTGCGGATGGTCTGTTGGCAGGCCACTCATTCCCATGATAGTCCAAGCGGATGGTATTCCTGATTTTTCTACAAATGCCAATAATTCTTGTTCGGCATTGCCCAAAATAACCCCTTGTCCAAAAACGATAAAAGGTTTTTTGGCGTTATTGATCAGCGCAGCAGCTTGTGTAATATACTCGTTTCTAACTATTGGCTCTGCTCTGTAACTCCGAACATGAATACATGGTCTGTAACCTTTGTAGTTAAACATTTGTAATTGAGCATTTTTTGTAATATCAATCAATACAGGGCCAGGTCGTCCAGATTTGGCTATATAAAATGCTTTTGCCAATACTTCTGGTATTTCATTGGCATCAGTAACCTGATAATTCCATTTTGTGATAGGCGTTGTAATATTTACAATATCCGTCTCCTGAAAAGCATCTGTGCCAAGCAAGTGAGCAAATACTTGTCCTGTAATACACACTAATGGTGTCGAGTCTATTTGTGCATCTGCAAGTCCTGTAACTAAATTTGTTGCACCTGGTCCGCTAGTTGCAAATACTACACCCACTTTGCCACTTACTCGGGCATAACCTTGTGCAGCATGAATAGCACCTTGCTCATGTCTTACTAATATATGATTTAATTGACTTTCAAAATCAAATAAAGCATCATAGATAGGCATAATGGCACCACCAGGATAGCCAAAAATGGTATCTACTTTTTCAGAAAGTAAAGCATCTATAACGGCTAAACTTCCTGAGGTATTAATGGTTGCTTTTTCTGTTTTTGCGGTTTGTAAGCTTTCTAATGTTTCCATTTATTGTTTTTTATAATTCGTCTGTAACACATCCTTCAGAAGCGTCTTTAACTAATCTTGAATATTTGTATAATACACCATTTTTTACTTTCAATTCGGGTGTAACGAATTTTTTTCTTCTGTTTTCTAGCTCTTCGTCCGTAATGGCTAAATGGATGCGATTATCTACGGCATCAATTTCTATAATGTCGCCATCATGTACTAATGCAATGGTTCCGCCGTCGTAGGCCTCTGGAGTAATGTGTCCTACTACAAATCCGTGCGTTCCACCACTAAATCGACCATCGGTAATTAGGGCAACACTTTTGCCCAAACCAGCACCAATAATGGCAGATGTAGGTTTTAGCATTTCGGGCATTCCTGGACCACCTTTAGGACCAACATATCGAATAACCACAACATCGCCAGCTTGTATTTTTTTGTCTTCAATACCTTGGATTAATTCTTTTTCGCCATCAAAAACTTTTGCAGGACCTACAAATTTTTCACCTTCTTTGCCTGTAATTTTAGCTACAGAACCTTTTTGGGCTAAATTGCCATACAAAATTTGAAGGTGGCCTGTGGTTTTAATTGGATTGTCTAATTGTCTTATAATGTTTTGATCTTCAAAATCAATGTCTTGGATGTTTTCTAAATTTTCTGCCAATGTTTTTCCTGTTACGGTAAGGCAATTTCCATGCAACATGCCTTGGGCTAAAAGATATTTTAATACCATAGGAACCCCACCTTTTTCATGTAGGTTTTGCATCAAATAATTGCCGCCTGGTTTAAAATCGGCAATTAAAGGGGTTTTGTTGCTAATGCGTTGAAAATCGTCTTGGGTAATTTTTACCCCAACACTTTTGGCCATTGCAATAATATGCAAAACAGCATTGGTACTACCGCCAAGTGCAATTAATGTTGTTATGGCATTTTCAAATGCTTCAAATGTCATGATGTCTTTTGGACAAATATTTTTTTCTAAAAGCAATTTCATGTACCCTGCAGCCTGTTTGCACTCTTCAATTTTTTCGTGACTCACGGCAGGATTGGAACTCGAAAAAGGCAAACTCATTCCTAATGCTTCAATGGCAATAGCCATGGTATTGGCCGTGTACATACCACCACAAGCGCCAGCACCAGGGCACGAATTTTTGATAATGCCTTTAAATTCTTCTTCTGTAATTTTGCCAGCAATTTTTTCGCCCAATGCTTCAAAAGCCGATACTATATTCAAATCTTTTCCTTGGTATTTGCCTGGTGCAATTGTACCTCCATATACCATAATCGATGGTCGATTCAAACGACCCATGGCAATAATAGACCCTGGCATGTTTTTGTCGCAACCCGGAATGGCAATAACCCCGTCGTAATAATGACCCGCCACAACACTTTCAATACTGTCTGCAATAATTTCTCGGCTTACTAATGAATACCGCATACCATCGGTGCCATTGGTAATGCCATCGCTAATGCCAATGGTATTGAAAATCAGGCCTACCATATCATTATTGTTAACCTCTACTTTTACATAAGAGGCTAAATGATTGAGGTGCATATTGCAAGTATTGCCATCATACCCCATAGAAGCTATGCCTACAAATGGTTGTGCCAATTTGACATCGTCCAAACCTATTCCATACAACATGGCTTGTGCTGCGGGTTGGGTGGGGTCTTGTGTTACGGTTTTACTGTATCGATTCAATTCCATTTTATTTTCTTTTTATCTTCATTTTTAATATTGCGAAATATTAAATTTGAATAGTTGTTTTTTAGTTTTTTGTTAATTTTTTACTTGATTTTTTGCTTTTTTTAATCTATTTTTAACATAAAGCAAAGATAATTACTAAAATATTATTTAGTAAAACTTTTTGGCCTTCATTACAACATTTAAAGCAATTTAAAAAACGATAAGTAATTGATTTTCAGTATAATAATATCTTATTTTTTACGGCGTTTAGATATAATTTTTTTATTATTTATTTGATAATAAGAAATAAAATTAAAGGGACACATCTAAATAAAAAAGTAGTTCGATTTGTATCAGTCTTCCTACATTATACCAATCACCATTACAAGCAATTTGATGAAATGGAATATTTATTATATAGGGCAAATAATCATTGTTATAATGTGTAGTTTTTTGTGTGATAAAGTGCTTTCAATGTTAGTGAATCTATTGGTATAGTAATACCAAATATACATATAAAATAGCCCAATCTATTGGTTCTTTTTTGCTAAAATGAGTCAAAAAAAATAGTTCCGAAGCCCAGCTATGCAACGATTTTTTTTAAATTTTTTCTAAAAAATAACTACGCATCTTTGGACTATTTTATAACTATATTTGGTATGATATGATGCTTGCTGGCACAAAATATACATTGAAAACGGGATTGCATGAGGGATGGAAGCGGCATCCTTTTGCTTTTTTTCTTTAAAAAAGCAAAAGATATAGCGAACAGCCCGGCCCTTGTGGCATGCCCAAAAATAGAATAAGATAATTTTTAAAATGATAGTAAGATGTTTAGAACAATAAATGGGATTTTGCTGGTATTTTTGTTGGTTTCGTGTGGCAAATCGACTGATGTAAAACCAGTGGTACAGGATATTAAAGAGTTGGTATTTGCCTCTGGGGAGTTGGAATGGGACGATGCTTATAATTTGACGGCTCAAACGGATGGTGTTTTGAGAGCGGCAAGTTTTGATGTGGGTACTGTGGTTGTCAAAGGCACCTTGTTGGGGAGTATAGACAATGAGAACAACAATATTAACTCGCAAGTAGCTGCGGGACAATTGGTTATAGCAAATGAAAATACAACTGCACAAGCGCCCCAACTGCAACAATTGGAGCAGCAAATAGGCTATGCGGCACAAAAGTACAAGCAAGACCAACAGCAAGCCGAACGGTATGAGCGGTTGTATGGGAGCCAAAGTGTGGCCAAAGTGGAGTATGAAAATGCCCAATTGATGGCTCAAAATGCGTTGTCGAACTGGAATGCGTTGCGGGAACAAAAAAAACAACTGTTGCAGCAAGCCAAACAGCAGCAGCTTTCGGCTCGTGGACAGTTTGACAACAACAAAGTTTATGAACAGTACAATCAATTGGTGGTAAGCGAGTCGGGTAGGGTAGTGAAGAAACTGAAAACAACGGGCGATTTTGTACGAAAAGGCGATGTGGTAGCAGTGATTGCTAATGATAAAAAAATAGAAGGTGTGCTGCATGTGGACGAAAACAACATTGGCAAAATGCAGCTTGGTCAACTTGTTTTTGTGCAATTGAATACAAACAAATCAAAGGTTTATAAAGGTAAAATAGCCGAAATATTGGCGGCTTACGACGAAAAAAGCCAGTCGTTTATATGCAAAGTTTTGTTTGATGAGGTGCTGCCATCCACCTTGTTTGGTACTCAATTGGAGGCCAATGTGCTGGTAGGCGAAAAAAAGAAAGCCTTGCTAATACCTCGCGAATATGTAGGTTTTGGCAACAAAGTGTCTGTAAAAGGTCGAGACCAAAATGTTATTATCAAAACAGGCATCGTGTCTTCTGATTATGTGGAAGTTTTGGAGGGCATAGGCCCAGATGATGTATTGATCCCCTTAAAACCATAAACATGACAATCAATAATACTATAGCCAAAACTTACATTTTTTCTAATAAAAAACTAACTGCCGTAGCGGTTTTAGGGGTTTTGTTGGGTATGAGTGTATATATTTTTATGAATTGTTTGTTGGTGGGGTTTGATACAAGTAGTAATACCTCTATTTTTAGAAACAATGCCCATATTAGACTTTATAAAGACGACGAAATTTGTAAGGTTTTGAGTCCAGACACTAGCCAACATTATGTGATAATTAACCCAAAAATTGTGCCCAACAACAATATTATTATCAACCCAAAGTGGGTGTTGGCTACTATTTTACGACAAAAAGAGGTGTTGATTGCCACTCCACAAGTGGGGAGCAGTGTGTTTTATAACAACGGCAAAAGTCAAATTTCGGGTCAGGCTGTTGGGGTCATTCCAGAGGAGGCCAATGCGATGTTCAACATCAACTCGTTTATGGTAGAAGGACAGTTTGACTTGCTAAAAACCCATTCGAATGGCATTGTTATTGGGAGTGGCATATCGCAAAAGATGAATTTGCGGATAGGCGATAACTTGAATTTGACTTCGTCTAAAAACATAAACAGAACATTTAAAATTGTAGGTATTTTTAAAACAAATAATACAGGATTGGACAAAACAAAATCCTATATCAACTTGGCCGCTGCCCAACAATTGCTCAAAGCAAGCAGTTCTTATATTACCGAAATCAATGTCAATACTACCAATGCTGAACAAGCCGAACAAACGGCCCTAAAATTAACCCAAATTACGGGCTACAAAGCCGAAGGCTGGAAACAAGCCAACGAAACCTTAATGGCAGCCAACAAAATGCGAAAAATCATCATTACGTTTGTGTCGCTCACTATTTTATTGGTGGCAGGATTTGGCATTTATAACATTTTGAACATGACGGTGTCGCAAAAAATAAACGATATAGCCATCCTCAAAGCCATGGGTTTTACGGGCAAAGATGTGATTCAAATATTTGTAACACAAGCAGTTTCCATTGGAATTATGGGGGTTATTGGCGGTATTATAGCTGCAATAATACTGATAACTTTTTTGAAAAAAGTGTACGTAGGTGGCGATATAGGGTATTTCCCTATAGACTATGAAGCCCTCAAGTTTGTACAAGGCATTGTTATTGGCCTAGTTATCACTTTTTTTGCGGGATATATTCCAGCCAAAAAAGCGGCCAACGTGGATCCTGTTTCTATTTTAAGAAAGTAATAAAATGATAAAAACGATATTAAAAACCGAAAATATTGATAAATATTTTTATGAGCCAGCCGAATTTCAAGTGCTAAAAAACATTCATTTTGAGGTAAAACAAGGCGAATTTTTGTCGATGATAGGCAAATCGGGGAGTGGCAAATCAACCTTGTTGTATATTTTATCTACCATGGACACCGACTACAATGGCCATTTGTATATAGATAACCAGCTCACTACAGGCATGACAAAAGACAGCTTGGCCGCCTTGCGAAATGAAAAAATAGGCTTTGTTTTTCAATTTCATTATTTATTGCCCGAATTTTCGTGCTTAAAAAATGTAATGATTCCTGCCTTAAAACTAGGAAAATTGTCTGAACAAGAAATAGAAGCCAGGGCTTATGACAAACTCAAAATATTGGGCTTACAAGACCAAGCCCTAAAACCTGCAAGCAAACTTTCGGGCGGACAACAACAGCGGGTTGCCATTGCCAGAGCCCTGATAAACGACCCGTTAATTATCATGGGCGACGAGCCAACAGGCAATTTAGATAGTAAAAACACCGATATTGTGTTTGATATTTTCCAAGAACTCACACAAAATTATGGACAAACAATAATTGCGGTAACCCATGACGACGATTTTGCACAAAAAAGCGATAGAATTATCGAAATGAAGGATGGCAGCATCTTGTAATGGGCCAATAATATACAACAAAACATGCTTTTTTTGGGCGTTCCCACAAAGGCCGGGTTTTTCGTTACAAAAAACGTTCATTGAACTCCAAAAGAAATATCATATTGTGAAATAATCTTTTTTGCCTCAAAAAGTGGGGCAAAAAAGGATTTCC
>NZ_MUGT01000219.1 GCF_002217205.1 Flavobacterium branchiophilum NBRC 15030 = ATCC 35035 | reverse complement strand
ATAATTTTTTAGTATTAGATATGTAACTGTTGTATATTTTTTTACCCATAGTATAAGGCAGTATATTATCAGATTTTCCGTGAAATATTACAAGTTTGCCTTTAAAACTTTTTAATTTATTAATATTCGATATATTAAGTAGGTAATCATCTGCGGTAATTTTGACAAAAGGTTTCAATAACGATTTGCCCCCTTTCATACTTTGATTTTTAAAATGGGTAAAATAATCTTTTGTTTCAGAAAATGGAGACAATAAAAATATATTATGAATATTATTATCTATTGCTGCATAAGTTGCAAATACACTTCCTAAAGAATATCCCAATACAAAATCAATTTGTTGATTAGATGCCAAAAGCGTTTTAAAAAAATAATTGTTGTCGTCAAATTGTGATTTAAATGAAGGTGTACCCTCTGATTTGCCGTAGCCTCGATAATGCAATACATAAATTTTAGCATTTGTTTGAGCACTCAACTCAATCAAGTAATCAGTAACATTGAGAATATTGGTGGTGTTTCCTAAAAAATAAACTCCTATTTTTTGAATGTTTTTTGGTTTAAAAACAAAATACTCCATTTTTATGTTATCATGGTTTATAAAATTTCGTAATAATTCGACTTCATTTATATTAAAAATTAAAGTATCTTGAGTTTCAATTACTTTATTCAATGCTTGAATTGCGGTATTTTTTTCGTTTTCAGATTTGTTGGACAGCTTGATATAACTTGAAGATGCTTCTAATTTATATTTTGATTCTTGAAAAGCTGATTTTTCACTTACTTTGATGGTTTTGCAAGAGGCAAATGCTATTGTTATAGCAATAAAAAATAATTTTTTCATAATATTTTTTTAAT
>NZ_MUGT01000218.1 GCF_002217205.1 Flavobacterium branchiophilum NBRC 15030 = ATCC 35035 | reverse complement strand
AACCTCTAACCTCTAACTTCTAACCTCTAACTTCTAACCTCTAACTTCTAACCTCTAACTTCTATCTCTTATATTTTAATCCAAAACCAAACGGATACAAAGGATTTTCAGAGTCATGTGGAACATCTTCTTTTTGTTTTTTAACGGCGTCCATTGTCGAAGGCAACTCAAACGGAAGTTTACCTTCGGGTTTTGCCTTACCAAAAATAACATCTAGTAAAGCAGCATCGCTGGCCCCATAATTGGCCAAAACAGCTTTTGCAACTTTATTTATTTCAGGAAAAACAGCGGGTCTGTCCAAATAAATATCTACAATGGTTGGTACTTTTTGGCACAATTCCAAAACATCTGTCAAATCTTTCCCTTTAAAATCCAAGTCGCCATGATGAAAACCTCTTGCAAAAAAGTTGTCTGATTCTATGGGTACCCACGGTGTGTTCAATCGGAGGATAGCCACATCGGCTTGCTCTGGCGATTGCACAGCAATCCCATATTTTGAAACCAATTCAGGACTTATATTTTTAGCGTATATTTTAAGTTTTGATGCGGTATGCAACGGCAAGTTCATATCGTTTTTCAATAAAGTATAAGCACGTCTTTGTGTTTTTTCGCCAAGTTCTTTAAATGATTTTTGACCAATAATTTGCAATGCTTTTTGCTCGTCTATATAAGGATTTTCAAACAACCCTAATTGAAATTTTACCCTTAACAAGCGTCTGATTGATTGATCGATTCGTTTTTCGGATACTGCACCTTCTTTGACTAAAGCAACGACGTGTTGCGGACAATTTTCGCCACCAAATTGGTCGCAACCCGAATCAATTATTTTTTTAACCCGTTCTTTTTCAGTCAAATGCTCCACACCCCATGCCCGTGCGGGCCAAGTTACGGCACCCATTTTTGTGTCTGTTACCAAGCCCCAGTCTGTGCAAACTACGCCATCATATTTGTATTTTTCTCGTAACATGGTTGTAATAATGTCTTTGTTGTAGGAAAACCCAACGTTTTCTGATGTTTGATCTGTTGGTACTCCATAATAAGGCATCATACAGGCAGTTTTGGCTTCAAAAGCAGCCTCAAATGGAATTAAATGATAATTAAAATTATTTCCAGGATACACTTGCCCTTTTTGGTATTGAAAATGGGGGTCTATACCTTCTTTTTGTGGGCCACCACCAGAAAAATGCTTGGTCATACAAGCCACACTTTGAGCATTCAAACCATTGGTACCTTGAAAACCAAGTATATATGCTTTTACCATTCGAGCAGACAGTTTGGCATCTTCGCCAAATGTGCCACTGACTCTTGGCCAGCGTGGCTCAGTTGCCAAATCGGCCATTGGATGCAAGGCTTCCTTTATTCCTACTGCAATATATTCTTGACGGGCAATATCGCCAAATTGTTGCATTAATTTTTCATCGCCAATAGCTGCAAACCCTAGTTGTTCTGGCCATTGCGAAAATCCTTTGGCATCCATAGCAAATACATTGTTGCTAAAATAATGACGTGGATCTGAAGCAATGGTAACAGGAATACCAAGACGAGAATTTTCTGCTACTTTCTGAATGGCATTATATCCTTTTGCTAAAGCGGCTATACTAGGTGCTTGCCAATAGTTGAAATGGTTCATTTTTGATTTTTCTATCAATTCGATTGCGGTTGGCAATCGGGCGGCAAATCCTTCTGCCCCTTCCTTTTTTTCGATACTGCCGTCGTCGTTTATTAACGTACCGTTGATGAACATCATACCTGCTTTTTCTTCAATAGTCATCAATGAAATAAGATTATCTATACGTTTTTCTATGGATAATTGAGCATTTTCATAATCGTCCATTTTGCCATTTTTATTCAAATCTCGGTATTTTGGCGGTTGATTAAATGCCAAAAAAGCAGTGCCAATAGTAACACAAAGGGCTGGTACCACCCATTTTTCATAATTTTTCATAATTTTGAGTTGTTAAATTTTACTAATTTATATTTTAAATTTCAATGTGTAATAATGACGCAATATAATCAATTTTTTAACACCACAAAATAAATCTTTAAAATTCAATGATTTTTTTTTATAACGAACATTTTTTTTTATATTTGCATGAATATTATAAACAAATTGCAATACATTGTTGCTAATTAAACAAAAAATTGAATTATATAATAAGGAACTTTGTTTATTTTGATTAAAAAATATTTTTTCCAAATATAGTCATGGATTGATTTATTTTTCTACAAAAAAATGTTCACTATCATATAAGTACCAACCCAAAAATTATTAATATGAAAAAGCTATTTTTTCTTCTTACAGCATTGACTTCCTTTTTAAGTCTAGAAGCCCAAATTGTAACAATACCTAATGCCAATTTTAAAGCAAAATTGTTATCGGCCAACAGTACCAATACTATTGCCAAAAATTTGACAGGTTCCTATTTTAAGATAGATAGCAATAACGATAATGAAATACAAGTATCTGAAGCCATCCAAGTTAGCTATCTTTCTGTACCCAACGCATCCATTACCGATTTAACAGGAATAAGTAGTTTTACGGGTTTGACACAATTGTATGTCGATAAAAATCAGCTAACTACTTTGAATGCAACTGCCTTAACAAACTTGGTAACTTTGTCATGTTATCAAAATCAAATTAATAATTTGAATGTTAGTGCATTAGCCAATTTAAAATACTTATATTGTTACGAAAATAGTTTGACAACTTTAAACGTATCTGGATTAACAGCTTTAGAATACCTTTATTGCAACGAAAACAACCTTACAACTATTGATGTAAGTACCCTTACGAATCTTAACTTTTTCTATTGCGATGCCAATCAATTGACCTCTATTTTTATGAAAAACGCTAAAAATGAAACCTTCACATTTAGCGGCAATCCGTATCTAACTTATATTTGTGCCGATGATAGTCAAATTGCAGCCATCGAATCACAAATTGCATTAAACGGATATACCAATTGTCATGTAAATTCATATTGTTCTTTTGCACCTGTAGGGATAAATTTCAAAATTCAAGGTACCATTAAATTAGATGCCACAGGAAACGGCTGCGATGCAACTGATTTGGCCATGCCATTTACCAAATTTAATTTAACAAGCGGAACCAATACGGGTAATGTTTTTGCAAATCAAAATGGGTTTTATACCGTAAACGTTATGGCAGGAACACACACCATTACACCTGTACTAGAAAATCCAACTTATTTTACGGTTTCTCCAACGAGTGCTAATGTTACTTTTCCTACAACTACAAGTCCATTTGTTCAGGATTTTTGTTTGACAGCAAATGGAGTTCACAAAGATTTAGAAATAATCATCATGCCTATTGGACCTGCTCGACCAGGATTTGACGTGGTTTATAAAATTACGTATAAAAACAAAGGAAATCAAACCTTAAATGGCAGTATTAATTTTAATTACAATGACGGTATTATGGATTTTGTAAGTGCAAATCCTGCGGTTACCAGTCAATCAACCAACAACTTGAATTGGGATTATACCAATTTGGTGCCTTTTGAAACCAGAACAATTTTTGTAACACTTAATTTGAACAGCCCTACAGAAACACCTGCTGTAAATGCTGGAGCTGTATTGACTCCAAAAGCAACTGCAACAATTGCTGGAGACGAAACCCCACTAGACAATGTTTTTACACTTTCGCAAACTGTTGTCAATTCATTAGATCCCAACGATAAAACTTGTTTGGAAGGCAGCCAATTAGACCCTTCAAAAGCTGGTGAATATGTACATTATATGATTCGTTTTGAAAACACAGGTACTTTTCCTGCACAAAACATTGTTGTCAAAGACCTAATTGATACCACAAAATTTGACATCAGTTCATTAAGACCAGTAGCTGCTAGTCATGCTTTTGAAACAAAAATTTCTAATACAAATAAAGTAGAGTTTATTTTTGAAAACATCAACTTGGATTTTAACGATGCTCAAAATGATGGGTTTATTACTTTTAAAATCAAAACAAAAAACAATTTGCAATTGGGAGATGCTTTTCAAAACAAAGCTAGTATTTATTTTGATTATAATTTTCCAATTATTACCAATACAGCAACCACAACTTTGGCTACATTAGCTACTAATGCAGTGTCATTGACTAATGAGTTTAGTATATATCCAAACCCCGTTTCGACTGTTTTAAACATCAGTTCCAAAAATAATACCAACATCAAATCGATTCAAATTTTCAATTTGGTTGGTCAATTACTTGTAGAACAACACCAAGCAACCTCACAAGTAGCATTGGAACACTTGCAATCTGGAACGTATATTGCGGTAATACAATCTGAAAATGCCACTAGTACAATGAAATTTGTCAAATTGTAACATTTTTTCGACCCGATACTTTTAAAAGCCCTAATTTATAGGGCTTTTTTTTTGTTTCAATTTTCATTGGGGTAGGTCAATTAAAGATTTTTTGAGATTTGAAATTTAATAACCTAACTTCCCCCTAATTTTTATACACTACAATTTTTTCATCTATTTATTTGGACTTAAGTAATTTTTTTTTAACTTTGTAGTGTATAAATTATTCATTACATTTAAAATATGGCTTTTATTAGAAAGATAAAAAAGAAAGATGCTGTTTATCTTGCTGAAGTAGAATCATACAGAGAAGACGGAAAAGTTAAACAAAGAGTGATTCGGTATCTTGGCAAAGAAGTAGATGGTAAACCAGAAAAGAAAGTACTTTTATCGTCG
>NZ_MUGT01000217.1 GCF_002217205.1 Flavobacterium branchiophilum NBRC 15030 = ATCC 35035 | reverse complement strand
AAAAAACCTTTGTCAAATTTTCAAAATTTGACAAAGGTAAATCCATCTTACTTCTTACTAGATGCTTTTATTCTAAAATCTAATTTACAACAACTTACTTAAAATACAAAAAACCACACTATAAAGGTGTGGTTTTATTTTTCTTTATAAAATGAGTTATCAACTACTAATAAACTAATTTTATCATTAATTATATAAATCCTTCCTACATGAAGTTTTTGCTTTGGTTTGAATATTCAATCAAATATCTATTCTTGTTCATCATTTTGATAATGTAAACAAATTTATATTTTTTTAAATTTTCGTAATTAAGAGACAAAGTAATTTTATTGAATTTTAATATAATGGGCTTGTCATTTGTTATCACTTGTACATAAGCAAGACTTAATTGGTCAATTGTATTAATTTCGCTATTACATAAAATATCATTTTCGATTGTTATTTTTAATTTTTCATTTTTAAAGCCACTTGTAAAATAGAGAATGTTTTTATTAGTTTCTTCAACTTTATACTTTTTTAAAATATATTGAATCGTTTTATCATTACGATTTAGAGAACTATTATCAGTAATGATTTTAGTGTTTGAACATCCTATAAGTGCAAAAATTATTAATATTGAATAAGTGTATTTCATGTTATTTTTGCTGTGCTTCAATTAATTTAATAGCCTGACTTCTTTGCTCTTTGCTAACACTTTTCCCATCACTACCATAGTTCATCATATTGTTAGGTTGTTTTGCTTGTTCTTTAGCAGTAGGGTTTTTTGAGTCGTCCTGGTGTCTTAATCCTAAAGTATGCCCGTCTTCATGGTTTCCTGTTTGTGCACTTTTCGCTCTAGCATCTTTATTATTAAAATCAGGTAAACCTGTATCATCTGAATAAGGCATATTAGGGCTTCTACCAACATTTACCTGACTTCTGTTATTCTGTGTATCTCCAATTTTATCTACAATACCTATTGCCTGTCCTAATGTATTATCAATTTCGGTTTGAGATTTACCTTGAAGTTCTTGTACTCCATTAGCTGTAAGAGCTGTATTGTATTCCCAAATCATTGTTGCACTTTCATTTTGGTTGACTGTAACTGTTACGGTTCTACCTTGAGCATCTTTTCCGCCAATTGTATTAGTTAACAATTGAGCTCTTTCATTTGCTAAAGTTGCAACTTGAGCATTTGTTAAATTACCATTAGTATTATTTACGGTACGAACATCAAGACATAAGTTTACTGTTTTTCCATCACTTGATGTACTTGATTGCCATTCCAATCCCTCTAATTCTCTACCATCAACAACCCTATTTTCAGCAAAGGCATATGGGCTATTATAAGTGTAATCTTCAGCAAGAGGATCAATTG
>NZ_MUGT01000216.1 GCF_002217205.1 Flavobacterium branchiophilum NBRC 15030 = ATCC 35035 | reverse complement strand
GCTCCCTCCCTTTTGGGGAGGGCTGGGGTGGGGCTTATGGAAAGTTTTAGAACCGAAATAGAAAATCCGATTGTCCAAAAAGACATCATCGATTTAGAAAGAAAAATTCGATTATTCAAAGAAGGAAAAATTGATGACGAACGTTTTCGTAGTCTTCGTTTGGCTAGAGGTGTCTATGGGCAACGTCAAGAAGGAGTACAAATGATTCGCATCAAATTGCCTTTTGGTAAAGTGAGTAGCGAACAATTAGTGCGTATTACTAAAGTGTCTGACGAATATTCGACAGGACGTTTGCATATTACTACGCGTCAGGATATTCAAATTCACTATGTAAGTTTGGATAGAACGCCGCAGCTTTGGGCTGATTTAGAAAAAGACGATATTACCTTGAGAGAGGCTTGTGGAAATACCGTTCGAAATATTACAGCGAGTGAAAATGCAGGGATTGATCCTGAAGAACCATTTGATGTATCGCCCTATGCACACGCTATGTTTCAGTTTTTCTTAAGAAATCCAGTTTGTCAAGAAATGGGACGTAAATTCAAAATGTCTTTTTCTTCTTCTGATAAAGATACGGCTTTGAGTTATTTACACGATTTGGGATTCATCCCAAAAATTGTCAATGGAGAGCGTGGATTCAAAGTACTATTGGGTGGTGGATTAGGTTCGCAACCCAGTCATGCCGAATTACTTTCTGAATTTGTACCGGTAAACCAAATCATTCCGATGACAGAAGGAGTCTTGCGTATTTTTGATCGCTATGGCGAAAGAGCCAAACGTTTGAAAGCCCGTATGAAATTCTTAATTAAAGAAATTGGTAAAGATGAATTCTTACGATTGGTAGATGAAGAGAAAAAAGCTTTGTCTTTCCAAACCGTTGAGATTGATACTACTGCTTTTGATGGTCCAATTCCAGCACCTGCATTAGAAGTGCCAAAAGTAACTATTGAAGATACTGCAAGTTTTGAAGCTTGGAAAAAATCAAACGTCATTGTTCAAAAACAAGCGGGTTATGTGGCCATCGGAATTAAAGTAGCTTTAGGCGATTTTTATACGGATAAAGCAAGAGCTTTGGCGAATTTGATTAAAAATTATGGTGCCAATGAATTGCGTTTTACCTTGCGTCAAGACATTTTGATTCGCAACATTAAAGAAGAAAACCTGCCGTTCTTTTACCAAGAATTAGCCAAGTTAGATTTTGTTACTTTAGGGTACAATACTATCAATGACGTTACTGCTTGCCCTGGTACAGATACCTGTAATTTAGGAATTGCCAGTAGTACAGGAATTGCAGTAGAATTAGAACGTGTTTTAGCAACAGAATATCCGCAATACAGCAACAATCAAGAAATCACAATTAAAATTAGTGGTTGTATGAATGCTTGTGGACAACATAATATGGCAGAAATTGGTTTCCAAGGAATGTCAATCAATTCTGGAAAATTAGTAGCGCCAGCCCTTCAAGTATTGTTGGGTGGAGGAAACTTAGGAAACGGTCAAGGTCGTTTTTCAGATAAAGTAATTAAAATTCCAAGTCGAAGAGGACCTGAAGCTTTGCGTTTGATCTTAAATGATTTTGAAGCAAATGCCAATGGACAATCGTTCTTGAATTATTATGATGCCAAAGGAGAAAAATATTTTTACGAATTTTTGAAACCTTTAGCCGATGTAACCAACTTAACAGAAGCTGATTTTGTGGATTGGGGAAATGCAGACAACTATGTAAAAGCAGTAGGTGTAGGTGAATGTGCAGGAGTGGTGATTGATTTAGTAGCTACTTTATTGGTAGAAGCCAAAGACAAATTGACGTTCTCTCAAGAAGCATTAAACGATCAAAAATGGTCGGATTCTATTTACTTGACCTATGCAGGATTTGTAAATGCTGCCAAAGCTTTACTGCTTGCTGAAAAACAAAAAACAAACCACCACGCCGGAATCATCGATTTGTTTGACACCGTTTTTGTGGAAACCAATAAGATTCAACTAGCAACTGCTTTCAAAGATTTGGTTTACCAAATTAAAGCGAACGAACCATCAGAAGCGTTTGCAAAACAGTATTTAGAACAAGCAACTGCATTCTTCGCAACCATCGAAGAATACAGAGAAAAAGATTTAGCTAATGCATAAAAATATAAATTTCATCAATGCTTCCTCCCTCCCTTTTGGGGAGTCCCGAGACTTCGGGAGGGGTGGGGCTCAACCCAAAGTAACTTTAGTAGGTGCTGGTCCAGGCGATCCAGACTTGCTAACTATCAAAGGAGCCAATGCTTTAGCAGAAGCTCAGGTGGTTTTGTATGATGCCTTGGCAAACGAAGAAATTCTGACATTCGCTCCTAAAAAATCAATCAAGATTTTTGTGGGGAAAAGAAAAGGATGTCACGCGTATTCACAAGACGAAATCAATCAGTTGATTGTGGACAATGCCTTGACTTACGGACATGTAGTACGTTTAAAAGGAGGTGATCCATTTATTTTTGGTCGTGGAAGCGAAGAAATAGATTTTGTAGAAAGTTTCGGAATTCCAACAGCAGTAGTGCCAGGAATATCCTCTTCTGTAGCAGTGCCGGCGTATCAAGGAATTTCATTAACTAAACGTGGGGTTTCAGAGAGTTTTTGGGTAATTACAGGAACTACTTCGGATAGAAAATTGTCAAACGATGTGGCTTTGGCAGCGCAGTCATCAGCAACCGTAGTTATTTTGATGGGTATGAGTAAATTGGCGCAGATTGTGAATTTGTTTCAAAACCAATTGAAAGGTGCAAGTCCGATTGCTATTATTCAAAACGGAACAACTCCAAAAGAAAAAATAGGAGTGGGAACTATTGATACCATTCAAGATGTAGTTACGGAAAAGAAATTAAGTTCACCGGCTATTATTGTCATTGGAGAAGTGGTGAGAGAAAGCAACAAACTAAAAGATTTTTATCACGACTATTTAGTAAATAAGATTTAAATTATTTTCAAGACTCGCTCTCCTTTGGAGAGGGCTGGGGAGAGGCTAATCATGGAAGAAAGAAACGAACTATATCCAGTGTTTTTAAAACTACATCAATTAAATGTGTTGATTGTGGGTGGCGGAAATGTAGGTTTAGAAAAGTTGTCTTTTATGTTGAAATCCAGTCCGAATGCCAATGTTGAGGTGGTAGCCCCAAGATTTCTTCCTGAATTGGAAGCTTTGGTTGCCCAACACCCTTCAGTTAAGTTAAGAACAAAGAAATTCAATCGCTGGATGCTTCGCAAACGCCATTTGGTAATTGCGTGTACCGATGATTTGAAGGTGAATAAAAGAGTATTTGATTTGTGTCGCAAGCGTCATTTGATTTGCAATATTGCCGACACACCTCAGTTGTGTGATTATTATTTGGGTGGCATTGTAACCAAAGGAAATGTGAAAATTGCCATTTCGACTAACGGAAAATCACCCACAACAGCCAAGCGCTTGAGAGAATTTTTTGAAGAAATAATTCCAGACGACATCAATACAATGGTTGAAAACCTGAACGAATATCGAAAAACATTAAAAGGAAATTTTGAGGAAAAAGTCCAAAAGATGAATGAAATTACCGAATCGTTGAAAAACAAGAAATAGCAATTAAACGAAAAATGACAAATGTTAGCTTTAATAACTAAAATTATTTGTTCATTTGCATGATTTATTGAAAAAATTAAGAAATTAAGATAGTTTAAGACTTAATGAAA
>NZ_MUGT01000215.1 GCF_002217205.1 Flavobacterium branchiophilum NBRC 15030 = ATCC 35035 | reverse complement strand
TTTTAAATATGCAATAAATTGCTTATTTACGTTATATGCAATAAATGACACATTTATTTTATACGCGATTAATCGCGTATCTACTTTCTACTTTTTAAATGTTTTTATCTCAATATGTCAATGAACTTTCCAGCCCCCTAGCTCACAAAGGGGAACTAGTTGTCAACTCCCCTTTAGGGGGTTGGGGGGCTTTTGTGGAGAATATCGGAGTCGAACCGATGACCTCCTGCGTGCAAGGCAGGCGCTCTAGCCAGCTGAGCTAATCCCCCAATTTAATTATGAATTGTGAATTATGAATTGTGAATTATGAATTAGGAATTTTTTGTAATTCGTAATTTTTCAACCCTAGAATTTCCTTCTTATGTATATGAACGTTTGTAGTCCCGCCCAGACTCGAACTGGGGACCCCTACATTATCAGTGTAGTACTCTAACCAGCTGAGCTACGAGACTCTGTTTTTTTTTATTATGTTGAACTAACAGCGAGAGTAATGTTTTGTAATCTTATTTACATCTTTCTCTTATTGTTGCTTGCGCT
>NZ_MUGT01000214.1 GCF_002217205.1 Flavobacterium branchiophilum NBRC 15030 = ATCC 35035 | reverse complement strand
ACTCATCTTACGCAAAAATAATAAAAATTTTTATACTTTTAACATTTGAAATGTTGATAACTTCAATAGCTTGAGAAATGGAAAATTTTGCTGATTTATATTGTGATTATTTGATTTGTTCTAACTCTTATACAACTGCAACAGGAATGGCATCGTTACTTGACATTAAGCACGATAAGATTACAAGAGCATTATCTCAAGGGGATTATGATAGTAAGTATTTATGGAATCAATCCAAGGTTTATGTTAGAGAATTGACCCAATCTAAAGAATTAATAACTTTGAGTTTTGACGATTCTATAGAAGAAAAGCGTTATACAGATGAGAGTGATTTAGTTTGTTGGCATTATGATCATACTTTTGGCAGATCTGTAAAAGGGATAAACTTTCTGTCAGCATTATTGGAAGTTAGTGATATGCGAATTGCAGTTGGTGTAGAATTCATTAAAAAAGAATTGTTTGTGGACGACCCAAAAACAGGAAAACAAAAGCGTAAAAGCAGTGTAACAAAAAACGAATTGTTTAGAAAAATGCTTCGAGAATGTTACAGCAAAATGCGCTTTGATTATGCTTTAGCAGATAGTTGGTACAGTTCAATAGAAAATATGATTTGTTGTAAGGTTGAGTGCAAATCAGATTTTATAATGGCTTTAAAAAGCAATCGATTAGTTGCATTATCATCAGAAGATAAAGCAAATGAAAAATACATAAGTATTGAAACACTACAGCCAGGACAGCAGACCATGGAGATTTGGCTCAAAGAGTTAGATTTTCCGCTGTTGCTCACAAAGCAAGTTTTCAAAAACGAGAATGATACAGTCGGCGAGTTGTACTTGGCTTGTAGTGATTTAAACTTATCGTATGACAAAATTACTACAATCTACAAAAAACGGTGGGGAGTGGAAGAATATCATAAATCAATAAAAAGCAATACAGGTTTTGCAAAATCACCAACAAAAACAATCAAAACACAAACAAATCATTTTGTTTTATCAATTGTAGCCTATATGAAATTGGAATTTTTAAAACAAAGGACAAAAAAGAATCATTTTGCAATGAAAGCCCAAATTTATTTGGCAGCACAAAAAGCAGCATATTTGGAGTTAAATGAATTAAAGAAACCAAAAAAGGCGGCATAAAAAGTTATCAACATTTCAAATGTTAAAATGTACATTTTGAAGAAAATTTTGCGTAACGTGAGT
>NZ_MUGT01000213.1 GCF_002217205.1 Flavobacterium branchiophilum NBRC 15030 = ATCC 35035 | reverse complement strand
CCTTAACTAAACGACATTGTTTTAGCATTTCAATTTCCAAAATATCACCGTTTTCTGTAAACTGTGTACGATGTAATTTGGCGAAATCAAACAATTTTAAAAATTTCGTTTCTTTCGCTTCATTTTGCACACGATAGGTTTCGGCATAGCTTCCTTTTTTTAGAAAGAAATTAATAGTGTATTTATTGTCAATGGTTTGATTTTTAGAAAGTAATTGTTTTACTTTATTCATTGCCTTTCAATTTTTTAATTTGATTACTATTAAGCAACGATTTCATTTGCATGATTGCAACTTTGTTGAGTTGTAGCAGTCGTTCACTTTGTGGAAGCCCTTGCTGAATCAGTAACGCTTTGATACTTTCCATGTTGCTTAACACGACCAATTGTTCTAAAGTGGCATCATCTCGTATATTGCCTTTTTTATCGGGATTGTTGGTTTTCCAATCTTTAGCGGTGATTCCAAATAGTGCAACATTGAGCAAATCTGCTTCATTGGCGTAAACAAAACTGGCTTGTTGTTTGGTAATTTCTTTCGGAATCAGATTTTCTTTAATGGCATCGGTATGAATTTGATAATTTACTTTTGCCAAAGTTCTTTGTATATTCCATTCTAATTGTAAACGGTCGTTTTCTTCTGCTTTGAGGCGTTGAAATTCAGTAATTAAATACAATTTAAATGAGGCACTAATGGCTGAGCCAAATTCAAAAGCTATATCTCTATGAGCAAAAGTACCACCATATTTACCCATTTTAACGATTATTCCGATAGCATTGGTTTTTTCAATCCACTCTGAAACACTGAGAACAAAACTAGGTAAGCCCGCTTGCATTTTAAAGTGGTCAAATTCGACCACTTTAAAATCTTTATTATTTATTTGTTCCCAAGTTCCAATAAATTCTAGGGTGTATCGGTTTCTTAGCCAATTCTTAATGATGTCTGCTGCTCTACTATCACCATCTTTTGAATTAGCCATATCCGTTAATGAAATATAATCCGAACTCTCATTATGAATGACTGTGATTTCAGTACCCTTTACTGTTATTTTTTTATTCTTTGCCATTTTATATCAATAAATACAAATTTATGCATTTTTTTTAAATACACTACCCAGCAATCCAAATCCCACAATAACATCAACAACATTCCATAAATCTCTACCTAAAGCGATTTTAAAAAAGGGTTGAAAAAGCAAGGCTAAAGCTCCAAAAATGATTATTTCTGTTTGTTTTTCTTGTTGATTTGCTTGATAGGCAAGAACACCAAACCCGATGTAAGCAGCAAATCTCACGAATTGAAAATAACCATAAGGCATATCCAACAGACAACCAAATAGTAAAATTGCTAAACCTATTTTGATGATTTTATCCATTGTTTCTAATTCTTGTCAAATTCAGATTTTGAAATTGCTTTACCGCCAGATGCTTGTGGTTTGGACGTTTCTCTAATTGTAAACGTTAATGTTAACCCAACTTGCCGA
>NZ_MUGT01000212.1 GCF_002217205.1 Flavobacterium branchiophilum NBRC 15030 = ATCC 35035 | reverse complement strand
TTTGCGTAAGATGAGTAATAATCTAATCTTGCAAAAGGCTTGTCTGTAAAGAATTTTGAATTGTTATAATCATTTATGGTCAATGCGTATCCAACTTCTAGATTTGGTAAATTTTTGTAATTGGTAGATGCAGATATGGTATAGTTTTGTGTGTAACTATCTGTTGTGATTAAACTTCCGTTTTGAATATTATTAAATTTTGACCAACTCAAATTGGTAGAAAAATTGGCTTTATACCTTTTTAAAAAAGATCTTCCATAAGCTCCTCTTGCACTCAAGGACTCATCTGCAAATTGAGAATTAAATGGCAACGATGTTTGGTTTACGCCATTGAAAACCGAACTTGTTTTTATTGCATCTACCGTTCTAGAATAGTTTAAAAATGCCGAAATATTCTCCATATTAAACATATTATACTTGAAATATCTCAAAGAATGTGTTTGTTGTGTGGCATTTTCTAGCGTTCTAACACCTGCTGTAAGGTTATTGTAGTTGCTAAATATAAAGCCTTCTGCAAGTTTATTGATATCCGTAAAACTGTTGGTTATTGCAAAATTATAGGTCAACGATTCTGCCTTCTTTATCTGATAAATAGCTAAAAAATCTGGCAATAGTTTATTAAATTTTCTACTAAAATCTGTTCCTTTTTGAGTATTTTTCATGTCAAAGGTGTGCAAACTCAAACCAGGTGTAAATGTAAATTTGCCTATCAATATTTTATAATGAAGACCCAAAAATATATCACTGAAATTATAATTTACTTTATTGTTATTGGACTGATCTGTTAGCTCATTTACTGCATTATTGTCCAATATTTGAAACATATTGGAATTGAAATTTTGATGCGAAAAAGTAGTTCCAACGGTTATGTTTATATTGCTTTTATTGGTTAGCATATAATAGTAATCTACTTTTGCATCTATTTTGTTTGTTTTTACAAATCTATTTTGGTTGATGTTGTTTCTGTTTTGCCCTGTTACATACCCAGATAAATTGAAGGGTTGCGATTGAAGGTTGGCATTATAAAATGGGTTTTCATCTTGATACAGATGTTGCATTTCTATTGCATAAATATTCTTGTCGTTTTGTGTGAAATAAATACTCAAATTTTGATTTACAGATACAGGTGTCTGGTTTTTGTTTGACAAAATAGATTCTGTAAGCGAAGTGTTGTTTACAACAGACTCTCGTAATAAGTCGCTAGCCTCATTTTGTTTAGAAAATTTGGTCAATACATCATAATCCATTTGAAACTTTGCATTTGGCTTGTATGACGAACTGAGTTTGAACAAACCTAAATCATTTCGTTGATGTGCTATGTCTGTTTTATTTTCTGTTGATGCAATTGCAGACGAATTGGGCTTCAAATTGTTTACTTGTGATGTAGTTAACAAATCTGTTTTGCTTGATGACAAAATACCAAATCCGCTCAAACTCCAAGATTTTGTAACATTATAAGAAAAATTGGTTGCCCCAAATTGTGTGTTTATTTCACTTGCTCTATTGTTTCTCAGCAGTGAAATCCCTAAGTCATTGGAAGCTATGTTAAAACTACTACCTCCTTTTGCCATCATGTTTCTAAAACCGCCTGTGAGTTTAAAATAATCCTGAATTGTAAGTGGCAACTCGCCAATATTATTAAAATTGGTTATTAGATTGACGCTATATTTGGGATTATAATAAAACAATTTTGGGTTTATAATATACCTTTTTGTGTCATTTATACCTGCTCCTGCGGTAACATCACCAAACCAGAAATTCTTTTTCCCAGATTTCAGTTTGATGTTCATTGCCACATTATCTTGGTTGTTTTCTACCCCTTTCAATATCGAATTTTCATTATAATTTCGCAAAACTTGTACTTTGTCTATTGCATCTGCTGGAATGTTTTTTACGCCAAGTTTGGTGTCTCCGTCAAAAAAATCTTTACCTTCCACCATTAGTTTAGAAACTTTTTTTCCTTCTACTTCAACTTCTCCATCAGCATTTACTTCTACTCCGGGTAATTTTTTCAACACATCTTCTAGTTTTCTTTCTGTTCCAGATTTAAAAGAATCGGCATTATACACAATGGTGTCTCCCTTTATAGACACAGGCATTTCTCTCACAATTTCTACATCGTTCAAGGCAATACCGCTATATTCCATTGTTATGTTTTGTACTATATTCTCTCCTTTGGTTGCAACTGTCATTTCTTTGTTTTGCATGCCAATAAAACTCAATTTTATTGTATAATTGCTATTTGCCTTTAGATTCAGCACAAATTTTCCTTTGTCATTCAATGTCGTTAAGTTAAGCAAATGTATAAAAAAGCCAATAGAATAGGCACTTTTTCTGAATTTATTACTTGATTTATTTTGTAGTTATAATTTTTATATTTACATTTACAGGGTATATAGGGGGTAACTCTATTGCATTAAAAACATTAGAATATAGAGAAAATTTAACATTAAATATTGACTATGAGCTTAATAACGAAGCATTCGTCAGCTGTTCAAAAGACGGCAGTGAAGGGGTATTTACTAGAGATAGAA
>NZ_MUGT01000211.1 GCF_002217205.1 Flavobacterium branchiophilum NBRC 15030 = ATCC 35035 | reverse complement strand
GCTCCTGCTCCTACTTGTAAAAAACCAAATGCCTTAACAGCAACATCAATCAACTTAACAGGAGCAACTTTAGGTTGGACACAATTACCAAACCCCAATAATACTGTTGCTACAGCTTGGGAGGTTCTTATATTGCCAGCAGGATCTCCAGCTCCAACAGCTACAACAACAGGAGCATTGAGTGCCTCTTCAACTCAATATATTGCAAGCGGATTAACATCTGCAACTTGCTATGATTATTATGTTAGAGCGGTTTGTAGTACAACAGATTCTAGTTTTTGGGCAGGACCAAAAACATTTTGTACTGCAATTGCAAACGATGAATGTGCAAATGCAACTACAATATTAACCAATTCAAACATGACATGTACTAATTTTGGAGCGGGAATATTAATAGGCGCCACAGCATCTAGCCAAACCAATGGTTGTGGTGGCACAGCAGATGATGATGTTTGGTTCCAATTTGTAGCTACTGCCACTACACATGCGGTTAGTTTAACCAATGTAACTGGGTCAACTACAGCTCTAAATTTTGGTGTTTATAGTGGTACTTGCACAGGCCTTACACAAGTACTTTGTAATACTGCAGGAAGCGGTGTTGCAAATGGATTAATTGTAGGGCAAACATATTTTGTTAGAATATTTTCAGCTACAGCCACGCCTGGTCAAAATACTGCTTTCAATCTTTGTATAGGTACAATTCCACCAGCAATTCAAACCAACAATACTCAATATACAACACAACAATTAGTTCAAGATGTGTTATTAAATTCAACTTGTGCAACAGTTTCCAATATTACATCGTCCACAGGTTCCAACTTTGGATCTGTTAATGGATTGGCTTCATTTACTCAAAACGGATCAGGATTTCCATTTGCAAATGGTATAGTACTTTCAACAGGTGACGCCTTAAAAGCAAAAGGCCCTAATACAACCACTTTGAGTGATGGTAATACTGCATGGACGGGTGATACTGATTTGGAAAGTATAATATTAAGTGCTACAGGAAATCCAATGACATCACGTAATGCAACTAAATTAGAATTTGACTTTATTCCAATATCTAATAGTATTAGTTTTGATTTTATCTTCGCTTCAGAAGAGTACGGTACTTTTCAGTGTGAATATTCTGACGCTTTTGCATTTTTACTAACTAACACTGCTACAGGAGTTACTACTAATTTAGCTGTTGTTCCAAATACGACAGATCCAATTTCTGTTGTAACAGTTAGAAATCAATTGTATAATAATAGCTGTACCTCAGTAAATCCTAATTATTTTGCACAATTTAATAATTTACCAACAGGTATTAACCCTTTAGGTTCGGCCTTAAATTTCAATGGGCAAACTGTTGTAATGACTGCTTCTTCGCCTGTAACAAGCAATACGTTATACCACATTAAATTAGTAGTTGCAGATAGAAGTGATTCACTTTATGACTCAGCTGTATTTTTAAAAGGGGGTAGTTTTAGTATAGGAAACTTAGAATTAGGAAACGACCTTTTACAAGCTACAGGAAATGCCATTTGTGCAGGATCGAGCCAAACAATCAATACTGGCCTTGATGCGTCATTATATACGTTTGTTTGGAAAAAAAATAATGTTGTCATTGCTGGTCAAACAGGACCATCTTTAACTGTAACCGATTCTGGAACATATACTGTTTCTGCAACTTATAATAATTCAAGTTGTGTCGGAACAGACAGTGTAACTATTGAATTTTATCCGCCAATTTCGGCTGGTACTCCAAACAATTTAGTAGCTTGCAATACAACAGGAGTTGCCAACTTTGATCTCACTCAAAACAACTCCACTCTTTTAGGTAGTTTAACAGGTTATACTGTAAGTTATTTTACATCATCGGCTAACGCAAATAGTAATACTAATGCGATAGCATCACCTTCAAATTATACAAATACTTCCAATCCTCAAACTATTTGGGCTAGAGTGCAAAACACATCAACAGGATGTTTTGTTGTAAAAAGTTTTACCATTTCTGTTCAAAATAATATGCCAACATTTACTGTAATTCAAAATGTAGCTATTTGTGCTGGCAGTACAGGTACAATTACTGTAACACCTACAAATTACACTGACTCTGAAGTTACTTATTCTTGGACATTGAACGGAAATGCAATTGCAAATAGTAATTCAAATTCTATAAATGTTACACAAGCAGGAACATATCAAGTGTCTGTAAATAGAACAGGATGTATTGCAACTGCCTCAATAACAGTTACAGTAACTACTTTACCAGTTGCTACATTTGCATACAATGCAACAAGTTATTGCAAAACAGGAACC
>NZ_MUGT01000210.1 GCF_002217205.1 Flavobacterium branchiophilum NBRC 15030 = ATCC 35035 | reverse complement strand
ACAAACTACTTTCAGTTAATTTGTAAGATTCGTTTACATTTACATAGCCTTCAGCATGCGGAAAAAACACCAACCCACCATCGCCAGAAGGCAAGGTTTTGTACTGAAACCCGTTAATGTAATCGGTTGTTGTAATTACTCCTGCCTCGTTTACCACTTTGTTCACTTTTTGCCCACTTGCGGTGTAAAAGTACAAAATAGAATTCATTTCTCCAAATAAAATTTTTGTTGGTAAATTTAAATGGTTGTAGGTAATAGATGTAATATTTTTATTCAAATCCATCGTCATGTTGCCGTTTAAGTCATATCTATAATCATCACCCTCAGTGTTGCTGTCTTTAAAACCATTGGGGTTGTTTGTACTATCGGCCACACCCATCAACTGGTTGTAATTGTAAGTATAATCCAAACGGTCTATTTCCAAAACGTTTACGGCATCATCATATTCTCCATTACGTAGTAAACGCATGATATTGCCATTTTTGTCATACAACAATCTTTCATTGTAAGAATTTCTAATAGGATTCGGTTGCTCGGGTTTTTGATACACCGCCTCCAGCAATCTATTCAAAAATTGATTATTATCAAAAAAAACCTTTGTCAAA
>NZ_MUGT01000021.1 GCF_002217205.1 Flavobacterium branchiophilum NBRC 15030 = ATCC 35035 | reverse complement strand
TTATGTAAATAACTCGAAACATTAAAATTTTAATACGATGAAAAAGATATTTTTATTAATAACATTATCGGTTTTTGCATGGTCTTGTTCTGATGACATAACAAATCAAAACATTGATGTAAAAAACCCAACCACAACAAAAGCAGAGTTTTTGTTTACAAATGCTCAAAAAGCTTTAGTGGATCAAGTAGTAAATACGTCTGTAAATACCAATGTATTTAGACTATTCTCTCAACAATGGACTGAAACTACTTATTTAGATGAAAGTAGATATAATGTATTTACCAGAACAATTCCAGATAATCATTTTGCTATTTTATATAGAGATGTTATTAGAGATTTGTTAGAGGCTAAAGGATTATTAAATGCTGAAAATCCTTTGACTCCTACTGATGTAGCAGTTTTGAAAAACAAAAAAGCTTTAGTTGACTTACATATAGCTTATGCCTTTTCATTACTTGTTGATACTTTTGGAAATGTACCTTATTCTCAAGCATTGAATATTGAAAACTTTCCAAATCCTGCTTATGATGACGCTAAAACAATATATAAAGATTTAATATCTAAAATTAATACTGATATTGCATCTTTTACTTCAGGACAATCAAGTTTTGGTTCTGCTGATTTGATATATGCGGGTAATGTAGATAAATGGAAAAAATTTGCAAATTCTTTAGTTTTGAGAATGGCATTAAATATGGACGATGTAGATCATGCTTATGCTTCTACTCAAGTATTAAATGCAGTTGCTAGCGGTTTGATTTCTAGTAATGCTGAAAATGCAAATCTTGCTTATTTATCTGCTCAACCAAATACTAATCCTTTGTATGTTGATTTAGTAGCAAGTGGTCGATTTGATTTCGTTCCTGCTAACACTTTGGTAGATAAGATGAATACTTTGAATGATCCAAGAAGAGCAAAATATTTTACTTATAAATCAGGTACAACCTCTTATATTGGTGGTACTTATGGATTTTCAAGTCCTTATGCTAATTATTCTCATATTAACGCTACTTTATTAAGTGCTACTTTCCCTGGAACAATTTTTGATTATTCAGAAGTTGAGTTCTTATTAGCAGAAGCTGTTGCAAGAGGAATAGCTGTTGGAGGAACTGTAACAACGCACTACAATGCTGGAATTACTGCTTCTATGCAAAATTGGGGTGTTGCTGCATCAGATATTACAACTTATTTAGCACAACCAACCGTTGATTATGCAACTGCAACTGGAAATTGGAAACAAAAAATTGGTGAACAAGCATGGTTAGCATTATATAACAGAGGATTTGAGGCTTGGACTTCTTTCAGAAGACTAGATTTCCCCGCTTTATTAGCACCTACAAATGCTTACAATTCACTTCCTAAAGTACCTACAAGATTTACTTATCCAGCAAAAGAGCAAACCTTAAATTCAGCTAGTGTTTCTGCAGCAGCGACTGCTATTGGAGGTGATAACTTAACAACAAAAATCTTTTGGGACGTTAATTAATTCGATTACAATTTAATTTTATCATACTTAAAAAACCATCACTGTCAAAAGTGGTGGTTTTTTTTATATCTCTCAACCCTTTATTGGGTCTTGTTTTGTAAATTTGTATTTCAATTTTCAAAATATGAATATACCAAATTCCTCAAAACCTCGTGTGGTCATCATTGGTGCTGGTTTTGCTGGCATAGCTCTAGTAAAAAAATTACGCAAGAAACCCTTTCAAGTGGTGCTTATTGACAAACATAATTACCACAACTTTCAACCTTTGATGTATCAAGTGGCTACTGGCGGCCTCGAAGCGGGTTCTATTGCTTATCCGATTAGAAAAATCATTCAAAACTTTTCCGATTGTTATTTTCGTTTGACTTCCGTTTTAGAAATTGATACAACAAATCAAACAATTATTACCGAAATAGGCTCCCTGTCTTTCGATTATTTGGTTATTGCTACGGGTTCTAAAACCAATTTTTTTGGCAACAAAGACATGGAACGTAATGCCATGTCGATGAAAACAATTCCACAGTCGCTCAATATTAGAAGTTTGATTTTGGAAAATTTTGAACAAGCAGTGCTTAGAAACGATCCGCTAGAGCGAGAAGCTCTGATGAATTTTGTATTGGTAGGAGCAGGGCCAACGGGTGTGGAACTAGCAGGGGCTTTGGCCGAAATGAAAAAAGCCATTTTACAAAAAGATTATCCTGATTTAAACATTCAGAAAATGCAAATCAACCTCATTCAAAGTGGCCCATGGATTCTCAATACTATGACCAACAAGGCATCTGAAGCTGCGGAAGGTTTTTTGAAACAGTTGGGTGTTCAGGTATGGAAAAATCTAAGGGTAACCCAATATGATGGCAGAACGGTATTGACCAATTCGGACGTTACGTTTGAAACAGCAACGGTTATTTGGACTGCGGGTGTTCAAGGAGCTAAAATATTGGGATTATCAAGCGAAGCGTATCTTGAAAAGGTCGAAAGGATAAGAGTCAATTCCTTTAATCAGGTGGTGGGCTACCAAAACATATTTGCTATTGGCGATATTGCTTCGATGGAATCTAGCTTATTTCCTCAAGGGCATCCCATGATGGCCCAGCCGGCTATGCAACAAGGTCAGTTGTTGGGAGACAACCTCGTCAAGCTCATGACCAAACAAGCCATGACCCCATTTGATTATCATGACAAAGGTTCGATGGCAACGATTGGCAGGAATAAAGCGGTGGTTGATTTGCCACATTATCATTTTCATGGTGTTTTTGCTTGGTTTGTTTGGATGTTTGTTCATTTATTTTCGTTAATTGGTTTTAAAAATAGAGCCGTTGTTTTCTTGAATTGGGTCTATAATTATATTAAATTTGATAGAGAAGGCAGGCTAATTATTCGCCCGTTTAAGAAAAAAAGTTTTACAACCTTTACTTCCGACGAAATTTAAATTGATTTGCAAATCTAATAATAGTCTCATTCTTTGGGTTTTATCGAATAAAAAGAATTTTAAACTATTGTATATTTAAAATAAATTATTATTTTTGATTGATAATAACTAATTAAAAAATAAAAAATTATGGAAATGAATTTTGTAGCCATTTTTATTGCAGCGTTTTCGTCGTTGGTGGTGGGCTTTGTTTGGTATAATCCTAATGTTTTTGGAACAATTTGGATGCGTGAAGCGGGTGTTACTGAAGAGAAAATTAAAACAGTCAATATGGTTGTAACACTAGGTATGGCTTTTGTTTATGCTGTTTTTATAGCATTTGTATTACAGTTTCTTGTAGTACATCAGTTTGGGGCATTTGGTATGATTGGAGGCAATGAAAAAGGAGCTCTTCCGTCTTATTTTGCGTTTATGAACGATTATAAAACGGCTTTTAGAACTTTTAAACACGGTGCACTTCATGGCTTTATGACAGGATTGTTTTTTGCACTGCCTGTAATTGGCGTAGGCGCCAATTTTGAGCGTCGGAGTTGGAAATATGTTTTAGTATCTGGAGGTTATTGGGTGGTAACTTGTATGATTATGGGTGGCATTATTTGTGCTATGGCTTAATAGACCACGTTTTACTATATTGTAAACCATTAAGAAAGGAGGTTTGAATGAACTTCTTTTTTTAATGGTTTTTTTTATATGTGCTAGAATGTTCTTTTTTGTTGGGGTGTTGTTTGCGTGAGGGATAGCAGTGGAAATCCTTTTTTGCCCCCTCTTTTTGGGGCAAAAAAGATTGTAACGTATAGCCCGACCCGTAGTTTTTACGGAGGGACACGCCCAATATAGGGTTTTGATAGCTAATGGTTTGTTGCAAAAAAAAAAGCTGCTCTCTGTATTTTTGAAAGCAACTTTTTCACATATAAAAACTCAAAAATTTATATAAAAACGGATTTTCCGATACTGATATTTTCGTGGTTGATGTAGCCGTTGGTGTGGTCGTTGTTGAGAATGGTGTTGGCAATGGCATCGCCAACATAGTCCGTTTCAAAATTGCGTACAACATTCAAATCGGGAGTTACGATATTCAATTCGAGTGTGTTTTCTACGGCTTTTCTTACACTTTCACCTTCTTTATATAGTCCGAAATGATCTAAAAGCATGCCTGCACTTAGGATGGCCGCAATAGGATTGGCTATGTTTTTGCCTTTGGCTTGGGGATACGATCCGTGAATGGGTTCAAATAAAGCACTTTTGTCGCCAACAGAGGCAGAAGCTAAAAGGCCAATAGAACCACCAATGACGCTTCCTTCGTCGGAAATAATATCGCCAAACATATTTTCTGTCAGAATAACGTCGAATTGACTTGGGTTCAAAATCATTTGCATGGCTGCATTATCTACAAAAAGGAAATCCAAGGTTACGTCTGGATATGTAGTGGCAATATTGGTTACGACTCTTCGCCACAAACGAGAAGATTCCAATACGTTGGCTTTGTCCACTAAAGTTAATTTTTTGCGACGGGTTTGGGCTGCTTTGAACGCTAAATGGGCAATTCTTTCAATTTCGTATTGAGAGTATTCGCATAAATCTGACGCTGTTTTTCCGTCTTCGCTTAATTTTTTTGCTCCAAAATAGATACCTCCTGTAAGTTCTCTATAAATCAACATATCGGTTCCTTCGATGATGTTTTTTTTCAATGGCGATTTTTCGAGCAAGGTTTCATAAGCTTTTATAGGTCGGATATTGGCATAAAGTCCTAATTCTTTTCGGAGTTTGAGTAATCCTTGTTCTGGACGTACTTTTGCATCTGGATTGTTGTCGTATTTTGGGTCGCCAATAGCTCCAAAAAGTACGGCGTCTGAATTTTTGCAAAGCGTTAACGTAGTTTCTGGCAATGGGTTGCCTGTTTCGTCTATGGCGATAGCACCAACGTGTGCTTCTTCAAAAACAAATTGGTGTCCAAAAACTTTTTCGACAGCTTTTAAAATTTTGACGGCCTGTTTGGTAACTTCTGGGCCAATGCCGTCTCCGGGTAGTAATGCGATTTTCAATTCCATGATGGCTATTTTTTATATAAAAAGGTTATCTGTTTTTTTCAAAAGCCTCTATTTCGGCTTTTTTGCTTATTAAAAAATCGATGTCGTCAAATCCATTGATCATACATATTTTTTTATAAGGATCTATTTCAAAAGGTTCTTTTAATGGGGTGTTTTCGATAGCAATTTCTTGGTTTTCTAAATCAACAATCAAGTTGGTTTGACTATCTGCTTGAATATGATCGAAAATTTGTTTTAGGAAATCTGGCGAAACGAGTATGGGTAAAATGCCGTTGTTGAGGGCATTACCTTTAAAAATATCGGCAAAATAGCTAGATACCACTACTTTGAACCCATAATCGGCTAGGGCCCAAGCGGCATGTTCTCGGCTACTGCCACACCCAAAATTGTCTCCTGCAACCAAAATGGCACCCGAATAGTCGTTGTTGTTCAATACGAATGAAGTTATGGGTTGGTTATGATCGTCAAACCGCCAATCTTTGAATAAATGATTACCAAAACCTACTTTGTCTGTTACCTTTAGAAAACGAGCTGGTATAATTTGGTCTGTATCAATGTTTTCGATAGGTAAAGGTACAGCCTTTGATTTTAATTTTATAAATTTTTCCATCTGTTTTTTAATTTTGGGTAATGTCAATAATTTTTCCTTCGATAGCAGTTGCCGCTGCAACTAATGGACTGGCCAAAATGGTTCTGGCACCTTGTCCTTGGCGGCCTTCAAAATTTCTATTAGAAGTAGAAACGCAATACTCTCCCGATGGAATTTTGTCGTCGTTCATGGCCAAACAGGCAGAGCAGCCTGCTTGTCTGATTTCAAAACCAGCGGCTTCAAAAATTTTGTCGAGCCCTTCGGCAATAATTTGTTTGGCTACTTGTTGAGAGCCTGGGACAATTAGGGCATTTACATTTTGGGCTTTTTGTTTGCCTTCGATATATTGTGCTGCAATTCTAAAATCTTCTATTCTCGAATTGGTACAACTACCAATAAATACGTAGTTGATGGGCTTGTTGATTAAGGATTCTCCTTTTGAAAACCCCATATATTCGAGTGATTTTTGAAAAGAAGCATCGTCTAAATCAGGAATATTTTCGGTAATTTTGATACCCATACCCGGATTGGTACCATAAGTAACCATTGGGGCAATATCTGTGGCATCAAAGTCATATTCTTTGTCAAACACGGCACCTTCGTCTGTGGGAAGTGTTTTCCAATAAGCTACTTTTTTGTCAAAATCTTCACCCTGAGGGGCAAACTGGCGTCCTTTTAGATACTCAAAAGTGGTGTCGTCTGGGGCTATCATGCCTCCACGAGCTCCCATTTCGATACTCATATTGCATACGGTCATGCGGCCTTCCATACTCATTTCTCTAAAAACATTTCCTGCATATTCACAAAAATAGCCTGTTCCAGAGTTGGTGCCAATTTTTGAAATGATATATAAAATAACATCTTTTGGTGTTACCCCTTTGCCCAAAGTACCATTGACATTGACACGAAGACTTTTGGGTTTGTTTAATAACAAACATTGGCTTGCAAACACTTGAGCCACTTGGCTAGTACCTATGCCAAAAGCAATGGTACCAAAAGCCCCGTGAGTAGAGGTATGACTGTCGCCACAAACCATGGTCATGCCAGGTTGCGTAATTCCAAGTTCGGGAGCCATTACGTGAACAATGCCTTGGTATTGATGTCCTAAACCATAAAGTGTGATATTGTTTTTGGTACAATTTTCGGTAAGCATGGCCACTTGATTTCGAGACAATTCGTCTTTTATTGGCAAATGTTGGTCTTTTGTAGCTACATTATGGTCGGCAGTTGCTACAATTTGTTGGGGTCTGAAAATAGGAATATTTCTATCGCTCAATTCTGCAAAGGCTTGAGGACTGGTAACTTCGTGTATTAAATGTTGGTCTATGTATAAAACTTCGGGGCCATTTGGCACTTTGGTAACCACGTGGCTGTCCCAAACTTTATCAAATAAGGTTTTCTTTTCCATTAAAAATATTTATGCTAAAATGCCAATTTTACTAATTTCTACTAAATAATGTACGTCGTCGTCTTTGATTTCTTTTTTGGTATCGGCCAGTTTTAAGAATTCATTATAAACAATGTCGAGTTGTAATTTGGTTAATTCATATCCAATCAATTTGGCTCTGTAGGCCAATGCTGCTCTACCACTTCGGGCCGTTAGTACAATGGCCGATGCTGTAACGCCCACATCGTGTGGGTTCATGATTTCGTAAGTTTCTCTGTTTTTGATAACCCCATCTTGATGAATACCCGAGCTGTGCGCAAAGGCATTGGCACCTACAATGGCTTTATTGGGTTGTACAAACATTCCCATACTTTCAGACACCAAACGGCTTGTTTCATATAACAATTTGGAATTGATATTGGTTTCGTAGCCCAAGTACGGGTGTTGTTTAAGAATCATGACTACTTCTTCCAACGAGGTGTTTCCTGCTCGTTCGCCAATGCCGTTGATTGTACATTCAATTTGTCGAACGCCATTTACTACACCTGCAATAGAATTGGCCGTGGCCAAACCTAAATCGTTGTGGCAATGACAGGACAAAATAACGTTTTGAACATTATATACATGTTGGGTCAAATATTTGATTTTGGCCCCATATTCGTCTGGCAAACAATAGCCCGTTGTGTCTGGAATATTCAATACGGTTGCTCCTGCTTTGACAACTTCCGAACATACTTTTGCTAAAAATTCGTTGTCGGTTCTGCCGGCATCTTCGGCATAAAATTCTACATCATCTACAAAAGTTTTTGCATAAGCAACGGCTTCTGCAGCACGCTCTATAACTTCGGATTGCGAGGCATTGAACTTGTGTTTGATATGAGAGTCTGAAGTACCAATTCCGGTGTGGATGCGAGGTTTTTTGGCATGTTTGAGGGCTTGTGCTGCTACTTCGATGTCGTTTTTTACGGCTCTTGTCAATCCACAAACGGTGGCATTTTGAACCATTTTGGCAATGGCCTCTACCGACTTAAAATCGCCTGGACTCGATACGGGAAATCCTGCTTCTATAACATCTACTCCGAGGGCTTCTAACTGTCTGGCAATGACCAATTTTTGATCTGTATTAAGCTTACATCCAGGCACTTGCTCTCCGTCTCGTAAAGTCGTGTCAAATATTTGTACTTTTTGATTATTCATATCAATTTTAATCTTAAATTTAGATTCTTGATACGAATGTATAACAATTTTGTAACTTTGAAACGAATTAATGAACAATGTTACAGCGTTTAATTGATTTAAAAAATATATAAATAACTAATAATCAGTATATTATAATAACTTTTTTTACGATGGCAAACCCTTCAAAAGATAATTTATTTGTTTTAATTTGTTCGCTTTCTAAATCTGAAAAAAGACAATTCAAACTGTATGTCAATCGCTTGGGCGACAATATTGATGCAAAGTTTTTGCAACTCTTCAATCTTTTGGATAAAATGAAAGAATATGACGAAGAGGAAATTTTGAAAAGTAAAATTGTTACCAAAATGCAACTCTCAAACCTGAAAGCCCATTTGTATAAACAAATATTAATCAGTTTGAGGATGAATCCTGTAAATCAAAATATCAGAATTCAAATCAGAGAGCAGCTGGATTTTGCCACTATTTTGTACCACAAAGGCTTGTATAAACAAAGTTTGAAAATTTTAGACAAAACCAAGTTGGTAGCCCTAGAACACGAAGAAAAAAATATTGCCTATGAAATTATCGAATTAGAAAAAGTTATTGAATCGCAATACATTACAAGAAGTATAGCAGGCCGTGCCGATGAACTTACCATACAAGCCAAAACCTTGAGTATGCAAAACGTTATGGCCAGCAAACTGTCTAACTTGTCCTTACAATTGTATAGCATCATGCTGCAAACGGGCTATGCCAAAAGCGATGTTGAAATGAAAGAAATTACAGAATATTTCAATGCCCGAATGCCCGAATACCAGTTTGACGAGTTGGGTTTTCGTGAAAAATTGTGGTTGTTTAAAGCCCATTTGTGGCATAGTTTTTTGATTCAAGATTTTTTGGCATGTTATAAATATGCCAACAAATGGGTTAATTTATTTAAAGAAAATCCACAAATGATTTTTTTAAACCCAGTTTGGTACATCAAAGGCAACAATTATTTGATGGAATGTTTGTATTTGATCAAACATAAAACCTATATGAAAATTGTGTTGGATCAAATGCAGCACATCATTCAGCTTGATGCTTTTCCAAAAAACGACAATGTCCACTCTTTATACACAATATGCTATTATAACAGCAAATTTAATTTGCATTTTTTGGAAGGCAATTTTGAGGGCGGATTGTATTTGGTGGACGAAGTTTTGAAGGTAATCAAACGAGACGAAGACCGCCTCGACGAACATCATATCATGGTATTTTATTACAAAATAGCTAGTTTGTATTTTGGTATTGGCAATAATAAAAAGTGTATTGCCTATTTGAAAAAAATTATAGACAACAAAAACCTAATTATCCGAGAAGATTTGATGTGTTTTGCAAGAGTTTTGAGCCTTGTGGCCCATTATGAAGCAGGAATGGACTATCATTTGGAAGTACAATTGAAAAGCACCTATAAATATTTGATCAAAATGAACGATTTGCACGAAGTTCAGAAAGAAATGATCAAGTTTTTGAAAAATTTAGACAAAATATACCCAAGCGAACTCAAATCAGCGTTTAAAAAACTACACACCCAATTGTTGCAATACGAAAACCACCCTTATGAAAAAAGAGCCTTTTTGTATTTAGACATCATTTCGTGGCTCGAAAGCAAAATCGAAAACAGAACAGTAGCCGCCATCATTCAAGAAAAAGCCAAAAAATGGCTCCGATAGCCAAACTTTTGACGGCACTCTTTGGTTTCAGGTTAGAAGTTAGAAGTTAGAGGTTAGAAGTTTCAAGTTTCAGGTTTCAAGTTTCAAGTTTCAGCTATCAACCAACAACCATCAACCAACAACCATCAACCATCAGCCATCAACCATCAACCATCAACCACAAACCACCAATCATCAACCACAACCCCATAGTAGAAATTCGAGATTTAAAAAAAAACATCTGTGCATCTGTGGCATTTTCTACTACAATAGTAGAAATTTTAAAGTGGTTTTAAACGTGATGCCTGCCCGTAGCATCATCAACATCTACAATAGTAGAAATTTTAAAGTGGTTTTAAACCGTTTTTAGGTTCTGTATAGTTTCAAGATCTACAATAGTAGAAATTTTAAAGTGGTTTTAAACCGATGCTAATTTCACTTACAAAGGCGTTTATCTACAATAGTAGAAATTTTAAAGTGGTTTTAAACTCCAAGATGATCTTTGAATTGTTTTTGATCTACAATAGTAGAAATTTTAAAGTGGTTTTAAACAGTCTGATGCTGGCCGCCCATAGATATTATCTACAATAGTAGAAATTTTAAAGTGGTTTTAAACTCAACTTTAGCGACAGGTATTGTACTATATCTACAATAGTAGAAATTTTAAAGTGGTTTTAAACCTTGGTTGGACTGTAATAGTTTAACTCATCTACAATAGTAGAAATTTTAAAGTGGTTTTAAACACGAAGGTTCTTTGGTAAAATGTGCCAATCTACAATAGTAGAAATTTTAAAGTGGTTTTAAACTAAAAAAACAAGCATTCATCCAAGAGATCTACAATAGTAGAAATTTTAAAGTGGTTTTAAACCGAGAAAGTTCCGAGAAATTGCAGGGGAATCTACAATAGTAGAAATTTTAAAGTGGTTTTAAACAATGAGCGTAGTCCAGTACACACAATTATCTACAATAGTAGAAATTTTAAAGTGGTTTTAAACATAATTCACTTTAGCAACGTTTTCAACTAATCTACAATAGTAGAAATTTTAAAGTGGTTTTAAACAAGAAGATATGCTAAAAGTACACCATCCATCTACAATAGTAGAAATTTTAAAGTGGTTTTAAACATCAAAGGAAATGTGATTGAAGCTAACGATCTACAATAGTAGAAATTTTAAAGTGGTTTTAAACAAAATTCCTGCAAACATTTTAATAACGTATCTACAATAGTAGAAATTTTAAAGTGGTTTTAAACTAGTTTTTACCCAACCGTGATACCCAGCATCTACAATAGTAGAAATTTTAAAGTGGTTTTAAACTTCAATTTAAACATTATAGCCAATTGACATCTACAATAGTAGAAATTTTAAAGTGGTTTTAAACTTAATTCGTTGAAGTGGCAAGATCAACATCTACAATAGTAGAAATTTTAAAGTGGTTTTAAACTTTTTATTCCGTGAGTGTCGGTACCAATCTACAATAGTAGAAATTTTAAAGTGGTTTTAAACTTTTTTAAAAAATAAATAAAACATGAGAAATCTACAATAGTAGAAA
>NZ_MUGT01000209.1 GCF_002217205.1 Flavobacterium branchiophilum NBRC 15030 = ATCC 35035 | reverse complement strand
GTATTACTATTGTTCATGTTTCTTAACTGAATAGCTACTATAAAAAAATACCTCCAAATATTTATTTAGAGGTATTTTTTTATTTATTTTCCTTACGTTTTTTGTCACGGTTTTTTAAAATATTTCTATTTACGGAACTCGAAACTTTTTTCTTAGTTTTGGAAGGGCCTCCTAGATTGACTTTTTTGTTTTTGGTTGCTTTTTCATGAAATGCACCATCGCCATCAAGTTTGGGTTTTTTTAATAAAAACTTTACTAATTTTTTTTCTTTTTCGGGGCCAATTAATTGGGTAGAAACTGCTACTGCATCTGGAAAAGGGGTGCAAGTAATTTCTTGTTCCATCAAGAGTTCTACTTCTATTTTTTGTTCCACTTCTCGGGGTGCTACAAAACTAATGGCATCGCCAATAGCGTCTGCCCTACCCGTTCGACCAATACGGTGCATATATTGTTCAGGCAATTCGGGCATTTCAAAATTCACAACATGGGTAACATTTGAAATATCCAAACCACGAGCCATAATATCGGTAGTAATAATACCCCTCAAATCGCCATCTTGAAATGCGGCCATAGTGTTGAGGCGGTAATTTTGAGATTTATTAGAGTGTATAACTCCCAACTGATTTGGAAACACTTGTTCGAGTTTGTCGTGTAACAAATCGGCAATTTTTTTATTGTTGACAAAAATCAAAATGCGAGACATTTGTTCGTTTTCAGACAATAAAAAGGTAAGTAAATTGACTTTTGTATTAAAATTTGGAACATCATAATAACATTGCGTGATGTTTTCTAACGGTGTTCCAGATGGAGAAAGGGTTACCTCTTCTGGAAAATCAAAATAATCGTTTAGAATTTCATCCACCTCATCAGTCATGGTTGCAGAAAAAAGGATGTTTTGTCGTTTGCCTTTTATCATAGACAAAATAGAAGTCAATTGTGGTCTAAAACCTAAATTGAGCATTTCGTCAAATTCGTCTATAACCAATTTTTGGGTTTCATCAAATCGGATGTAATTATCAAGGGCCAAATCCATGGTTCTACCAGGAGTGCCAACTAAAATATCGATACCTTCAAAAACCGCTTTTTTTTGGGTATTGATATTAACTCCGCCATATACCCCTAATGTTCTGATAGACATGTATTTAGTAAGCTTTTCTACTTCTTCAACAACCTGTACAACCAATTCTCTTGTGGGTACTAAAACTACAATTTTTGGAGTATGAGTAGGCGTAAATTTATACATTTTGAGTAAGGGCAACAAGTAAGCAAAGGTTTTACCGGTACCCGTTTGTGCTATTCCCATCATGTCTCTACCAGACATGATAACCGAAAAAGATTTTTGTTGAATAGGCGTTGGTGTAACAAAACCCAGTTCAGATACGGCTTTTTGTAGTGATTTTGGGAGATTAAAGGATTCAAATGTATTCATTATATATGCTGCTATTTTTGGCAAAGATACGTTTTTTTATTACTCTAAAAGGCTTATTACCAATATACCTATCAAATTGGGACTCATCATTAATTTGTTTTTTTAAATAACTAAAGTTGAAATGGCATTTCGTGGACTTGGATTTACAAATGAAATCCTACAAAGACATTGTTAGTCGTCTAGTCCTAATTGCTTTCTAAAAGACAAATTAATAAAATACTGTTCTTCGATTGGAACTATTTTTTTAGTATTGGTTTGCAAATGTTGTCCTTCTTGTGACCATAAATAAGGATAAAAAGAAAAAACGGAATCGCCATGTAATGTGGATACGTCCTTTTGCCAATTTGGCCATCGAAGATTTTTATAAAATTGATCCAAATTGGCATTAAAACAAAAATTCAAAAAATCAGTATATGTCATATCCAAGGGTTCATATTGCAAATTATCTGGCGAAAAATAATAAACTTTTCCCAAATCTGCATCAAATTTACCGCCATTAAGGACAAAAAAACCACCAACTGCGTCGTCGGCAATTAGTAAGAAATCTGCCTTATTTCCAAATGCTGAAAAAGCCTTGCCTTTATTCCAATCTGAAAAACTTCGTGTTAATTTTTCATTACCAGAACCCAAAATCCGAATCCAACCCTGATCTACCATCAAGCCTCCTGTATTGAAAATTATTGCACCCATGGGCGATCGAGTTGTAACCTGAGTATTATATAATGCTTGACGAGCATTAATGGAATCTGTAGCTAAAATCGTAACATGATTTTTAGCTTTTGCAATCCAATCCTTTACAGATGGCCAAGCCGATTCCTGATGATTGATTAATTCATTCGTATTTTTCATGGATATTGAGCCAAAAGTGGATTAATTGATAATAAAAAAATGATGATAATGTTTTTTTTATGCATTTAATTGTATTTTAATTTTATTAATATTATAATTATCGAATTAATTTTAAACCAAATTACTTTTGTAACTTTATAAAACAAACTTAAACAAATTTATACACAAGTTTAAAAAAAACAACAGTCGAAGCAAATAGGTATTTTATTCCATTTTATTTTTAAGAGTTTAACTTTCGACAAAGTTAGGTATTTAAAAAATAATGTTGTATTATATTTTAAATTTATAAAGTAGTTCGATTAATTTGCTACTTCAATTCAATTTAGTCGAAGTTGAATGATGTATTTTATTTTAAAAATATATAAATATATTAACGTAAATTTTATTACAAATAATTATTTTTATTGAAATTTAATATAAATAAGACTACATACAAATATTAAAAAAAACCATTCTATTGTTGCTTATTTGTTATTATGAGACAAAATAAATTCTGATACAACACTAAGCATTCCTTGTATTTGACATTTTTTCAAAAAAACAATTAATTACACAGAATGCAACACTGAACTACTTTATATAGTCTCTGCAGATTTACTACTAAATAGTTATTATACAATACATTACATTGATAAAACAATGAATAGTATAACTCAAAATCCTAAAATAAATTAATAAAATGTTAAATTACCTTGCATTAAAATAGATAACAAATAGGTCGCTCCTACAGAGCTTTTATTATAACTTTAATTTATAACTACAAACAGTAAACACCTACTGAGTTAAAACCCCGTTGGGGCTTACTGTTTTTAGAAATTTAATTTTCAAAATAGTTAAAGCTCCGTAGGAGCGACCTGTATTTTATATGTATATTTGGTATTATTTATAATTTGTGCTTTTTGAGTCTTTCAGCAGCCCTATATTGATGTTTGGAATAAAATAAATTCAAAATTTGAAAAAAAGCATTCAAATGTATTATGTTTTTAACTTTCCTAGATATTTTTAGGTTTGCTTCAAAATGGAGTTATGAAAAAAAAAATGGGTTTTACAGCAAAAAAAAAAGATTGGTAGTACAATAAAGCTTATAAATTTGAACACAACATTACCAAATTAATAAAGTAATTCCAAAAAATCTAAAAATAAATTATTATTAAATATTATTCATCAAAATAATATATATGTTAAGAAAAAGTTCCAATACCTAATTGAACATTATAAATTAATTTAAAAATTATTTATTTTTAAATATAATATTATATAATATTATGATAATATTATTAATAAACTAATATATATATATAAATTAGATAAAAATATACATAATAAAAAAAATAAATATGAAATAAGTATTACTTTAAAAATAATTTAATACTTTTGAACTATAAACAAATACATATTTTATTATGAAAAAAATTATTTTTACTATCGGAATTGTGTCGTTGAGCTTGCTTTCCTGTCAGGAAGAAAAAGGTTCAACAACAGAAGAAGCAGCTTCAAGCGAAGGAAGTTTGCAAAAAAGAGGTTGTGCTACGGCAGAACATTTAGAACAGCAGTTGCTTGAAAACCCAAGTTTATCTGTTAAAATGGCAGAAATCGAGGCTTTTACTGAAAAAACGATTTTACAAAATCCAAAAAATTTAAAATTGGTCAATGGTAAAATTCAAATTCCAGTTGTTGTAAATGTGTTGTATAATACAACAGCCGAAAATATTTCTCAAGCACAAATACAATCTCAAATAGACGTTCTAAACAGAGATTTTAATGCCTTAAATACAGATTTTTCATCTGTACCTTCACTATTTGCAGGTGTAAAAGCCAATGTAGAGATTACGTTTTATTTACAATCAATTATTAGAAAGAAAACTACTACTACATCTTATTCTACGAATGATGCCATGAAGAAAAATACTACAACAGGAATTGCACCCACCACACCTACCACTGTTTTAAATCTGTGGTCTTGTAATTTAGGGGGCGGTATATTGGGTTATGCACAATTTCCTGGAGGAGCAACTTCAACAGATGGGGTTGTGATAGACAACAATGCATTTGGTACAACAGGAACAGTTTCTGCTCCTTATAACAAAGGCAGAACGGGTACTCACGAAGTAGGACATTGGTTAAATTTACGTCACATTTGGGGAGATGCCACGTGTGGAAATGATATGGTTTTGGACACACCATCCCATAACGGTCCAAATTATGGAAATCCTGTTTTTCCACATTATAGTACCTGTACAGGAACACCGGTAGAAATGACAATGAATTACATGGATTATACCGATGATTTAGCCATGTACATGTTTACAAATGGTCAAAAAGCCAGAATGGCAGCATTATTTGTATCTGGAGGTGCTAGATATTCTTTTGGACAATAGTATCAAACCATGATATAAAATTTACTTATATCTGATAAGGTTTATGTAATTATTTAAGAAAACACAATTAATATTATTATTTATATAATGATTTTAGTTGTGTTTTTTTATGACAAATAGTCAAATTGGTATTTGCCGATATGCTTTTGGCTTGAAATAATATTTTTTTTGTGTTTGAAATAATTGAATATACCAAACAACAAAAGGTGAAATGCCAGAGCAAAAAGCGGCACTTCTATCAAATAGCTGTTGTTGATTTTCATTAAGTTATGAAGTGTTAATCCTGCCATTAAAAAATACATTGCAGTTCGAAGAAAGGCTAAAAAAGTGGATTGATTGGCTAAATGGGTACGTTGTATGGCTAATTGTTCTCTTAGGATTAAATCCTTATTGATTGCTGTTGCTGTCATGTAAAGTATTTATATTGAATTGATTAAAAGATACATTAATAAATTATTTTTGAATAAATATATAAAAAAATGGAACACTAAAATAATGCTCCATTTTTGCGTAATAAACTAAAAAAATAAAAAATATTATTGACCAAGGCTAGCGGCTACGTCTAGAAAAGAGCCTCCATTGGTTGCGTTTTGAATGCCGTTTTGTTTTAAAATTTCGATAGCTTTGGCACTACGGTTGCCACTTCTACAAAATACGACGATCTTTTTTTGGTTTTTAAAACGATTGATATTGGAAGCTACTTGGTCTAAAGGGATATTTACTGCCCCTTTTACACTTCCTGCCGCAAACTCACTTGCCGAGCGTACATCTACATAAAAAGTGGTTTTTTGCACTTGTATGGCTTTTTTGGATGCCCCATTTGATTTTGATATTTGGGCATTTGCGGTTTGAAAACTTCCCAAAAACAGGAGCCAAAAGCTAATTTTTATAAATAAATTCATACTTTTATAATTAAAAAATAAAATTAATTCAACATGGCTCTTACTTCTTGCCAAGTCCCACCATTGGTTACATTTTGAATACCATTTCGTTCTAAAATTACTTTTGCTTGTCCGCTTCTGTTGCCGCTTCTACAAAAAACCACTATATTTTTTTGGTTTTTAAATTGTGCCATGTTGGCTTGAACTTGATCCAAAGGAATGTTTACAGAGCCTTCTACATGACCCGATTCATATTCGTCTTTTGATCGAACATCTACCAAAAAGGCATTGTCGTTGATTATTGATGCTAATTGATTTTGGCTGTCTTGATTGCTACCAAATATAGAACTGAAAATCCCCATAATGATTTGATTTTATGATTGTTAAATAGTTTTTATTTAAAACATTTTGATACTAAATTTAAAAAAATGAATTGTTCAATTCCACTTCAACTATTCATTTCCTATTTATTTTGATGTTACTTGAACAAATAGGAGATTTGTTTTCAAATGGTTTTGTATCTGTTTTATAGAGCAAAATTAGTTATGTTTGTTCTAAATGATTGTAACAAAAGTTACATTTTAACATATTTATTTAAAAGCAATTGTTTTTAAATGTATATTTGGTATTATATTGCACGAATATTGTTTCTGAATGTGGTTATCAAAAAGATTATTTCAAAATATTATATTTCTATTGGAGTTCAATGATCGTTGTTTGAAACAGATAGGTAACACCCAAAAATAGGTTTGTGTTGAGGTAATGTTTTATTTGGAATTAATAACTGGTATCGTCTAGCTTTACTTTTCCGTTGAAAGTGCTGTATAGGAAATAGAAATATCCAGCTAATAATGGAGTGCCAATAACCACAATGGTTAGTATGATTCCTAATGATTTTTGGGACGAGGCTGCATTGTATATTGTAATGTCGTAGCGTGAATCGATGGTAGAAATGAGCAATGTTGGATACAATTGAAGGGCAACAAGCATCAACAAAAACATCATAGTGATGGATGAAAAAACCAAAGCCAACAGATACCTTTTCTTGGAAGCCAACCTTGGCACATTGGCAACAGCTAAAAAGGAGAGTAACGGAATGATGAAATAAGCAGGATTGTTTCTAAACGTTTCTGTTACTTTTGGAATAAAAATCAAAGTATAAAGGGTTGTAATTCCAAAAGTGATGATGAAAAAAATCATTCCTTTTTTGAGCAAAAATGTCAATCGGGTGTGGAGTCGTCCTTCTGTTTTAAGCAATAAATAGATGGCTCCTTGAGTCATAAAAATGGCCAAGGTGGTTAGTCCTGTCATGATGGCATAAGAATTAAGAAAACCCAATAAAACATCGCCTTTGTATGAATAATTTTTGCCTATTGGGAATCCTTGCAAAATATTTCCCAAAACAACACCCAATAAAAAAGCAATCATGATACTGGATACGCTATAAACAATATCCCAGGTTTTTCGCCACCACAACATTTCCTCGGCACTTCTAAACTTGATGGCGGCGGCCCGCAAGATATTGAAGGTGAGAAACAACATAAATGGCACATACATGATAGACAACATGGAGGCATACATAACGGGAAACCCCGCAAATAAAGCCCCTCCGCCAATAACGAGCCAAACTTGATTAGCATCCCAAACGGGTGCAATGGCATTGATGGCAATTCGCCTACTTAAATCTTTTTGAAAAAACAAATGCCAAGCTCCAGCCCCAAAATCAAAGCCCTCTAAAATGGCATAGCCCGAAAATAATAATCCTATAACCAAATACCAAAGCGTTGGATAGTCTATTCCTAAAAAATATTGCATGATATGATATATTAATAATTTAATTGTAAGCTAATTCGATGTTTTCATGATCTGGGCCGTGTTTGATTTTTTTGTTTAACATATAAATAAACAATAAAAATAAAACAAAATAAACTAAGGTGAATAATACTAGCGAAAACACAATTTGATGGGCCGAAACTTCTTGCGAAAAGGCTTTTGAAGTACGAAGCAAACCATAAACTACCCAAGGTTGTCTGCCCATTTCGGCCGTAAACCACCCAACCTGATTGGCTATTTGTGGCAACAATACTGAAAACGAAAACACCCAAAGCAGTTGTTTGTGATTAAACAATTGACCTTTTATGAATAAAAATGAGGCATATAAAGTAAGTCCTATAAGCAACATTCCAATGGCAATCATGATGTGGTAAAACTGAAAAATGGCGTTTACTTGTTTGGGTCTGTCTGATTCGGCAAAATGACGCAAGCCTACTATGGGTTTTTGAAAATCTTGATGTACTAAAAACGACAAACCGCCAGGTATTTTGAGTCCTGCAACTTGCTGTTTGTCCTGATTGACCCAACCAACCAAATACAAGTCGGCAGGAGCGTTGGGCTGATAATGCCCTTCCATGGCTGCCAGTTTTGCGGGTTGGTTTACAGCTACCCCATCTGCAGAGCTGTGTCCTGAAACCAATTGAAGCAAGGAAAAAAAGGTTGCAACTGGCAATGCAATAGAAAAGGCCGTTTTTGAAATGGCTACAAATTTGTTTTTACGCAAATAATAAGCATGAACACTCAATACCAAAAATGCTCCTGCCAGAAACGACCCTTGCCAAGTATGAACCAACCGATCTACACTAGACGGATTGAAAACCATGGCCCAAAAATCGGTTACTTCGGCTCTGGCATGAATGCCCTGGCCTACAATGTGATAGCCTGCTGGCGTTTGTTGCCATGAGTTGGCCACCACTATCCAAACGGCCGAAAACATAGAGCCTAAAAACACCCCAACAGTTGCCACCAAATGCACCCACGGTTTTACTCGATGCCAACCAAATAATAAAACGCCTAAAAAAGCACTTTCTAACCCAAAAGCAAACAAACCTTCTGCAGCCAATGCACTTCCAAAAATATCACCAACATATCTTGAATAAGTAGCCCAATTGGTACCAAATTCAAACTCCATGATAATGCCCGTTGCAACCCCTATTCCAAAAGTAATGGCAAATATTTTAATCCAAAATCGGGTTAAAACTTCATATTCTTTTTTATTGGTTTTTAAATACAAACTTTCCATGATTACTAAAATCAAACCTATTCCAATACTTAAAGGCGGATAGATGTAATGAAAAGCTACTGTAAATGCAAATTGAATTCGGGCCAATATTTCTACATTCATTGTTGTTGGGTTTTAAAAGTAATAAATTCATCGTATGGGCAAAATTACTTTATTGACTTACCAAAAAATGTGATAAATGTTACACTACTACTTTTTTTAAAAGTATTTATTATTTTGATTATCAAATAATTAAAAAAATAAAACAAAAAAATCTCTTCCTGCAATAGGAAGAGATTTACATAAAAAAAAATAAAGGATTACGAGTGTAAAGTGTAGTATATTTAAGCGTTTCCTTTCAAAATTTTATTCCAATACAACCATGGTAGCACTTTGGTTTTCAAAATCCACATGGTCCATCTTGGTTTGGCCTGATCAAATGGGAAGGTCATTTTGGGTTTGTTTGAATAATCAAACTCTGCCAACATCAATTTGCCGTATTGTGTAGGAATAGGACAAGCACTGTAGCCGTCATAATGGGCTGTTGGTGTGTTGTTGCTCATTGTGGCCAATAAGTTATCTACTACAATAGGCGCTTGTTTTCTAATAGCTGCACCCGTTTTACTACAAGGAGCATTGGTACAATCGCCAAGGGCAAAAACATTTGCAAACCTTGTATGTTGCATGGTTTCTTTGTTTATTTCTACATAACCATAAGGATTATTAGCATCGGCAATTGGACTATTTTTAATAAACTCGGGAGCCGATTGTGGTGGCACTGCATGACACATATCAAAACTCAACGTTACTTTGCTTATATCGCCCTCTGCACTAGCTTCGCTGATACTGTAACAACCAGCTGCCGACTTTGAAAGGGCTTGTTTTAAATTACTTGGTGTATCTTTTGTTTCAAATACTATGGTTTTGTTGTCGCCATCGAGTTGAATAACGTTGGCTCCATAATGCACTTTGATATTGCCTGCTAGCAACACTTTTTCCAATGTAGCTTTGTATTCTGGCACACCAAAAATCATAGTAGCTCCAGACACGTAATGCACATCGCATTTGTCTAAAATGCCTTTTTTTCGCCAATAATCAACGGCCAAATACATGATTTTGTGTGGAGCTCCACCACATTTTATAGGGGTAGATGGATTGGTAAATACGGCTGTTCCTCCTTTAAAATTTTTGATCATTTCCCAAGTATAGGGTGCAGATTCAAAACTATAATTGCTGCTGATATTATTTTTTCCTAAATTTTCTTTGAACCCTTTTATTTTGTTCCAATCCAATTGAATGCCAGGACATACAATCAAATAGTCATAAGTTATAGACGTGCCAGACGTACAAGTAACCTTGTTATTAGAGGGGTCAAAAGTGGCTACTGCATCTTTTATCCAAGTGGTATTTGGATTCATCACTTCTTTTTCTGACCGAACGGTTTTGTTTACATCAAAAACTCCAGCTCCAACTAGCGTCCATGCAGGTTGATAGTAATGTTTTTCTGATGGTTCTACAATAGCAATTTGTAAATTACTTCTTTTTTTCAATAATTGAGCCGCTACAGACAATCCCGCATTGCCTCCACCTACAATTAATATTTGGTAATGATTTGACATAATTTTATTGATTTTATTTGTGATTTCAATATTATACATTTGTAATTAATCGTTCGAGTTACTTACTTAGG
>NZ_MUGT01000208.1 GCF_002217205.1 Flavobacterium branchiophilum NBRC 15030 = ATCC 35035 | reverse complement strand
TTAAAATTTATGTGAACCGAAAAAAGTGTTTTCTTGAAATTGAAGGGTTCAAGAAAGTTTATAGAACGAATGTTTTCCTATTTTAATGCTATATTTCTTTTGAAGTTGGGGTTGCGTTAGGGATTGTAGTGGAAATCCTTTTTTGGTAAAGCCCCCCTTTCGGAGGGGAGCTTTACCAAAAAAGATTGCAACGGAAAGCCCGACCCGTAGGGGAACGCCCAAAAATTAAAAAACGTTTCCATTGTTGTATAGAAACGTTTTTTGTTTTTGTTTTCAAAATTTATAAATCAAAGCCCATGTTTACATTGAGTTTATCAGCTATGATTCTTGCTATTTTTGCTTTCAATTCAGGGATTTTTATGCTATTGGTTACTTCGCTGGTAAAGGCATACATCAACAAGGCTTTGGCTTCTTTTTTGGGGATGCCTCGTTGTTGCATATAAAACAGGGCACTTTCGTCTAGCTGACCTATGGTGCATCCGTGGGAACATTTTACGTCATCGGCAAAAATTTCCAATTGCGGTTTGGCATTGATAGTGGCTTTGTCGCCAATTAAAATGTTATTATTTTGCTGGAAAGCATCGGTTTTTTGAGCTTCTTTTTCTACAAAAATTTTACCATTGAAAACACCTGTTGCACTATCATTAAGTATGGTTTTGTAGTTTTGATGGCTTTCGCAATTGGGCTTGGCATGCTGTACTAAGGTGTAATGATCCACATGTTGCTTGTCGCCAATAATGGTAATTCCTTTGAGAGTAGAATCAATTCGTTCACCTTGATGGTAAAAATTCAAATTGTTACGAGTAATGTTGCCACCAAATGAAAACGTATGCACTGCAACATGGCTTTCTTGTTTTTGGGCAATATATGTATTGTCAATCAAACTAGCGGTTTGCAAATCGTTTTGCACTTTGTAATAATCAACTATAGCTCTTTTTTGAGCAAAAATTTCGGTAACTGCATTGGTTAAAACGGGATTGCTATTCAAACTTTGATGTCTTTCAACGATTTGTACATAAGCATTTTCGCCCACAATAACCAAATTTCGGGGTTGTACCATTAAAGCCGCTTCGTTTCCTGTTGAGAAATAAATAATCTCAATAGGTTTTTCAACTACTTTACTTTTTGGGATATTTATATAAGCTCCTTCCAATGAAAATGCAGTGTTTAGCGAGGTTAAACTTTCTTCCTTACTTGCAATTTGATTGAAATAGGTATCGATAATCATTTTGTATTTTGGTTTGGTCAAAGCCGAAGACATCAAGCAAACGTCTAGTCCGTCATGTGTCGTTGAAGACAAATGTGAGCTAAAAACACCGTCTATAAAAATAACTTTATAGGTGTCAATTTCGTGTAAAAAGTACTTTTTGACATCTTTAAATTCGATGGCATTTTCTTTTTTTGGAAAAACTGAAAAATCGTTTTTCAATAATGCATTAAGCGAGGTATATTTCCAGGCTTCTTCTTTTTTTGTTGGAAAGCCTTTGTTTTCAAAGTTTTTGATAGCCGAAGTACGCAAATCGTGAAGTTCTGTTTGAACATCTACCCGCTCTTCAAATGCCATAAAC
>NZ_MUGT01000207.1 GCF_002217205.1 Flavobacterium branchiophilum NBRC 15030 = ATCC 35035 | reverse complement strand
TATAGGGGGCTAGACCACAAAGGGTTATGAAAAGGATACTATATAATTTAAAATTCATGTTTATTTGTTATAAAATCAATTGGTTATTATTGTTTTTTCTCTTCATTTGTTTTTTGTACGTCTTTTACAGTCTCATTTTGCTTTTGCTCTACTTTTTCTAAACACGGCAAATCATCATTTTCTACATAAGTTATATGATTATTTTTTACTTTGTCTATGATTTTAATAAAATAAGGATAGTTTTTATAGCCACTATTTTGCTTTAATTTTTCGTAGGCATTTTCAACTAATGGATTATCTTGTTTTGGATTTTTTAGAAGTTTCGCAATATCTTTGTTTAGTTCACAGGTGTATTTGCTGTAATTTTTCAACAGTCCTAAATATTCTTGTTTTCTTTTATCTAATTTAGAGTCTACGTCAAATTGTAATACGTCTAGTTTAGAAACTAAATTAGCTGTGTTTTGTTCATTGCTTTTTTCTTTGATAACATTTTGATATTCTTTCTCTAATTCGATGAATTTTAAATAATTGGTTCTTAATTTTAGTACCTTTTCTCCCATAGATCTATCTTGCGAGGAACAATTTTTACCCGCTAAAATAGTATTTACTAATACAATAGAGTTTTCTATTTTACTTGTAGTTTTGTCATCTATATCAACGTCATTGAAATAATTTTTATCTTTAATATATCTGTTTTCGAAAATTTCATACAAATACACATTGTTGGTATTTGTAATAATATCTATGAGTTCTGCATTTTGCTTTTTCAATTCGGAGCTTTTGTTGTTTTTAGAAAGCTCTTCAATTTTAATATTCAAATCAAAGACACTTTTATCTCTTAAATTTAATTCTTTGATTAATTCTTTTTCTTTGTATTTTGAATAGTCTTTTTCTTTGAATTGAGCATTACTCAAAACAAAACATAAACAACATATAAGGGAAATTATTTTTTTCATTTTACTATACTTTTTTTCATTTAGTTATTAGGATTCACATCATCCTCTTCTGAATTATAAAATTTAAAATTGGCACTATCTAGGTTAATTTTTAAATTCCTTGCTATAGTTCTAAATTTTGAATGATTTTTATATTTGCTGTCAAAACCAGGCATGTTAGTAACTTGGTTTAAATAATAATTATATTGGTCATCTGAATAATTATATAAATCACCTGTAAAATTATTCACTTTATTGGGCAATACTTTTTCGTAATAAATATATTTTTCAATTTGAGTTTTATAAAAATTGATTTTAGAACTACTCGCTACTACATTGAGTAATGTATTTAGCAATTCTTTTAGCTCCGAAGGATTTTCAATAACAGAGGAAGATAAATAGGCTTCACAACGTTGGAATGTTTTTTGTTCTAAAGCGTTGTTCAACGTAGTTAGTAAATTTCCTTTGGTTGTACCCGAAATCAATTCAGCTTCTGCCGATGTTGTAATGCTAACCTCAGCGATTTTGTAATCGGTTAATTTCCAATTGGATTTGTTTTCAAAAGTTGTTATCTCTTTTTGTAACTCTTTGAAATTACTATTCGTTTCTTCTTCTCCTGTACTAGTAAAAATAGTGTCGCTTTCTAGAAGCGTCATTACTCCAATACCCAAAGTACCCACTAAAAAAAGCAGGGCCAGAAACTTGAAACTTCTGTTTTCTCTAAAAAAGGTTTTTATTTTTTCCATTTATTTGTCTAAATTTTCTATTTCTTCAACTTTTTTTGCTTGCGGTGTATTGTTACTTGAATTGCTATTTTTTTGACTTTTCGAACCTACTTGTGTTTTCTCAGGTTGTTTTTTTGCTCCTAGAGTTACTTCCACTTTTGGCTTAATTTCAGCAAGTATTTCTTTACCTGAAATTTTTTCAAGCTCTGAAATGAAATTCTTATTTATCGAATCGTTAAATTTAATATTCTTGCTTTCAAAAATTTCTTTGATACTCTTTTTTGAAAAATCAACGGCTTTGTTTTTTCCTTTTTTATTTATATAGGACCAGCCACTATTATAGATAAACTCATACGATGATAAACTATCGGGTTTTACTATACCATATCTTTTTTCATTTTTACTAATTGTGTCAATAATTTTGAATTTAATTATGTTATTATCGGTTGTATCTTCTATAATATGAGAACTAGAAACAGTATTTGTTGAATTAACAATTTTTTCAGATTGCAAATAATCCCAATACATCCAGCCCAATATTCCAGCTAATAAAACAAATAATAAGGAAAAGGCAATAATTGTAGCTTTAGGTGAATCGGAGTTGGAAGGCGTTTTCGGTGGTCTTGGTGCTTGGTATTCTTGTTGTAAAATAAGACTGTTTTGTAATCCATTTAAAACTTTGATCTCTTTTTTATCTTTTCTTTTATAGGTTACTTTAGCATCTGTTGTTGTAATTAAGTCAAAAGAGTTGGTGCTTGGTTTATTAATTTCAATATCATTTACCTTTAAGGATTCTAACAAACCATTAGTAATAATATCAATTTTTCTAACAAGTGGTTTTACCTCCTCAAAAGGAAGCATACGTCCGTAAACCACAGACTTTGTCTTTTCTTTTTCAAAAACATATAGACATTTTACTAAAGACGCTGCGTTGTGTGAAAAATATGAGTTTAATGAAGAGGTTTTGTCCCACAACACAAAAGCTTCTTTATCTATTCCTTGAGTAATTATCGAATTATTGCTAGGATTAATCCTGTTATCTTCAACGGCATCTATTAAATCATCAAAATTCAAAGCTGTCATAGTTTTATTTTGATAATGCTCCATATATCTATCCTTGATTTTGTCTAATAAATTTTGAATATCATCAATAGATTTTTGGTTAGGAATAATCACCCGAATAGCAAAAAAAGAACCCGACCTTCCCAAATAGTCTTTGATTTCGTTTGAAATTAATGAATATGCTTTTAGATCACCATAATTTTGGAAAGTATAAACATTTGCTGAACCAGCTTTATTACCTTCATCTTTTAAAAAAAACGAATATTTATTATTTTCATACTCAAATTTATTATAATTATAAGGATAAACTATTTTCGAACCATCCTCTGTTTGTTGTATAATTATTTTTATTTCCATGTTTTACCAACCCCTCCTTTCACAATGAATGAATCGTTTATTAATATTTCTAATAAGGTTTCAGAAAATTTTGTGTCAAATTCTTCTAAAACCGCACCCCATTTTAATTTTCCAATTGAAAAAGGTAACGATTTCACTTTAAAATCATATCTGGAATGTTCTTTAACATCTAAACAACTAGTGATTAAAGCTCTGAAATTTGTATTGATATATTCTAAGGCTATTTCGCCTTCTTCTCGGTCATCAAAAGGAAAGTAATTGTCTTTTAAATAATCAAATTTATTGGTTACTAGATAAATGGCATCAATATGTTCTGCAATACCTTCGGATTTTAAAATTTGTAAAATATTGGGATATACCAAAGATTGATCTAAACTTTTTTTAGTAGGGTTGTAATGTAAATAAGGATCAACAACTATGAAAAATATTTTTTTATTTTTATTATTGATATACTTCAAAAAAGTTTTTACTTCTCCATTTTTAGATATATCTTTAAAAATTTCACCCGGAACATCAACAATATTTAATGGATGTGAAATACCTTTATCATCTTTTAATGATATTGGTACGTATATAAAAGAATCTTCTAATGTACGAGGTGGAATAAAACCTCTATTTAGATTTTGAATAATAGTGTTAGAAAAATTGATTCCTTTTGCACCCGCATAATTATCTTGAATAATTTTACCATGTTGTGTGCCTAATTTTAATAAACCTGATAACATGGTAGTTTTTCCTGTGCCTGCTAATCCTATACAATAGATATCCGTTCTACCTTCTTGCATTGGATGTAACTTATGTAATTCATCTATTGTAAATGATTCTATTTCATGTTCTGATTCTATATAATTAAGTAACGCTTTTTTATTTCTTTTATTTATATCTAAATTCTCAATATCATTTATAGAAATAATATTAACATCGACACTATCTTTAATTACTTCAGCACTTATTTTATCCAATAAAATATTCTGTAAAATTTCTTGTTTTTTAGAAGCGTTTTCTTGCTGCTTTCTTAGTTCTTCTTCTTCTTTTCTTTTTCTATCAGCTTCTTTTTTATTGTTTATTTCTGCTTCTGCAATATGTTTACTTAGTTCTTTTGTTTTATCATAATCCAATCCCGCATCCATTAATTCATCCATTGTTATTTTTTTAGAAACAATAAATGAAACTAAAACTTCTAAGTCTAATAGATTACAATCTTGTAATGTTTCAGCCCCTTA
>NZ_MUGT01000206.1 GCF_002217205.1 Flavobacterium branchiophilum NBRC 15030 = ATCC 35035 | reverse complement strand
ATACCAAAGAAAATGGCACTTGTAATATAAAAATGAATTAGGTTTACAAAGGAAGCCTCTAGGCGACCTTCCGTTAGCCTCCATGAGAGTTCCACTAAATATACAGCAACAACCAGCCCCCCCCTATTTTTGAAAAAATAAGTTGAATAGATACGATTGTATTACGATAATTTCTAATCTTGTGGCTTTTTTATATAAAATTTGCACACTAATTTTATATTTTGTACCATTGCAAAGGATATAAGAAATTGAAAAGATATGCAATAAGTTTCGTATATCCATTAGTTGGCAGTAAGTTTGGAGAACGACACGAAATTGACAAACAACAATCAATAATAATTAAAAATAACAAAGATGGCAGAATACACTTTACCACATTTCGGAAATTTACCAACAGAAAATTTGGAAGAATATTATAATGTTGACATTGAGTTCAACGGAAATCAAATTCAAATAGACCTAAATTTTGAAGCTAAAACCATTGACACCTTGACAATGGACAAAGTAAAAAACTTTATTGAAAACATTGACAAATTTGACAAATTAAACAATACCTACATTCTCAATGACTATAATGACGAAGATGGTGACACTGTAAAATTTTACTTAGAACACCACCTTGAAGAAGTTGGTAAAGATGAACTCTCAACACTTATTAATTTTGACGATACAACGACAGAACCTGAACAACAACTTTTGACAAAATTAAAATTAATAAGAGTTGGACTTTATCCTCATGACGAAGAAAACTTTGCAATTTTTGACTACTCAATTGGAGAAGAGATTACAAATTATTTAGTTGTTATAAACACAAACGAGAATGGAGAATTGGACTATATGACTATGGAAAGTTAAAATAAAACCTACTGCCAACAGCGGTTTGGCAAAATGGCGGGTTCATCACTAAATTGAACATTCGGTTTTCAAATGAACATTAGTGCTAAATTGAAAGTAAGTGCTTCAAAAGTTGCCACTTCATAAATATGCAAAATGTTATGCGTCAGTTTGGAGCCACAAAAATCGAAATGAAACTTATTATTAATATTGAATTTTAATTAATGATAAAACTTGAAAAATTTACTGAACAAGATTTTGAAAGATTAATAAACTGGATTGATAACGAAGAAACTTTAGTTCAGTTTTCTGGACCGATTTTTAAATTTCCATTAACTAAAGAACAACTGAACGAATATTTATATTCGGAAAATATAATTTCATTTAAAGTCAAAAATTTAGAAAAAAATGAAATAATTGGACATTCCGAAATTTATAAATCTGAAAACAATGAAGTTAAACTTTGTCGAATTTTAATTGGTAAGGAAAGTCAAAGAGGAAAAGGATTTGGAAAAAAAATTATAAATGAATTGGTAAAATATAGCTTTGAAAAACTCAATGCTAAAAAAGTAGAACTCAATGTTTATGATTGGAATAAATATGCAATTGTATGTTATGAAAAAACTGGTTTTGAAATGAACCCGAATAAATATAGCGAAATTGAAGTAAAAGGAAACAAATGGATTTCATTAAATATGATTTTAAATAAATCAAAATGGGAAAAGTTAACTAAAAATTGAAAAAAAAACCGAACGCACAACACCTAGCCTTTCCTTGCACCTGCAAGCCGAGTAATGAATTAAAATCAACGAATACCTATAAAAATAAAAACCCATGATTTAAACCAATGCTATTCATGGGCTTTTATGGGTTTATAAAACGTTTTTAGTTAGGATTTTATAAGGATTTGGCTGCACTTTTTTTGGAGGGATTTT
>NZ_MUGT01000205.1 GCF_002217205.1 Flavobacterium branchiophilum NBRC 15030 = ATCC 35035 | reverse complement strand
TTATTTTTTTGATAGGCACCTCCAAAGGCAAAAGTTCGTTGAGCAAACTCATCAATAAATGAGGGTGTTCGCCAAAAATCCGCTTAAAAACCAAATCGTTTTTGGGGTCTAAATATCGCATCTTTTATTTTTTTACAAAATTAGCTTTTTTTTTAATATTTATCAAAATTTATACCCCTCTTAAACCTACAAAAAAACCACAACTTTTTAAGGTTGTGGTTTGTATTTGATTTTACTCTCTTTGTGGGCACTGTATGCAATTCCACAATATCCGTTTAAGGACATATCCGAGCAATCGGGTTTATCATTTAAAATGAATAATTTCCTCATTTTCATCATACGGATTTAAAGGTGGATAATTTATTTTCATTTTATTATTAATATAAACATCAAATTGAAATATTCGACTATCTATAATTTTTGAAAACGATTTTATTAATTTTATTTTTGATTCTGATATTATTTTCTCTAATTCTCTTTTTTGGATATAATCACCAGAAATTAATTCTGAACTATTATAATAAAAAAACAAACTCTTATTGTACTCTATAACTCCTGATGGTAATTCCTCTAATTCAGATTTGTAAAATATTTGATAAATAGTAATTCTCACGAAATGATTCCTTCTGGAAATTAAAATTTTAAATATTTTAGGAGATTCAAGATTATTAATATCAAAAAAATTTATCAAATCATTTTTTATTTTTGGTGTTTCAAAAATTAATTTTTTTATTTTTAATTTATATGATTCAATATTTTGTTTCTTGTTATCACTTTTATTACAAGCAGACATTATTAATATCATAACTAATATAAATGACTTTACTATTTTCATTTTCTTAAAAGTTTAATATTACCGATTATTGAAATTTCTCCTGACTTTAATTCCGCTCTTGACATTACTTCCGAACCTCCCAAATTTTTATTTGCATTTTTTACTGACTGACCCCAAACAGAATCCCTTCCAATTACAATAGATGGAATACTTAAAGTATTTGTTGTTCCAGTATCTCCAGCACTTTGTCCAAAACCACCAAAATGATCAGGGTGAGTATGAATCCAAGCTATTGGACTTAATTTTTTGCCATGAAAATTAACTGTTAAATTTTGACCACTTCCAAGCCACATATAACCCTTTACATTTAATTCCGAATGTAATGATGTGTTTTCAAAATCATTCCCCCACATATCTTTTCCTTTTGTAGGTAAGACAGCCACCCCATTTTGAGTAATCCATCCGACATGTTCAGTTGCATTTTTTTTATCCATATTACTATTATCAATCATAAATTGATATCCTTCATGTTCATTTTTAAAAAATGCACTTCCATCTTTATAATAATTTGCAGTCTTTGTACTAAACTCATCAGCAATATAGTTGCCTCCTGGAGAAATTTTATCTACATCAGCTTGTGTTTTTACATTTTCATCATATCGTATCACACCTTTTAAATCCTTATACCAATCATTAACTTTTTCTTCTCCCATACCTGTTGGGTCAATCAAGTTCAATGGATTGTTGCTAACATAAACGTAAGGAGATGAATCAGGATACTTCTCCGCCAACGGATACACACTCATCCATATACCCACCCTCGGGTCGTAATACCTTGCCCCATAATAATAAAACCCTGTTTCGTCGTCTAGCTCCTTGCCGTTAAACTTGTAGGGGCTGTTGTAATAGTTGTTGCCTAGTTGTTGTGCCATAGTTTATCTCACAAGCGTTTATTTTCAGCGGAGTTCGATGAATGTTATTTCTCCAAAAGGCAAATTTAAGAAAAATTGGTAGAAATTAATAGTTAATGTTTTATCTTTTTTCTAAAGCAATTTTAGCTATTTCAGAAAAGCAATTTGAATCGTAACATTCTTTTTGATAATTATATTTTTCAGGGTTTAAATTTAATATAAAAACTAAGTCCTCGAAAGGAATTAATTTGGAGTCATCATAAATATAATCATCTTTAACATTGGTTTTTTTTATGAAAAAATTATTTTGATAATCATATTTTGATAAAAAATACTTAAATACACCTGAAACATCTTTAAAGCATCTTAAACTACTTATTGGCATAAAATCATCGTTGATAAGAAAAATTTCATTCATTAAATAATTAATACTATATGTTAATATGATTTTTTTATTCTCTCTACAAACAGAGCCAATTGCCATTTCTGAATTGATATAAATTAATTTGTCCAAAACCCTATTATACAATAGAAAATAACTAAATGAATTTGGAATAATACTTTTTGATTTTGTATTAATAATACCATTTGATATGACAGTATATAAATCATATTCTTTATAGTTCCCTAAACGAACTAAGCTGTAAAATGATTTTTTTGAATTTTTTCCATAAATTTCAATAATATTACATTGATTATTAATGCTACTGAACATATCCTTATTTAGGATATATTTATCTTTTTTACAGACCTTTATTTTTACCTCTTTGTTTGATAAATTAATAGTTTTTAAAATTTCATTAACATTATTTTGTGAAAATGAAGAAATTGAAATTAAAAAAATCATTATATATAAATAGTTTTTCATTTTTATTTAATTTGAGTTAGAAAGGTATTATACCATTTTTATTTATTTTGATACCATTAAAAATTATAGGTGGACCGTCAGGACAGCCCGCCTGAAACAATTTTACTGAATTTGGTGCTCCTGTAGATATTGTATTTCTGTCAAATAAATTAGTACTGTTTCAGCCCCTTA
>NZ_MUGT01000204.1 GCF_002217205.1 Flavobacterium branchiophilum NBRC 15030 = ATCC 35035 | reverse complement strand
TTAAAACAAGAAATAAGCCAACCTACGGTAAATTTCAAACAAATTAACAACATCATTCAACAACTAAAATCTGGATTACGAACAATACAAACTCACGTTAGTAAACATCATTTACAAAAATATTTAAACGAATATTTTTATCGATTAAATAGATCAATATATAAAGAAACAATTTTTGATAATCTAATAAAAAGAATGATAAATCACGAATGGGTAGGATGGAAATTAATTGTAGCTCCTAAGTAAGTAACTCGAAATGATTTAATTAAATTTCAAGAATTAGTAAAAGAAAACAGAATAATTTTCGGGGTAGATGGGAAATCTTCACCACAAAGAAAAAGATTTTTAACAGAAGCACTTGAAAGAGGAAAAGTAGCCAAAACAATTTGGACAGATATAGATACAACAACAAATGGTACACAACATTTAAAAAACATGTTTTCTGAAATAGTTTTTTCAAATCCTAAACCAGAAAGTTTAATTCAAAGAGTCATCGAAATGTCCACCAAAGAAAACGACATCGTTCTCGATTATCATTTAGGTTCTGGAACTACAGCAGCAGTGGCTCACAAAATGAATCGTCAATACATTGGAGTTGAACAAATGGATTATATTGAGACCGTAGCAGTTGAGCGATTGAAAAAAGTGATTGATGGCGAACAAGGAGGTATTTCAAAATCCATTAACTGGCAAGGCGGTGGCGAATTCGTTTACGTAGAACTCAAAAAACACAATCAACGTTTTATAGATCAAATTGAAATTGCCAAAGACACAAAAGCTATTTTGGAAATTTGGGAGGACATGAAAACCAAATCATTTCTGACTTATAATGTTGCTATCAAAAAGCAAGACGAACACATTGAAGACTTTAAACAACTTCCTTTAGAGGAACAAAAACAGCATTTGGTTTCTTTATTAGATAAAAATCAATTGTATGTAAACCGTTCCAATATAAATGATGCAGATGCTAATGTAACCGAAGAGGAAATAAAAATCACAAAAGATTTTTATTCGATATAAGACATTCATACCTACAAGGTTCTGAAAACCTTGCAGGACATTCTCACTTTTCCTGCAAGGTCTTTTTTTGACCTTGTAGGTATAAAAAATTAAACTATGGCATTTTTATACGATAAATTAATAGAAGAATTTGGCAAAAGAGCCATTTCAAAAGTTGACATTCCAAAGAGTATTTCTGATAATCTAAAACCAGGATTTGGACAAAGACCCTATCAAATTGAGGCTTTTCAACGTTTTTTACTTTTTTATAATGAAGAATATAATGGCAAACCTAAAATGCCTTTTCATTTGTTATTCAATATTGCAACAGGAAGTGGAAAAACACTTATTATGGCTGGATTAATGCTGTATTTGTATGAGAAAGGGTATCGCAATTTTTTGTTTTTTGTTCATTCAAATACCATTTTAGACAAAACTAGAGAGAATTTTTTAAACCAAAACGCAACCAAATATTTGTTTAACAAATGGATAAACATCAACGGTGAACGGGTAGAAATTAAAGAGGTAAAAAACTTTGATGAAGCAGATGATAAAAACATCAATATTCATTTTACTTCCATTCAAAAATTACATTCTGATTTGGTTCAAACCGAAAAAGAAAACGCATTAAGTTTGGAAGATTTTGAAAACAGAAAAATAGTTTTATTGGGAGACGAAGCCCACCATTACAACGCAAATACAAAAAATCAAACCGAATTATTTCAAAGTTGGGAGCAATTAATTACATCAATTCATCAATCAAATTTAGAAAATATTTTGCTTGAGTTTACTGCGACTTTAGATTATGAAAGCAAAGACATTATTAAAAAATACCAAGATAAAGTAATTTACAAATATGATTTAGCCCAGTTTCGAATTGACAAATATTCTAAAGAAATTAATTTAATTCGTTCCAATTACGATGAAAAAGAACGCATTATTCAAGCCATTATCCTCAACCAATACCGACAAGAATTAGCCACTAAACACAATATAAATTTAAAACCTGTAATTCTCTTTAAGGCTAAAAAAACCATAAAAGAATCGGAACAAAACAAACGCAATTTTCATGATTTAATTGACAATTTAACCGTTAAAGAAATTGAAGAAATCAGAGCTACTTCAACGGTTACCATTGTTCAAAAAGCCTTTTCTTTTTTTGACTCCATACAATTGACTTCCAATCAACTAGTAAACCGCTTAAAATCAAATTTCAAACCTGAAAATTGTTTAAGTACCAATGATGATAAAGAAATTGAAGCCAATCAAATAAAATTAAACACTTTAGAAGATGGAAATAATCCAATAAGAGCCATATTTTCGGTTCATAAATTAAATGAAGGTTGGGATGTTTTGAATTTATTTGACATTGTTCGTTTATATGAAGGTCAAAATTCTGGAGGTTCTAATAAAACATTTGGAAGCACCACTATTGCTGAAGCACAATTGATTGGTCGTGGTGCAAGATATTTTCCGTTTATTTTAGAAGAAAATCAAGAAAAATACAAGCGTAAATATGATGATGATTTAGAAAATGATTTTAAGATTTTAGAAGAACTATATTATCATACAAAAGACGAAAGTAATTATATTTCTGAATTAAAAAGCGCTTTAGTTCATTTTGGAAGTGCCGATAATGAGGAGGATTATGTTCAGCTTTCACTAGAATTAAAAGAAGATTTCAAACAAACAGATTTTTATAAAAATGGCAGCGTTTCTTTTAATGTTAAAAAAGAAAAAAGCTATGGTAATATTAAATCTATTTCAGATTTAGGTGTTTCTAAAAGAAATTACAAATACACTCTTTCATCTGGAAAAGGAAAAATGATAGGCTTTTTTAAGGAAGATTATGATGTTGATGAAAACCCAAGAGCAAAAGAAATTCCATTAAATTCCATTGAAAAACATATCATTAGAAGTGCAATGACACACAATCCATTTTTCTATTTCGATAATTTAAAGAAGTTTTTTCCAAATCTAGATTCGACTAGCAATTTTATAGAAAGTATAAACTATCTTGGGAATTTAGTAATTGATTTTGTTGGTACTGGTCTAGCCCCC
>NZ_MUGT01000203.1 GCF_002217205.1 Flavobacterium branchiophilum NBRC 15030 = ATCC 35035 | reverse complement strand
TCGGCAAGTTGGGTTAACTTTATTTTATATAAGTATTCGTTGATTACAATTCATTTCGGGGCTTACAGTTGCAACGAAATTCTGGCTGTTATAGCCAGTGGTTCTTTTCCACCGTCCTTGTAATACATTGACAGTATTGAGTACTGTTTCATTGAGTTTCGGTTTTGCTTTACTTTTTTAGTGTATTTTGTTTTTGCAAACTCCACCAACTTTCAAGTTCAGTGTAAATTTTCTTTTGCCAATGTTTAATTTTCGGTTCAACTATAAATGAAATAACGCTGCATTCTTTCTTTGTTTCTAGTCTTGTCATTGGGTCTATATAGTTTCCATTTGTGTTGGAAGTTTCTTTCCCGGGATATATCAACGCAACTTTATTTGCTCCGTAATATTCGTGATATACATACATCTGTCTCAAGTCGTCAGGAGATGGATTGTAACCATTTAAGTTTTTCCATTTTGTGTCCAACACAACGCAATCAGGTCCGTCTTTGTTTACCACAATGTCAGGACGCATTTTTACTCGGTAGCCGCTATGCGACTTCCAAAATAATTTAGATGTTTGTCCTGTTATTTTTGTGTTTTCATTTTTGTGTTTTCTTAAACTTACATAAACAAACTGCTCCCAAAGCTTATTCATATCAAACATCAACGCCAAAACATTATTTCTTCCTCTGCTCACATCGGGATGATATTGCAACAGCAAAAGTTTAGAAATCTCAATTGCTTTTTTATATGATTCTGTTTTTCGGGAGAAAACTATTTTTTCAAAAGTTGCTTCTGTAACTTTTATATCAGGCATTTCTGGAAAGTGAAGCATCAATGCACCAATACGACTATGTAAATTTACATTCGTGTTTATCTGTCTTAGTAAGCAAATAGTTTTGTAAATAATGAAATGCAATTGATGTTCTACGTCATAAGTTGTATGCTTCACAAAAAACCTTTCTTGATGTGTTAGGTTTTGTTGAATGTGTTTAGAAAAATGTAAACTACCTTTTAAAGCGATTACATTTCCATTCTTTTTTCTGTATTTCTTTATCAAACCTCTGTGAAGGAGTGATTCAATTTCTTGGATGAAAATTTTAAAATACAAATCAAGAATTGAGTTTGATTTCAGTTTTAATGAACTATTACTAGGTGTATGAATGTCAAAAACTCCAACAGCAAAAAGCATATCAATTAAAATATCACGCCATTGTTTTTTGTCATTGTCTCCAGCAAATGAAGCATCTGCTTTTGGCAAAACTTCAATTACTAATTCACCTAACTGAATCACTCCTACAAATTCATTGAAGCGAATACCATTATGGATTAGCGAAAAATAAGGTACACCGCTTTCGCCAAAATATGCTTGCAGTGATTTTAACTGAATTTCAGATATTCTCTTCTCGCCTCTGTCAATGCGAAGGGATTCGTGTTCAAAAACTGTGATATGTTTTCTTTGTTGCTGCAATTTATTTTTATAGTAAATCATTAATGGCTGTTTTGAATTCATCATCTGTCATTTCAGCGATGTCTCTTATTTTATAAATGGTTCTCTCTGCAAATTCTGATGAATCATAATCATTGAACTCTGCAAAGTAATTTTCTTGAACGCTTTCTACTGTTTTGAAAAAACCTTTTCCAATTACCAAGCCAATTTTGCCGTAATCCCCGAAAAAATATTCCTGTAATAGTGGAACGATTTTATTTTGAAATACCTCTTTTAGCTCACTCAAACTGGCAACAGACATAAAATAACTGTGTCCGATTTGATGATCTTTATCAAGAAGTTTTTCAATTCGTTTGTTAATCGTATTGAGTAAAAGCGGTAAATCAACTGAATCTAAAATTCCTTTTTGTTCTTTCTTTTTTCCCTCTGTTGCAATCAACAAAGGTCTTGGTGGCATTTCTTCAAAATTAAACCGTCTGCGTAATGCAGCATCCAAGGCTTCAACGCTTCTATCCGCAGTATTCATAGTGCCTATGATGTGAAGGTTTGGCGGTACGCCAAACTTTTCTTTGCTGTATGGTAGTGTAACTTCCAATGCTTCAGCTTTTCCCAAGCGTTTATCTTCTTCAATTAAGGTTATCAATTCACCAAAAATTTGAGAAACATTTCCACGATTTATTTCATCAATGATTAAGACATAATTTTTTTCTTCCTTTTCAACAATCAATGAAGGTTGGTAAGATTTAAGTTTATCCAAAATTGCTGGGTAATAAATCCCAACTCCTGTTTGTCTTATTTCTCTTCTTTTGTAAAAATAATCTCGAAGTGTTGAAATACTTAGCGTATGTCCTGTACCTCCGCTTGCTTTTTTAAATTTGATAGATGATTTGGTGAATCCAAGAATGGTGTATTCACTTCCTTCCCGTTTCAAAGGGAATTTCATTTCCTGATGTTCATGCCATTCCTCTTTGAACTTAGTGAATGCTTCTTCAAATGATAGTTGCTCCTTTGTTCCTTTATTCGCATCAAGCCAGTTATCCCTTGCAATGGATGCCATCATTTTGAAAACACCCGGCTCAATGTCATAAATAACATTTTGTTCGTCATTAAGACCAGGTTTTATTCCTTCAATAAAATCTTCATAGCTCATGCTTTGATGAAATGTTACAAATCCAATTTGACCGTTTGGGTTTTCCCAATCGTCAATTAGTAATTCATCAAATCTTTCTTTCAAATCGCTCCGTTCTTCATAATATTTTTTTAATGTAAATTCCTTCAAATTATCAACGATGGATACAGCTTTATTGATTGTATTATATGTTTTGCCTGTTCCTGGTGGGCCAAACAAAATTTGATTCAACGCAAATTCTGACTGTATATCTTTTTCATCAAAAGCAAGTGCGTCATTTTCATTTTTTTTCTTATTTCCAAAAATTAAATCAATATTTTCAGGATGGTTTACTTTACTTATTGTCGACCTGTAAGCTCCACGACCATCAATCGTAAAAGGTTTGAAATCTTTCCTCCATTCCACTTTCAATATTTTGCCGTCACCATTATTTGCTGTTACAGTTCCAATACCATGAACTTCAAGCACCGATATAGTTTTGCCGTCTTTCTTTCTTGTGTAACTTGTTTTAGCCGCTATTTGGCTGCCTACATGAACACTCTTTACTTTGTCAAGATATTTATCGTCAAAACCGTTTTCCCAAATTCCGTCTTTTTGAAATCGGGGTAATTGATTTTCAGGTTCGCTACCATACCAGAAAAATCCAGCACAGTAATATTGTATTTCTTTTGCCATAATTATTTTTTTCTATTCTATTGACTGTATGTCTTTAGTCAACTCTCTATGTGATTTGTCTTTATTTTAAATGTTTAAATTATGGTCTGTCGGTTGACTTTGGAACGGTCGTCCTAAAATTAGCTATAACGTTAGTCTGTGAAAAAACCAACTCAAAAAGAGAAAGAATTCGGATACCCGTCCGAGAAAAATTCCATACAGCCAATTCTCAAAGACTCATTTTGAGTTTTTCACAGTCTGACGTTTCGTAGCTTGGAGATTTGGCGGATTAAGGAAGCCGAAACTTTCGATTAAACACTGACTTTGCAAGTACAAAACCAACTTCAAATTAAGCCCAAAACCCGCCATTTTGCCAAACTGCTGTGTGTGCCTTCGTTTTTTTTTCAGTCATTGAGTAATCTATTTCACTATAAATATTATGTCTGTTAAAGCAGTAAAAGTTTTCGTTTTTCCTTTGAATTCAAATTCTATTTTTAGGTCTTCCGTTTTTTTCGTTTTGAAGTTGTCCAAATAGGTTAGGATTGTAGGTTTTAAAAGATCAATGTTTCTTTTCAATTTCCACGAATTTATAAAATCGTCCGTGTCAACCAGTACAAGAAACAAACGGTTTTCAGAACCAAAACGCATTTCACCTTGGTTTTCATAAAGCCAAATTGCTAACATTTTTGGGTCGTCTTGTACTTCTTGTAAGATTTCTAATTTTTCGTCTTTTAAAGTTTTAAGAACTTCTAAACAGAAATCATCATTTCTGTCTTTCATCTTCTCAACTATTTCATAGAAAATGTCTGCTGGTTTTGCCTTTTTGTCAAAATTAATTTTAGCTTCTGTTGCTTTCTTTTTTAGAAAAGTTAGTTCAACAGGCAATCCTTTTTCTTTACGTTTCGTTCTTATATATTCTGCTGGTAAGTACGTAACTTTCAAATCAAATGGTACGTCATTAATGAAAAAGTCAACACTCTTGATTTGCCCAACTGTTGGCAAAACCTCTTTATGAGATTTGAAAATGTGTTCTATTAAAATACTGCTCCAATGGTTGTACCAACTATTTAAAACATAACCTTGAACAGCTACGCTAATTTCTGTTTCAAATTTTGAAAGTAAGTTTTCATAAGAAGGGTTTTGAACTTTTACATATCTGCTTACCAAATATTTGTCTAATGAATTTTGATAATCTCCGCCCCAATCAAAATTCTTTAGTTTGTATAATTCTGATACGAGGTGTTCCGTATTAAGCGCTCCAACTTGTTTCGAATTTTCCGATTTAATGAAGTTGTCAAGAATTTGATTTGAATTTATTACATCAGTGCTCAAAATGCCAAATAATTCAACGAATTGTTTAGCAAGTGCAGTTTCTTTCAGAGTAATATTGTTGATTTTTAAAAATTCAGCAATAAGTTCTTTTCTGCTAATTGATTTTGTTTTTAGCCATAAAAGACCAATGTTATCATTACTGAACTCTTCGAGTTCTTCGTTTTTATGTAATTTATCCCAATAATTATAGTCCTTCATTTACTAATTGTTCTTTATGGTTACTTGAAACGAAATGCTTCTTTTTAGGACTACAAACAAATAGTATTTCTTGACTACCTGCAACACTTCCTTTTCCACCTCTTCCGTTTTGATATGTTTTTGCTTCTACTGTTACATTTCTATACTTTGAAATTAATTTTTCAAATTCTTCAATTCCTGGATAACTTCTATTATTGTAGCTAATTAACCAATTCGGAATTTCTTCTGATAATTCAAATAGCTTTTCAAAAGAAGATATAACATCTCTTTTTTTGTCAAAACCGCTAAATCTTTGTGGCTCATAACGTTTAATGCCATTTATAAAATCTTTGTCCTTCCAATACTCGGTGTAAGTTTCTAACAAATGGTAAAATCCTTGATAGTCTGCGTGACTGTCACAATATGGTGGGTCGAAATATGCTAGATCTACATTTTCTATCTTAGGTAATAAGTCTAAAATGTTCTGATTGAAGCTCTTGTTGTCTTGTTTGTTGTCAAAAACAGCATCATTGTATTTTGGAAGTAATTCTTCAAAAATCTCTTTTATAGGTCTAATTAAACTTCGGTTTCGTTTTATTCTTTCTGGGTCGCTTGCATAAACCAAAGCTTGTGTATGACCAAAATGTCCCATTGTTATTTTACGGGTCATACTTCTATTAATAACCGTGAAAGCAATTGCTTGTTTATATTCGTTTTCTAATAATGAAATATTTGCTCTGAAATTATCTAAAAACTGTGCCTCTTCTTTTTCAAAGAATACATTTGTAAATGTATTTTCAATTAAGTCAAATTCGTTTTTATTTTTTGCAGGCTGAAAAAGAATATCTAAATCTGTTTTGTCTAATTTGGTGGACTTGTTCTCAATTAAAGCTTTTCCAATTTGATTATTAAAATTTAAAAAATCGTTAGTAATTACTTTGCACCCTTGTTGTTTCAATAAAAAACCAACAGATTGCGAGCCAGCAAAGGCATCAATTGCGAAGTTTATATTTTTAGGAATAAACTGATTAAGCCAAGGCAATAAAGTATGCTTTGCGCCCAAATATTGAGGTTCAGGAAATTGGTAATTAAAATATTTATATTCTTCAAAAAGCATTATTATCTGTCTTAATTTTAAGTCCGCAAGTTACTAAATTTAACTCTCTTAATTTTACGAAGCTTTGAAAAATTTGTCCAATGTCAGCTCGAACGTTTATTTTTGCACGGTCGTCCTACAATGAGGCATAACTAGTAGCTACACGAAACTTATTGCATTTTTTTTTCAATTTCTTATATCCTTTGCAATAGTACAAAATATTAAATTAGCGTGCAACTTTTATACAAAAGAGCCACAAAATTAGAAATTATCGTAATACAAACGTATCTATTCAACTTATTTTTTCAAAAATAGGGGGGGGGCTGGTTGTTGCTGTATATTTAGGGGAACTCTTATCGAGGCTAACGGAAGGTCGCCTAGAGGCTTCCTTTGTAAACCTAAATCATTTTTATATTACAAGTGCCATTTTCTTTGGTAT
>NZ_MUGT01000202.1 GCF_002217205.1 Flavobacterium branchiophilum NBRC 15030 = ATCC 35035 | reverse complement strand
GCCTGATTGTTCGCCCAACAAAATGTCTGCCAAGTTGATGGTAGTGGTGCTGGTTTCGCAAATGGTTAGTGTACCGTCTGTACCGGCATTGGGCACTTCGTTGATGTTGATGGTGGCCATACTAAAATCGTCTAAACAAGGAGCGCTACCGGCCACTGTATATTTGAATTGGCTTGTAGTAGCCCCCAAACTAGAGGTAAAAGTACCCGTTGTGGCATTGAAAGTACCACCAACCCCGCTGGTTCTGGTCCAAACCCCGCCTGTTTGCTCGCCTGTAATCAAGCTGAATAAATTAACAGCAGCAGTAGCATCAACACAAATGGTGGTGTTGCCATCGGTACCTGCATTGGCCACGGCATTAACATTTACAGTAGCCAAACTGGAATCGTCTGGACACGGAGAAGTACCCGTAATGGTATAAGTAAAGGTGCTATTGGTAGCACTAGTAGGAACAAAAGTTGCCGATGCAGCCGTAAAAGTACCGCCCGTGCCACTGGTTCTGGTCCAAACCCCGCCTGTTTGCTCGCCTGTAATCAAATCAAATAAATTAATAGCAGTGGTACTGTTTTCGCAAACCGTAGTGCTGCCATCGGTGCCGGCATTGGATACTGGACTGATGTTTACAGT
>NZ_MUGT01000201.1 GCF_002217205.1 Flavobacterium branchiophilum NBRC 15030 = ATCC 35035 | reverse complement strand
CTGGACTGATGTTTACAGTAGCTTGACTTGAATCATCAACACAAGGTGAAGCGGCAGTTAATGTATAAACAAAGGTGCTATTGGTAGCATTGGTAGGAACAAAAGTTGCCGTTGAGGCATTGAAAGTACCACCAACCCCGCTGGTTCTGGTCCAAACCCCGCCTGTTTGTTCGCCTGTAATCAAGCTGAATAAATTGATGCTGGTGGTATCTGTAATACAAACTGTGGTAGTGCCATCGGTACCTGCGTTTACAGGGTTGTTTACCGTAATAGTGGCTGTTCCAGATTGGGTTTGGCTTTGAGATGGACTTCCAGAATCGGCAACAGAAATCAAATTGTAAGCAAAAGTTCCAGCTGAAGTTGTAGGCGCAGCCACTGTTACAGAATTGCCCGTAGTGGTGCTAACGGTTTGATTGGCACCTCCATTAATATTGTATGTAAAAGTGTAAGGAGCTACGCCATTGGCACCTGTAAAAGTGATATTGGGTGCTGCATCGTTCAAACAAGTGGCCGTTGTGCCAGCAATAGTAGCTGTTGGCAACGATAAAACGGTAACTGTAGCCGTTTGACTCACCGCTTTAGGGCAGTTATTGGCACTGGTAACACTTGTTATGTTGTAATTGAAAACCCCTAAAGTATTGGTAGGCACAGGTATAGACACGCTATTGCCAGTAGTAGTGGCTATTTGTTGGCTTGTACCTCCATTAATATTATAGGTAAACGTATAAGGAGCTACGCCACCACTCCCCGTAAAAGTAACCGACGGACTGCTGCTGTTTAAGTTTACAGTAGCCGTACCGCTTGCAACGGCATCGGAAAGGGGGTTGATGTGTAATTGAAATTGTCGGTATTCCGTACAATTTGAACCTATAAGATCGGTTACAGATACATA
>NZ_MUGT01000200.1 GCF_002217205.1 Flavobacterium branchiophilum NBRC 15030 = ATCC 35035 | reverse complement strand
TATAGGGGGCTAGACCAGTTGGATTTGCTGTTTTTTTACAAGCAAACTTTTTGGTATGATGAAACGGCAAGCCCTGAAAGGCTGAAGGAGGAATTGCTGGAGGCCATTGCCGAAAATTGGTATGATATTGATTTTTGAACCTTAACAAAACACTGATAAAAACTTGAAATTATGTCGAAAAAACATTTTATAAAACGCCATTTGTTGATACTCGAAAGGCTGAGAAAAAACCCTTGTGATTTTAAAGAATTACAGGAGTATGTGCGAAAACAATTTATGTACGATGATGAAGATTATGAGTTATTGATACGCACTTTTGAGCGAGACCAGAAAGAAATTTTGAGTATTTATGGTGTTGAGATTAGATACATCCGCAAGGAAAAAGTCTATAAAATTATCGAGTTACTTACTTAGGAGCTACAATTAATTTCCATCCTACCCATTCGTGATTTATCATTCTTTTTATTAGATTATCAAAAATTGTTTCTTTATATATTGATCTATTTAATCGATAAAAATATTCGTTTAAATATTTTTGTAAATGATGTTTACTAACGTGAGTTTGTATTGTTCGTAATCCAGATTTTAGTTGTTGAATGATGTTGTTAATTTGTTTGAAATTTACCGTAGGTTGGCTTATTTCTTGTTTTAAATTTG
>NZ_MUGT01000020.1 GCF_002217205.1 Flavobacterium branchiophilum NBRC 15030 = ATCC 35035 | reverse complement strand
ATCTACAATAGTAGAAATTTTAAAGTGGTTTTAAACATTGGAATACTAATTAGCTTTTTAGTAATCTACAATAGTAGAAATTTTAAAGTGGTTTTAAACAAGGAATTAGGTATGAGTGCCATTGAATATCTACAATAGTAGAAATTTTAAAGTGGTTTTAAACCTATTATCGGCTCAAGATGCACACTACGCATCTACAATAGTAGAAATTTTAAAGTGGTTTTAAACATAAATTGGTTAGGAAGTACTACGATTATCTACAATAGTAGAAATTTTAAAGTGGTTTTAAACCTTTAAGTTGGAACTCTTTACCATAAATCTACAATAGTAGAAATTTTAAAGTGGTTTTAAACTGTTTTTCAAGTGTTGCAAATTCAATCCATCTACAATAGTAGAAATTTTAAAGTGGTTTTAAACACATTTGAAGATCTAAAACTTAAATACATCTACAATAGTAGAAATTTTAAAGTGGTTTTAAACGGGTAAAACTTACTAAAGTAGACCAAAAATCTACAATAGTAGAAATTTTAAAGTGGTTTTAAAC
>NZ_MUGT01000002.1 GCF_002217205.1 Flavobacterium branchiophilum NBRC 15030 = ATCC 35035 | reverse complement strand
TTAAGGGGCTGAAACAATACCATTTAGATATATAAATTAGTCTAAATTAGGTAAAAAAACAGTCAAATTCGAAATGACTTTTGATGAAATTTTCAGTAATTAATTATTTTACAATTTCATTTATTTTAAGCATTGTCGTCCGATAAAAATAATCGAAACGTTAATTTTTCGATATGTTTTTCGATAAACCCATAAAGGGTGTGCATGTAATCGGTTTAACTCATGGATTTTATTTTTTATAGGTATTCGTTTTCTTTCAGTTCGTTAAACAGGATTTTAACTCATTAACTATATTTTTTATAAGTATTCGTTGATTTTAATTCATTGCTCGGCTTTCAGGTGCAAGGAAAGGCTAGTTGTTACCAACTGACATTCTTTTCGTACGTTTGTTATTCATTTATTTTTCTTTACTGTTACACCAAATATAACTCCAAAATTTCCGTCTGTTTGTATCCAATTTTTTTCTGGTAAATACGTCCTTGAAACAAAACCGTCAAGATACAAAGCGTTTTTACAACCCAAGCGTTGGAAGTATTTTGCGAAGTCATAAAAGTTAATTTCTGTCTTGGACATTGCAAACACAACTCTGTTGTCAGGCAAAATGCCAACACCGTTTCTTATGTTTAAATTTGTTGAGCCGTCTTTAAAAGCAGAGTGAACTTGTCCGTCAATAATAAGCATTGGTCCTGATTGCGTGGCATATTTTATTTTACCGTTGTAATTAAAGTTTGTAGTCTTGCAAACAAATGGTTTGTTGTCTGTCGTAATGTAAAAAATGCCGTTGGGTTTTAAATAAAAATTTCCGTTTCCGTCCGCTGTGTCCAAAATCATTCGTATTTTTTTGTTTTGTATGAAAAGTCCTTGGGGTGAAAAATCTTTATTAAACATTCCTCCATTCATTGCAAAAGTCAAGGTTAAAGTTTTACTCTCAACATAATTTTTTAGATTTTGAATACTTTTAAAGGTTTCGCCTTTGTCGTTTTTCCAAAACAGTTGCAAATCTTGTGTTTTAGTGTCAACCGTATAAGTTAAAATTTGGTCGTCAATTGCATTTTGGTTTGTTTTAAAAGCAATTAGTCCAGCAGTCAGCAGAAGTAACAAACCCATTAATAATATTATTCCATTACGTTTCAATTTCTGTTGTTTATTATTTGCAGTTTAGTATGTTTGGAGCTAACGTCAGTCTGTGAAAAAACTGTCGTTAAATATTCTTCAAAAATAATAAAAAACTATGAAATAAAATAGTTATTTTTACCCAAACCCACCTCAAAACATCGTTTTACAGCCCACATTATTTGGCAACAAAATAATGCTGCTTAAAAATAACCCTTTCGCAAAAGGCTTCTATTACATTCAAAAACCAGCGTTTTTTTGGTTTTTTGGATAATAAACAGGGTTTTTTCACAGCCTGACGTTTTGCGGCTTGCAGAAGTGGCGGATTAAGGAAGCCTAAACTTTCGGTTAAACACTAACTTTGCAAGTGCAAAACCAACTTTAAATTAAGCCCAAAACCCGCCATTTCTGCAAACTGCTGTGTGTGCCCTGCATCCGCAGGGTACACACCGTAAGCATTAGAAAAAACTCAAAAATACAAATTTTTGATTAAAACACAAATTTTTTTTTTTCTAATTAATTATGGGGTGTGTCCGAATTTTTCCAGAGGGTGCAAGTCCCTTACGAGCGGTTGAAACCCGAATCGTTAGCACGTGGCAAGGTGGTTTATCGTGAGGTATGCACTGAAGGAAGCCAAATGCGAAGCATTCATGAACTCCAAAAAAAAGAAAATGAAAACTTCGTGAATAAACGGCAAAAGTCTGTACTGACGAACAGAAAGTACATAAGAGGCATAGCAATAAGGATGAGCGTCCACAGCAACGTAAAGTCCGAAGAATACAAAATCTACTAGATGTAGATGCAGCGGGGATAGGCGGAAGGAAAAAGCGTTTACCAGGGGAGGTCTTGGCAACCACGAGTTGGTTAGGTCAAGAAGTCAGCAGAGGTCATAGTACTTGTGGCAAACGAGGTGCAAAAGAAATGCACAGGTCTCACAAGCAAGGAAGGACTGAACGTAAAGAGGTTTTCAATGAGTATCGGAATCGAAAGATAGCCCTATTTAACGAAAACAGGTTAAAAACAACTAAAATGATAGAAAGAATAGTACATCCTTACAATCTTCAAGAAGCATTGAAACACGTGATTGCCAACAAAGGCAGTGCGGGTGTTGATGGCGTTTCGGTAGGTGAAATCCGAGCGGTTTTTACGCAAAAGAAAACGCAACTTATTGAAGATATTAAACAGGGAAACTACCAAATTCAACCCATTTTAGGGATAGAAATTCCCAAAGGAGACGGAAAAACCCGATTATTGGGCATTCCAACTACTACCGAAAGAGTATTGCAACAAGCAGTAAGTCAAAGTATTGCGATTTATTTTGAACCCGAATTTAGCAGTCAAAGTTATGGATTTAGACCCAATAAAAACGCCCGACAAGCCGTTGGGCAAGCATTGGAATACATCCATCAAGGACTAAATTGCATTGTGGACACCGATTTGAAATCATTTTTTGATGAAGTGGACCATTGTTTATTGATGAATTTGATTTACAAAAAGATACAATTTTTCTTTATAGGCTCTGGTTCGGTTAAAGTATTGTTTTTTACAGGTTCTTCTGTTACAGGTTTTTCTTTTGGTGTTGGGTTTTTCAAATGCAATAAATAAAGTAACAGCATGGCATCGTGTGGCTCGGCATTGCCTGTGCCAATGCGTTTGATGCTTTCATACTCGGGTATTGCTCCATCAAAAAAGGCTTCGCCTGTTTCTGTAGAAATTAAATCGCTACCCATTGCCCAAGTGTGGTTTGAGTTTTGAATCTTCTAACAAAAAAACTACAACTTTTTCTAGTTGTAGTTTAAATTGCTAACTTAATCAAAAACCGACCAACCGCCACGAGGTTTGTCTGGTTTGGGGTCTTCTAATTTAGTGGTTTCAAGCATTTCAAAAAAAAGCATATATCTTGTTGGTTGAAATTCCCCAAAAGAAAATAAGTAAATATTATCATTTTTTATTAAATAATATACTTCTAAACCCTCTTGTGATAAATAAGTTTTAATGAAACTATTTTTTAATTTAAATTTACCTTCTTTAATTATCAAATCGAAATCTGTTTTGTTTATAATTTTTTCTATGTCTCTTAAAGGATTATTGTAAAAATCACTTATTTTAAAATTTTCATTATTAATTTCAAAACTTAGTTTCAAAAAATCTTCTTCTTTACCATCAAATATTTTTTTCCTGTTTATTTCAATTTTCTTGTACATATTAATTTATTGGTTTTATATATCCTTCTTTTATTAAATCATTTATAGATGCTGGTAATTCATATTGAATACCTCCTCCTTTTTCTCCAAACCAGGGTATTATTTCACCTTTGCTAACGGTTGGAATTTCTTTTATAACTTCATACCTTTTATAAGGTTTAGCATCGGTTCCTTTTGGTAAAGCTCTCTCTGTATATGGAGTCCCCTCTTTTCCTGCAAATGTTCCTTTATCCTGAAAATTACCATTTTCATCAACCCATCCTCCAAATCTATCAAATGTACTTCCTTTATTTAAAGTTGTATTAGTTGTACCTACTGCACCTCTGTTTGGTGGCCAGTTTCCATTCAAATTATTATCTTTAAATAATTTTTCTAAAGCTGACCAATTTCTATTTTTAAATAAATCATAAGCCTGTAATCCCAATTCTTCAGACGGAAAGCCTCCATCAATTGTTTTTAGAAACTCATCAAATGTTGGCAATTTATATGAATTACCCATCTCAAACGCCTCGCCATCGGCTTTTTTCTTTACAGGTTCAGGTTCGGTTATGTTGTTGTTTTTTACTGGCTCTTCAATAATTTGTTCTTCTGTTACTGGTTTTTCTTTTGGTGTTTTAAATTTCAACAAATAAAGTAACAACATGGCATCTTGAGGCTGGGCATTGCCTGTAGCGATGCGTTTTATACTTTCATACTCAGGGATTGCTCCATCAAAAAAGGCTTCGCCTGTTTCTGTAGAAATTAAATCGCTACCCATTGCCCAAGTGTGGTTTGAGTTTTGAGTCTTCTAACAAAAAATCTACAACTTTTTCTAGTTGTAGTTTGCATTGCTACTTAATCAAAAACCGACCAACCGCCACGAGGTTTGTCTGGTTTTGGGTCATCTCCTTCGATCATTTTCGGATATAATGAAATTCCCCAAACGATATCTTTTAACATATTCGCATAATCTGTATTTGCCTCCTCTCCGATAAAATTTTTTGTCACCATTATTGCTATTGGATATTTTTTGTATGCTTCTTCTTTTGTATAAACTTCATTATTATCAATTACACATTTTTTTATGTCCACCAATTGATTATAAAAAGACGCATTCATTGGAGTGTTTGGCGAAAAATCATACTCTTCTTTTGCTTGAATTAAAGCTTTTTCAACTATTTCTTGATAGTATTTTTTTGTTAATTTATCTTCTAAATCTGTATACATTTCTATTTATTTATTAAAATTGTGTTTTTGGTATATAAATTTGATTTCCTCCTCCTTCTGTAAAAACTGGTAAAGGGTTTCCTTCAGCATCAATCCTTGACCATGTATCATTTATTTCAGACGAAGTACTTTTTAAGCCTTCTGCATCTTTGGGTAAAGTAGTTGTTTCTTTTGTAACAGTCTTTACTTCTTGGGTTTGTTTCCAACCATTATTAGGGTCTCTTACATTATATTTATCAGAAACGCCTAGTTCGCCTGGTGTATTGTTTGGATTGTCTGTATAATAATCTCCTCTCAAAACGGTACCCTCTGTATTTACTTTTGTAAATTGAATCAATTCTTTTCCCTGCGGAAGTTTAATTATCTCTATTGGTTTGGTAAAATCAATACCTGCAATATGAGACTCAATATCTCTCATTTTCATATCAGGATAATGTTTTTGGTAAAACTCAATGGCTTGTTGTGTTCTTAAGGCAATAATATCCCCCATCTCAAACGCCTCACCATCTCCTTTTTTCTTTATAGGTTCTGGTTCGGTTAGTTTTGTGTTTTTTATTTGTTCTTCTGTTACTGGCTTTTCTTTTGGTGTTGGGGTTTTTAAATGCAACAAATACAATAACATCATGGCATCGTGTGGCTCGGCATTGCCTGTGCCAATGCGTTTGATGCTTTCATACTCGGGTATTGCTCCATCAAAAAAGGCTTCGCCTGTTTCTGTAGAAATTAAATCGCTACCCATTGCCCAAGTGTGGGTTGCGTTTTGATTTTCTAACAAAAAACTACAAATTTTTTTAGGGTTGTAGTTTGGGTTATAACTTAATCAAAAACTGACCAACCGCCACGGGGTTTGTCTGGTTTTGGGTCTTCTTCTGTTGGGAATTTATTTAAATCTAATGGCATTGGAGCAATATGACTATTTATTAAATCTTTAAAAAAACCTTTTTTCTTATTTATTATAAAAGCACGAATATATCTGATGGGAACAAACTCCACACCAATATCATCGTATCCTGTTAAAACGTATAGTCCCAAATTTGCTGAATTATCTGAATTATTACTTATCGTCCAATATGATTCTTTGGCTAATTTTCTAAATAATTCTCCCAAATACACCCAACATTTAAATCTTTTTTCGTCATCATATACTTCATTTGTTATATTTTGGTCCATAACATATTTTTCTAGAATTTCTAAACTTTCAATACTAAAATTTAATGAATATCCTAAAGAATCAGTTTCATAAATGAATTCCTCTAAGTAATCATCTATGTAAAATAAAAAGTTTTCAAATTCATCCTGTTCAATACTGTTTTTCATGATTTGTAAATTAAATTAATTATTTTTAAGGTAATTGTGTTCCAATTTTATGGTTAATCCCTGCATTATTCAAAGCATCAATAAAATTTTTTGACGCTCCTTTTTCTAAAATATACTCTACATTATATCCTTGTTTTACAAGCCATTCATCTTTTATTATATCTATTTTGGCTTGTTTCGTCAAACTTACTTTTCCAGTTTTTAATTGTCCTGCATATAGCTCATCTGTTTTAGAAATATCTATTTGACGGTTAGTAAATTTTGTTTTTAACGTTTCGCTTTTCCCTCCAAACTTATTTCTATATGCCTGTTCTTGAGAAAGTCCAAATTTAGCATTCTTCATATTGGTATCATACTGCTTGCTCCACCGTTCATAACTATACTTTTTGGGATTATCTTTCATTCTATTTTCATAATCTTTCCATCGTTGTGCTTTATGCTCGGGAGTGTTTGGTTTTAGAGGTTCCGCCTCAAACGCCTCGCCATCACCTTTTTTCTTTATAGGCTCTGGTTCGGTTAAAGTATTGTTTTTTACAGGTTCTTCTGTTACAGGTTTTTCTTTTGGTGTTGGGTTTTTCAAATGCAATAAATAAAGTAACAGCATGGCATCTTGTGGCTCAGCATTGCCTGTGCCGATGCGTTTGATGCTTTCGTATTCGGGTATTGCTCCGTCAAAAAAGGCTTCGCTTGTTTCTTTATAAATTAAATCGCTACCCATTGCCCAAGTGTGGGTTGCGTTTTGATTTTCTAGCAAAAAAACTACAACTTTTTTAGGGTTGTAGTTTGTGGGTTGATAACTTAATCAAAAACTGACCAACCGCCACGAGGTTTGTCTGGTTTTGGGTCTTCTCCTTCGGGCATCGTTGGGTAATCAGGAATACCCCCAGAAACATCAATCAGTTTCTTTGGATAATCCCAGTCCATATCCAAATATCCATCAAAATTACGAACTACCATTACTCCTAAAGGATATTTTTTATTGGCTTCAGCTTCCGTGTAAATATGTTGTTCTACCACTACCGTTTTTTTTATGTCAACCAATTGGTTATAAATAGATTCATTTAAACTATCATTTGGTGAATTTTCATATTCTTCTTTTGCTTGTTGTAAAGCACTGTTTAATATTTCTCTATAATATGACTTCGTCATTTTTTTTGATAATCTTATGTACATAATATTTGTATTTTAAAATTGTTTTTTTGGAATGTAAATTTGGCTTCCTCCTCCTTTTGTTGGTACTGATTGGTTTTTAAAGACCATGTGTCTTCTATTGATGCAGAAGTACTTTTTAGTCCTTCCGCATCTTTTGGAATAGCTACTTTTTCTTGTTGTACCGTTTTTATTTCGTCTGTTTGTTTCCAGCCATTATCCGGGTCTCTTACATTATATTTATCCGAAACTCCAAGTTCACTTGGAGTGTTTTCAGGATTATCTGTATAATAATCTCCCTTTAAAACATCACCTTTCGTGTTTACTTTGGTATATTGGTGCAACTCTGTTCCCTGTGGTGTTTTTACTATTTCTATAGGTTTAGTAAAATCTATCCCGTTGATGTGAGATTTTATATCGTTAATGTCCATATCAGGATTATACTTTTGGTAAAACTCAATAGCTTGTTGTTTTCTTAAAGTAATAATATCACCCATCTCAAACGCCTCGCCATCGCCTTTTTTCTTTATAGGTTCTGGTTCGGTTAGTTTTGTGTTTTTTATTTGTTCTTCTGTTACTGGCTTTTCTTTTGGTGTTGGGGTTTTTAAATGCAACAAATACAATAACATCATGGCTTCGTGTGGCTCGGCATTGCCTGTGCCGATGCGTTTGATGCTTTCATACTCGGGTATTGCTCCATCAAAAAAGGCTTCGCCTGTTTCTGTAGAAAATAAATCTGAACCCATTGCCCAAGTGTGGTTTGAGTTTTGAATCTTCTAACAAAAAAACTACAACTTTTTCTAGTTGTAGTTTAAATTGCTAACTTAATCAAAAACCGACCAACCGCCACGAGGTTTGTCTGGTTTTGGGTCTTCTTTAGGAGAGTCACCTCCATTTGTTTCTTCTGTATTAGTATCGTTCTTAATAATAACATTAAAATTATAAATTTCTTTATAATATTTTTCTATCAAGGAAGACACTCTTTCATGTTCTGAACTATTCATATTATCTTTTAAATTATCCCATTTCTGAATAGTGCTTTTAAATATTACAGCATTTACAGCATCTATTTGGCAAAATAAATAATTATCGTTTTCTTGAAAAAATAAATTTTCCCCTCTTCCTAAAACTCTAATTCTATAAACATTCCCTTTATCATCTATTCTTTTTTCTATAGAATTATCTTCTAATATTTTTTTTACGTATGTATCCATTATTTTCTTAAATTATTTATTGAACCATCATTATTTCTATATTTAATACCACTTACATTTTTGTTTGCTTCCAAAATAGGCTTTTCTACTCTCCACCAAGTTCTTTCTCCGTAAGGGCCGTAGCGTTCAGCACCCTCATCAAATACATTTATTTCTCCTTTTGCTTGTTCAGCAAACCTTTTAGATGCCGTATCCCAAACTTCTGCTGCTTGACTCCCATCTAATCCGTTTTTTGGATTGAATAAGTCTAAATTATCTAAATATTCCCCCCCTTTTGTTTGTTCCAATGTAGTTTTTCCTGTTGATGATGATTCTGCCCATTTCTGAGCTGTCCTCATATTTTTATCCGACCAAAAGACTGCGCCGTCTTCAACTGTTGAAAAGTCTAGCGTGTTTTCAGCCATATTTTTTAATTCTTTAAAAGTAGGTTTTATTGGCTCTGCCTCAAACGCCTCGCCATCACCTTTTTTCTTTATAGGCTCTGGTTCGGTTAAAGTATTGTTTTTTACAGGTTCTTCTGTTACAGGTTTTTCTTTTGGTGTTGGTGTTTTAAATTTCAACAAATAAAGTAACAACATGGCATCGTGTAGCTCGGCGTTGCCTGTGCCGATGCGTTTGATGCTTTCATACTCGGGTATTGCTCCATCAAAAAAGGCTTCGCCTGTTTCTGTAGAAAATAAATCTGAACCCATTGCCCAAGTGTGGGTTGCGTTTTGGATGCCAAAAACGGCTCGTACAGAGCTACCTAGTGTTCCAAAACTGCCTATAATGTTTACTCCAATGCTTGTTGCTGTTGGCATAGCAAGTTGTGTAAGCCCTTTTAGTAATCCTGCTCCCATACCCACCATTGCTCCAAATAATGCTCCTTCAACTATTTTGGCGGTTGTATTTATTGCTCCTACTGTTATGGCTTGCCACCAGTTTTTGATATTTGGTGCAAAGGTTATTTTGTCACCAAAAAGCATGCACTGCATTTGGTGGTCGCCTGTGATGGCGGGTTTGCCTTGTACAATCATGTTGCTTTTGCTATTCGTCCAGATACGAGCCATTGCTGCTATTTGTCCGCATATTAATCCACCCATTACTGCACCAACGGCTGCACCTGCTGCACCTGCCAAAGCTCCAATTGCTATGAGGGCGGCACCGCCTGTGGCAACAACGCATACTGCAATTACTGCTGCAACAATTGCCATAATGAGCATGAGTTTGTTGCACCCAAAGTCCATCATACTGCTGGTGGCGGTATCGACAAGGGTAATGTACTTTTTGCCGTCTTTCTTTTTGGTCGAAAGTTGTATCGACTGTAGTTGTGCAGGTACGTTGCCACCTGTACACATCCAAAAGTCTTTTTCGGTTATTATTTTGTTTCCCATTTGTTTGCTTTTTTATAAATGGGTTAGCTTTTGATACACACACACTTTGATTTGTCTATGGCAAAGGTATAAAAATCAATAATAGGTTCTTGGTCGGGTTCAAAAAAAGTTTTGGTGGCAAGTTCTTGTATGTCTGTTGTGTCTAAAAAAGCCAATGTTTCGCCGTTTTTGCTCCAAGCATTGCTTCCTTTTTCATTCAGCATTGCTGCCCCGTCATTTGTTTTTATGGTTAAGGGTTTGTTTACCATAGTGTTTCCCATACTGTCACTGTATGAAATTATTTCATGTGGGAAACTTATTTGAAAAAAAGCATTATTTTTTTTGTTACTAAAGGCTAAGCTATTCTTCATTTCTATAAAAATGATTTGCTGATTACTTTGGTTAGTTTTTATCATTATTCGATGCGTTTGGTTATAGTATGTTGTTGGTGTGTTGCTACTTTTATTCGATTATTGTTGTAGCATATACCGATTGTTTTGGATTTTATGTTTTCTAAATCGCCTATATTTTGAGCTTGTTTGCAATACTGCCATCTAAACAAAAAATATCGTGCCTTCGCTATTCTTGAATATCGAAATTCTAAAAGCAAAGTGGTATAATTTATTTGATATTGCCATTTCATAATCTGCTAATCTAGTACTCTAAATATCTTGTTTTGTGAATTTTCAATTATTGCACTACTGTTTTCTTTGTAGGAATCGCTTTCTATGGTATAAACCATGGATGCTTCAATAAAATTGGGCAATGCCATTTCGGTAATGGTAGTTTTTGCAAAATGTAGCCTTCCTGTTTTAAAATGGCTTCTATAAATGGCTTCTTCCGTAAGATTTGGTCTTAAATTTTTGGTTTCAACATCGGGCAAATGTCCGTAGGCTTGTTTTTTCCATTCGTTTTTGTCGGTATCGGCTAGTGCTTTGCTGGTTACTGCAATATCATTTAAATGTTCTGCCCCAAATTGAGGGCTGTAGTCAAAATTATAAATCCACTCGGCATCGGCGGTTTGTAATACGTTTTTTTGAACTATCATTTTTCGGTCAATGGGTAGTGTTTTGCCATATATTTTGCCAAAATAATGTTTGAAAAATTCGTTGTTTTCTATCGCTAATTTTATTTTTTCATTGCTACAAAAAATTTCGTCATTGATGGTAATGAGTGCTTGTAAAGCGGGTTCTTGCTGTTGAATTTTTAAAAGTTGTTTTTTGGTATCTTCCCATTTGTCTTTTATTTGTTGAAGATTTACAATTCTTGTTATTTTGCCAAAAACATCAATTATTACTCTTATTTCGCTATACATTCTGCTAAAAACCTGATTTAGACTAATAATATCATTCAGGTTTTCGTTGTTTGTTTTTACTAATAAATGTTCAATTGTAAAGAGTTCAATTTCAGCATCTCCATTTTCTTCTACTTTGAGAACTCTAAAAACCCATCTCGTTCTGGTAGTGGTTTGCATATCAAAATAGGCCGATTTTACTTTAGTTTCAGAAATCAAAGTATAGTTTTCGGCAAATGGTTCTCTAAAACGAATTGCGTTGGTTAGTGTTTTATTATTGCTCATTTTTTCTTTTGATTAATTGATAAATACATCGCCACCGTCTAGTTTAGATTCTCCGCTGATGTGATTTTTGGCAGATGCAATATCCATAGTATCTGTTGCATCAAGTTTGAATTTTTTGCCGTTAAGATTAATAGTTCCGTCTGCCAATAATTCTAATATACTTTTGCCAACGGTTACTTTGAAACTATTTTTACCTTCGAGTGCAATATTACCGTCTTTATCCATTTTGAAATGGCTTTCAGCACTTTTTCCTACGTTTATTACATTAGTGTCTCCTGCTTGTGCAACGGTGTTTCCCGAACCATCAAAAGTTAAGGAGTTCCCAATAGCATCGTTAATCAATACTGCACCTTTGCCTATGCTGTCGTCTAGTGTAATATTATTTCCAGTTTTAGAACGAAGTGATTTTTCTTTGTTTTTTGCACCACCGCCACTACTATTTTTTCCATGAAAAAGACTACCAATTACAAGAGGTCTATTAGGGTCGTTGTGTCTAAAACCCAGTAATACATGGTCGCCAATTTCGGGAATAAAAACCATACCTCGATTTGTTCCTACCTCTGCACTTGAACCAGCATCGGGTGTCATTACACGAAGCCAAGGTGTACGCATGGAACCTTGTTGCCATTCCATTTTCACACGAATTCTGCCCGTTCCTTTTGGGTCGTTGTTATCTACAACAACGGCTTCTTGAAGTTTTGCATTAGGGAATTTTATTTTAGGTTCAGGAAGTTTGGTAATATTAACTGGTAATGCTGAAAAACTATTGAAATATTCGCCTATTTCATTTGCTTTATGAGTGATTTTGGTAATAATATAGGTGTCAATATAATTGATTTTGGATTGCGGAATGTTGTTAATGGCAGCTAAATTTGTGGGTAGTTTTTCTTGAAAGCCAATCTCAATTATTGAACCAACTTTTAGTTTCGGATTGCGACTTTTTGCACTTATAGTATTTGATTTTGCTATTGCACTTTGTTGTTTTGCGTTTAGCAATTGTTCTAAAGCTCCTTCATGACCTGTACTTATTTTACCGTGTTCTAATGAATGTGTGTTGTATAGAATAGCCGATGCATCAATAGCAAATTTACCTAAACGAGACATTGGTTTTATCTCTTGATTGGTTTTTGACATATATGAAACATCTTGATTTTCATCATAAGTAAAACTTGAAAAATGGTGCGGTATAGTTTTTAAGCCCATCACAAATTTTGATAAATCAATACCTAAAAGAAGCGGTATTTCTTTGTCAAACTTTGTTGGTTTGCCAAAAATTAAGATTTCGCCATTGTAATAAAACCACTCATTATATTGTTTTGCCAAGCGTTGCAAAAATTGAAAATCGGTTTCGTTGTATTGGGTTTGGTATTTTATAGTTTGTTTGTACTCGGGATTGATTTCGTTTTTTAATTCTCTATATTTACCAACGCCTTTCTTTAAAACGCCTTCCACAATTTCTTTTAATGTAACCTCTTCCCAAGAATACATTTTGCTTCCAGATTCCAATATTTCTGTTTTAGAATGTCCCGAAATTATTATTTGATTACCAACTATATCTTCTTTTAATTCAAATTTTACATCGGTAACAATTCCAATAAAATTGTTTTGATTTTCGAGAGCAATATGCACGGTTTTACCAAGCCAATTTTGAGCATTTTGCATGGTGTAGGCTCTTGGTTCTTCTATGACCGAGTGGGGAACTTTGATGGTAAAATTGTGATGTTTATTAATAGTTTGATGTAGTTCTATTGACGTAAAGTGTGATATTTCTTTTCTGTCAATTCCGAATTTGATTTTTTGTGTTATCATTTTTTATGCGGTTTTTATGCGGTTAGTGTAGCTCAAGGGTATCAGTTAACTAGTAGATATACGAAAGTTATTGCGTTTTTAACATATTTTTGTTTGGCAAAAACTTAAAAATAATCATTTGTTGTTTTATTTTATAATTGTCAAATTTATAAAATTTATTAAAACAACCTATTATTTTTTTACAAATTTTTATTTTTATTTGCATTGTTTACTAATTTATCTAAAGGGCTTTCTATTTTATCCACCACATTGCGGGTTAAATGTGTGTAAATCATCGTGGTTTTTATACTAGAATGTCCTATAAATGCTGTATATAATTCATATTCAGTACCATTTTCTAACAAATGGGTAGCAAAACTGTGCCGCAAAGTGTGCATGGTGGCTTTTTTTGTTTTGAAAAGGCAAGTGAAAACGAAAAGTAAGAAGTTTTAAAAAAAACTTTGGTGAATGGAGGCTGTCCATTGGAGGTTGCCCGCATGAGGGATAGAACAAGGCACCATGTGCTCGTGATAGCCCGACGGCAAAAAAAGGAAGCCCCGCCTGAGCGGTTGGCTTGATGGGGGCTTTCTTTTTTTTGGCGGCATGCCCTAATGGTCTTGGTGTTTTGTAGGTTTTTTTTTGTAAGACAATATGTTTTTTTACGAACTCTTTGTTGGTCATTTTAATTCATACAAAGGGTTGTGTTGTAGTGTTTTTGGCGGGTGGGGTTTTTTGTGGTTTGGGTTTAAAACGGCACTTCTTCGTCTTCGTTGTCTGGTGTGTAGCGACTTGTTGGAGCTCCAAAGGCTTCGTTTGCCGAGGGGAGGTTTTTGGTTATAAAGGGGTTGTCGTTGTTCATTTTGGAGGGCAAATCGTCGTAGCCACCACTAAAATCATCGAGATTGTCGAATTTTCCTAAATTTCCTATAAATTTTAGTCGGATGTTTTCTAACGATCCATTACGGTGTTTGGCTATAATAAATTCGGCTTGCCCAGCGGTTGGCGAGGCTTCGTCGTCGTCCCATTCTTCGATTTTGTAATATTCTGGACGGTATATAAACGACACAATATCGGCATCTTGCTCAATGGCCCCCGATTCACGAAGGTCCGACAGCAATGGTCGCTTGCTGGTGCCACGGGTTTCTACGGCACGTGAAAGCTGCGAAAGGGCTATTACGGGTACTTCGAGCTCTTTGGCAAGGGCTTTTAAGTTTCGGGAAATGGTAGAAATTTCTTGTTCTCGATTGCCTCCCGCTTTGCCATTTGAGCCTCCTGCGGTCATTAATTGTAAGTAATCGACTATAATTAATTTGATACCGTATTGGGATGCCAACCGTCTGGATTTGGCTCTAAGGTCGAAAATAGAAAGCGATGGGGTGTCGTCTATATATAATGGGGCTTTTTCGAGGTTTTTGACTTTGATAGAAAGTTGTTCCCACTCGTGTTTTTCGAGTTTTCCTGTACGTAATTTCTCTGATGATAAACCTGTTTCGGACGATATTAAACGGGTAATTAATTGTACAGATGACATTTCGAGTGAGAATAAGGCTACTGGATGACCAAAATCTATAGAAATATTTCGTGCCATTGACAGTACAAATGCGGTTTTACCCATACCAGGTCTGGCTGCTATGATAATCAAATCGGAGGGCTGCCAGCCCGAGGTGAGCTTGTCCAATTTGTCAAATCCTGTGGCCACTCCGCTCAATCCTTCTTTTCCTGCTATTTCTTCGATACGTCTTTTGGCTTGTGTTACAAGGCTTTGTGCCGTTTCGGAACTTCGCTTGATGTTGCCTTGTGTTACTTCATAAAGCTTGGATTCGGCTTTGTCTAAAAGGTCAAAAACGTCGGTAGTTTCGTCATAAGATTCTTCTATAATTTCAGATGATATACGAATTAAACTTCTTTGAATGTATTTTTGAAGTATAATTCTGGAATGAAATTCGATGTGTGCAGACGATGAAATTTTTTGGGTAAGTTGTATCAAATACATATCTCCGCCTGCCAAATCGAGTTTGGCATTTTTTTTCAATTGGGCAGAAACGGTCAGTAAATCTATCGGTTGCGAGTCTGTAAAGAGCTGAAAAATGGCTTCAAAAATGTATTTGTTGCTGTCTTTATAAAAAGCATCGGGTTGCAGGATGTCGATCACTTCATCAACTCCTTTTTTGTCTATCATCATGGCACCCAATACGGCTTCTTCTAGGTCTAATGCCTGTGGTGGTATTTTGCCTTTTTCGAGTCCAATAATGGGTGTTTTTTCGGGTTTTACGGGTGCTAAATTCTTGATATTCTCCATAGGTGCGAAGGTATGAAAAAATAAAAAAATAAAAAATTTTAGTTTTACAATAGATTTGTTTATAACTGGGTGCCAATTGTTGATAAGTCAAAAAAAATCCGAAACTTAATGTTTCGGATTTTGTAACAATCATAAATTTATATGAAATTATTCTTTAAATTCACCCATTTTAGAGTATTTATCCATTCTTTGCATAACAAGTTCGGTGTGAGACAAATCTTTGAGTTCGCTAAATCCTTTCAAAATGTATTGTTTGACGTTTTTAAAACCAGTTGGCTTGTCAAAATGGATGCCACCAAGTGGTTCTGGAATAATGTCATCTACTAATTTTTGTTTTTTCATATCGGCCGATGTCAGTTTGAGTGCTTCGGCAGCTTGTGCTTTGTATTCCCAACTTTTCCAAAGTATAGACGAGCAAGATTCTGGCGAAATAACAGAATACCAAGTGTTTTCCATCATATAAACTCTATCTCCAACCCCAATTCCTAAGGCACCCCCCGAGGCACCCTCGCCAATAATTACTGATATTATTGGGGTTTTAAGACGTACCATTTCAAAAATGTTTCGGGCAATGGCTTCTCCTTGTCCTCTTTCTTCGGCTTCTAGCCCCGGATAAGCTCCCGGAGTATCAATAAGTGTGAGTACTGGTATGCCAAATTTTTCGGCCATTTTCATCAGTCGTAAGGCTTTTCTATACCCTTCTGGGTTGGCCATTCCAAAGTTGCGGTACTGTCGCATTTTAGTATTTATTCCTTTTTGTTGGCCAATTATCATAAACGATTGGCCGTCTATTTTGCCCAATCCACCAATCATGGCTTTGTCGTCTTTGAAATTTCTATCGCCAAACAATTCTAAAAAAGTATCGCCACAAAGGGCCGTAATGTGTTCTAACGTATAGGGCCTGCTTGGATGCCTGGACAATTGTACCCGTTGCCAAGCGGTTAGATTTTTGTAAATGTCTTTTTTAGTATCTTCTAATTTTTTAGAAATTTGTTTACATGTTGTAGAAACATCTACATCTGATTCTTTTCCAATGATTTGACATTTGGTTAATTGCTCTTCTAATTCTTTGATTGGAAGTTCAAAATCTAAATATTCCATGTGTATTGGTTTTTGTTTGGATTGAAAAGCAAAGATAGTTTTAAATTTTAATTTTGAAAATATTTTTAATTAAAATTGCCAATTTTCTACAAATCAGCCCCTGTTTTCATTTCTTTTTTTGGGCGTTCCCCAAGGGTCGGGCTATTCGTTTCAATCTTTTTTGTTTTTAAAGAAAAAACAAAAAAGGATTTCCACTACTATCCCTAACGCACCCACCCCTTTGATTAGTACCCGATCCATTATGACAAATTATTTGCCCTATGAACCATTTTTTTTGCTGAAAAACTTTTATTTTTTTATTTTCTTTAACTTGTTTTTAATTATTCCATTGGCCACCACCGTTAGCAAGATAATTCCTGCACCAAAATAAAATTCGGTACTCATTTTTTCTTTGTCTTGAAAAATTAAATAGGCCAAAACAATGCCATAAATAGGTTCCAAATTGATGGTTAGCATCACCGTATAAGGAGACAAAACTTTCATTACTTTTATCGATGCAGCAAAAGCATAAGCAGTGCAAAAGGAGGCCAAAAGAAGTAATAAAATGAAATCCCTAATAGAAATATGAAAAAATGCGGGACTAAATTTTTGAGTAACTATCATGTACAAAGTCATAAATCCCAAACCGCCTGCAAGTTCATAAATAGCAATATAAGTTGCGTCATATTTTTTTGCAAATCTACCATTTAACACAGAAAATAATGCAGATAAAAAAGCCGTTATAATTCCTAAAACAATGCCAGTTTTGTATCGGGTTTCTACATTAAAAATAATTGATAAACCACAAATTACAATCAACCCTAAAACCATTTCATACCAAACTATTTTGGTCTTATAAAACAATGGTTCTAAAAAAGCGGCAAAAAAAGCTCCCGTAGATAAACAGGCCAACGTTATAGAAATATTTGAAACCTTAATGGCTTCATAAAAAGTTATCCAATGGATACTGATTAAGCCGCCTAAAAACAAAAGATTTTGTAATAATTTACCTTTAATTTTTAAAGGTTTTTTACACACCAACGTGTATATAACTAATAAAATCAAAGCAAATAAAACCCTATACCAAACCAAATCAATGGCTTGCAATGAAATTAATTGCCCCAAAATAGCAGTAAACCCCCAAATAAACACTATAAAATGAAGGTGGAGGTAGTTTTTTAAATTATCGTTTTGCATTTTTTAATAAGTATATAGCCAGTATTCCAAATACAATGTTTGGAATCCAAACGGCAATGATGGCAGGAAAGCTTGATTTTTCGGCCAAAACACCAAATATTTTGTCAAAAAAAACAAACGAAAAAGCAAGTAAAATTCCTATTGTTAGGTTCATGCCCATGCCACCCCTACGTTTCATGGAGGACACAGCTACCGCAATAATTGTAAGAATAAATGCAGAAACGGGTACGCTAAATTTTTTGTATAAAACAACCAAATAGATATTAATATTGGCATTTCCTCGTGCTTTTTCTTTGTCTATAAATTCGATCAAATCCAAAAGGGGCAATGTTTCTGCAATGTAAACAACGGGAGTTAAATCTTCTAATTCAAAATCAAAATGAGCTTCTTTTTTATCAGCTTTTTCAATAATATCGTTCAACGGTCCCACTTTTCTATGAACGTAATCATACATCGTATAACTACTGTCTTTTGGGTTAAACTTGATTCTCGAAGCTGTTATTTTATAATCGAGTGTTTTGTCTTTATTGAATTTTTCTAGCGAAAAATTAAATGCCATTTGCGAAATGGTGTTGAAATTGCTTACGTATATATACTCGTCATCAGATATTTGTCTATATACATCGCTGTTTTGCCTCATTTCATTTTGTCCATTCCCAATCAAATACATGTATCGAAAATTATTGTATTCATCATTGGCTTTTGGTGCTAAAAAAAATCCCATTACCAGTGCCGAAACACACACAATCGTAGCACCAACTAAATAGGGTTTCAAAAAACGATTGAATGAAATACCAGAGCTTAGCATGGCAATAATCTCGGTGTTGTTGGCCAGTTTTGAAGTAAACCAAATAATAGACAAAAATAAAAAAATGGGAAATAAAAAATTGGCAAAATGAATGGTAAAATAAAAATAATATTTTGCAATTGCCGCAAATGGCACTTTGTTGGCCAGCATTTTATTGACTTTTTCAGACACGTCTATTATAATCCCAATTGGAATAAATAACAAAAGCATTACCGAAAAATTGGTTAAATACCTTTTTAAAATATATTTATCTAAAATTGTAAGCATATTTTTATTTTACTTTTTTTAAAGATTTTTAATAGTATATGGTATATTTTTAGCAATAAATAAAACTACTTTTCAAATTAAAACAGTTAAAGTCTTTGGCTCATTTGAACCACCATTTTGTCTTTCCAGGATCTAAAATCGCCTTCTATAATGTGTTTTCGGGCCTCACGTACCAACCACATATAAAACCCTAAATTATGAATAGTGGCAATTTGTTTGCCTAAATATTCATTGGCGGCAAACAAATGTCGCAAATATGCCTTGGTATATTCTGTATCTACAAATGTAATGCCCATTGGATCTATTGGACTAAAATCGGCTTCCCATTTTTTGTTTTTAATATTTATAGTACCGTATGCCGTAAATAACATGCCATTTCGGGCATTTCTGGTGGGCATCACACAGTCAAACATGTCTATTCCTAATGCAATATTTTCAAGGATGTTAATAGGTGTTCCAACTCCCATCAAATAGCGGGGCTTGTCTTCGGGCAATATATTGCATACCACTTCGGTCATGGCATACATTTCTTCGGCTGGCTCGCCCACAGATAGGCCTCCAATGGCATTGCCTTGCTGGTTTGAATTGGCAATATATTCGGCAGATTGTTTTCGCAAATCTTTGTAAGTACTGCCCTGAACTATAGGAAAAAAAGTTTGCTCATAGCCATATTTAAAAGGTAGTTTTTCCAAATGTTTGATGCACCTGTCTAACCATCTATGGGTCATGTGCATCGATCGTTGTGCATACCGATAATCGCATGGGTAGGGGGTACATTCATCAAATGCCATTATGATATCGGCACCAATTGTACGTTGAATTTCCATTACATTTTCGGGCGTAAAAAAATGGTAGGAACCATCTATATGACTTTTGAACTTTACACCTTCTTCTTTAATTTTTCGGTTTGCCGATAACGAATATACTTGATAACCTCCTGAATCGGTTAGTATATTTCTGTCCCAATTCATAAATTTATGTAATCCTCCCGCTTTTTCTAAAATAGCAGTTTGTGGTCTTAAATACAAATGATAGGTATTTCCTAAAATAATATCGGGGTTGATTTCTTCTTTCAACTCCCGCTGGTGCACCCCTTTTACTGATGCAACGGTGCCCACTGGCATAAAAATAGGTGTTTCAATCACACCATGATCGGTAGTAATACTACCCGCACGTGCCTTAGATTGAGGGTCTGTTTTTAATAAATCAAACTTCATATATACATTTTTCAGTTCGCAAATATACACAAAACAAATATGGTCTTATTTGTATTTGGCAATATTTTAACCATCAAATGTATTTTTTGTATTTTTTATAAATGAATAATTTTAAAATTAATAAAAAAATAGTTTATTTTTAAATTAATATTATTTGTATAAATAAATATCTAAAAACTTTTATAAATTCTTTCTAATCCTTCTTCTAAAATGGCTCTTGATGTAGCAAAACATATTCTTACGTGGCCAGAAGCCCTTGTACCAAACCATCTTTCAGATCCTGGAACCAAAGCCACTTTTCCTGTTTCAAGTGCTTGATGTACAAATGATTCGCTCGTGTATTCATTTTTTATTTCAGGAAAGATAACATAAGTTGCTTCGGGAATTGTGGTTTGTAATAGAGCCGATCGATTGATACTTGAAACAGCAAAGTCTCTATTGGATTCTAAATGTTTCAAAAATAAGGCTAACCAATCCAATCCTTTGTCCAATGCCACACTTGCCGCAATTTGACTCAAAGTAGCCACTCCTTCGATAGTACTATTAAATTGCGATTTTTCGATAAAATCATCCAAAACCACTTGATTTTTACACAATACCGCTCCAATTCGTAACCCCGCAAGTCCAAAACTTTTCGAAAAACCATATACCGTAAAACTTTTTTGGGCAGCATAATCTGACACACTCGAAAAGGTAGTAAATGGTGCTTTTTCATACAAAATATCACTCCAAATTTCATCACTCATAACCCATAAGTCATGTTTTTCTGCAATTGTGGCTATTTTTTTCAATTCAGCATAACCTAAAATTTTGCCATAAGGATTATGCGGATTACAAATACTAATGAGTTTGGTTTTTGGATTGATGCATGATTGCAAATGATCAAAATCTATTTGACCAGTTTGGTAGTCAATGGGGCAGCATTGCACTTTTGCACCACAAATTTCAACTGTTTTTTTAAACAAAAAATCAACGGGGTCAAAAATAATGACTTCGTCTCCTGGTTTTAATAAATACTTAGCAATCAAATACATACCTTGTGCGGCACTGTTAATGGCTACTACATTTTCAGGCTCAAAACAACCATTTTTTCGGGCATTGAAAAAAGCAGCAACCTGCAGTTTAAAAACTTCTAAACCTGAAAACGGGCCATAACTCAAATAGCCATCTTGTAAGTATTTAATAATACCTTCGGTAATTTCTGACGCAATTGGAAAGTCTGGGTCGGCAGCGGTCAATGGAATAACGCCATCTAAAACAGTGGCCCATCTGCCATTAAAAGCTTTATGCTTTAAGGCATCGATATTAATGGATTCATTAGAAAACATCATGATTTTACAGATATGGGAATAGATTGGTTTTTTTGTTTGTGTATAGGCATTAAAAATTCTGTTCTTAATATGGAGCCATTTTTTTTGTGTATTGCAATATCTAATTTTCGTATGTCTGAATACATTTGTAAGGCTTTATTGTAATTATTTTCGTTGGCCAACAAACAATCTGTTAAAATATGAGCATCATTTATTGCAGCACAAACACCTTGACTTGTAAAAGGCAATAATGAATGAGCGGCATCTCCCACAAAAACAGCATTTTTATAGTAGTAAGCGTCTAATGGATCCAATTCATTGACTTTCCAATAATGGGCATTTTGAAAATTCAAAACATTAAAAAAATCAGTCTCTTCAGTAACCCACGTACCAAAATGTTGTTGCATAAACGAAACAATACCGCCAATAGATTCGTCTAACAGGGGGTGTTTATGGGTGTCAAATTGAGCATAACACAGGACTTCACTTTCATTTAATTTGAATATACCAAATGCCAATCCGCCGTCTTGATGTTTGAATTTTTTGAATTGATGCCCCAAACTTTTCAAAAGTAGTTCCGACTTGAATATAGTAACAATTTCATGTACTCTACTGGCCTCTAATTTTTTTTCGGGCATTAATTTTCGTCTTATTGTGCTGTAAATACCGTCGCAACAAAGCACCAACGATGGTGGATTTATGGTTTCTCCGTCGCAAAATAAGATGGTTTCAATTCCTTTATCAGAAATTGTAATGTCTTTTACTTTTTTATGATGTACAATGGAGTTTTTTGAAATATTTTCTTCTAATAAAGCAACTAAATCTCGCCTTGATATTACAAAATCTTCGTTCATTTGCTGTGTTTTAATGGCCATTCCTTCATGATTATAGGCTGTAAAATGGGTTAAAAAGTTGCCTTTATCTACCAGTTTGTCTGAATCTATTATGGTAGATAAAATTTTTAAACCATCATTAGGAATGATAAATCCATGTCCCTTCTCATTATTTAATGGTGCTTTTTCATACACTCTAAAATCAATACCAGATTTTTGTAACAAATTTGCCATGGTCAAACCGGCAATGCCTCCTCCCATTATTAAAATCATTGTTTTCAATATTTTAGTTAAAAATAAAAAACAAATATAAATAATCTTGTTCATTATTTATGATTTTAATATAAAATACAAGCTATAAATGGTATTTAATAATTTGTTTTAATCGATAAAATGATGTAAATATAAGTTAAAATGCAAAAAATAGAAATTAAATCTAAAAATGATTAAAATAGCTCCAATTATTTAATAATTGTTTAATAATTTTTGCAAATGATTGATAATTGTTTAATGAACGTTTATTTTAATCCATTTATCGATTTTTTATTCAATAAATTATATTTTAAACTAAATTTGTTGAAATAATTTAATTTTTTAGTTTTTAATTTTGCTTTTTCTAGTCAATTCACAACCTAAACAACTAGTTTGACTGTATTGTTACTAAAAACCAATCTTATTTATTGTAAAATAATTAAAAAATTAACAGATTGGAATGTTAGCTTTTGAATATTCAAATCAATTCAATGGACTACTTTTATTAAATTATTTTTTAATTTGTTTTTTTTTAAGAATTGTTATATGATTTTATTAAATTAACTTTTTTTGAGTTGAAAAATTATAAATTCATATAAAATAGGTTCTTATTTTTTTAATTTTTTAATTTTT
>NZ_MUGT01000199.1 GCF_002217205.1 Flavobacterium branchiophilum NBRC 15030 = ATCC 35035 | reverse complement strand
AAATTATTTTTTAAAATTTCTAACAATTTTTCTGTTTCAAGCATAGAATGGTCTAAACTACTTAAAGGTAGTCTTACCAATGGAAATTCATCAATAAATGCCAATGCTGCTATTATTGACAATCCCAATTTTTGTATAACCGTTTCAAATTGTTTGCAGTTTGTGCCCCAAAATTTAATGTATTTTGATTCGTCTATAAACACTTCGATAAGTTCATTATCTGAATGATATAACAAGCCAAATTTTAGAAAAGTATCTTTTGTTAGTTCTTTTTTATATTTATCTAAAAATTTTATAATATTATTTTTATTTTTATATTTACTATAATACATTTCATCATCATCTATAGAGGCTACAATAAATATAACCTCATCAGGCAAAAGGGAAGCAAGTTCCACAAAAAGCATCCATAGTTTAGAATTGTCAATATTAATTTCAGAAAAAAAATCAAAACCCAAGTTTACATGTTCAGGATTTCCTTCATTCAATGTAAGGGTATAGCCTTCAATTAAATTTGCAGTTGTACTTCTTTCAATATTTTTTAATATCGTTTCGTCCATTGGTACTTCGTTTGGCAATGCAATTCTAAGAGTTATAGGTAATTCTAATCTTTCAGATGGATTCATATTTTATAAATAAAAAATTAAATTTTGTGATTTTATACCATATCAATTTTCGAGAACATATACTATTGTGGTTATATTTTCAATTCAAATAAACTTACAGTTGCGTTGTCATAATGTGCAGGAAGTCCTTCTGTATTTTTAAGTTTTAACAATCCTAAAAATTCAAAACCACATTTGGTGTAATAAGTAATTAATCCCAGATTGTTACCCACTGTATCCATTCTAACAAACTGTTTATGATTTTCTTCGGCATACCTTTTTGCCCATTCTACAATTTGTAATACAAAATTCTGTCCTTTAAATTCAGGATTTGCTGCTATTCTATGAATATAAACTGCTGGATCTTCATTTTTTTCTTCCCAAATTTGTGGATCATTAAATGTAGTTGCCCAAACACAAGCCATTTTTCCATCAATAATTATTTTCCATTGTTTGTTTTCTGAAATTTCATTTTGTACAATTTTTCTGTCAAAATCAGGCCAATGAACAGTAAACATTGTTTTTTGAAAATCCGTTGCCATTTGATACAAACGGAAAATTTCGTCAATGTCGTTACTTTTACTATTTTCTATTTGAAAATTCATTGTTTTAAATTTTTTATTTAATACCAATATATATTTATAAAATAGTCCAAAGATGCGTAGTTATTTTTTAGAAAAAATTTTCAAGAAAAATCGTTGCATAGCTGGGCTACGGAACTATTTTTTTTGACTCATTTTAGCAAAAAAGAACAAGTAGATTGGACTATTTTATATGTATATTTGGTATAAGATTAAATGTCGTTAAATTAATGCTTATCTAAACGACATTGGATTATAAATATAATATTTAATTTAATAAATATTATTAAGATTTTTTTATAATTAGGTTACTCCCTCCCTCTCAAACCACCTTAATATCATATTTGTCCAACAAACCTATCAAACC
>NZ_MUGT01000198.1 GCF_002217205.1 Flavobacterium branchiophilum NBRC 15030 = ATCC 35035 | reverse complement strand
ATAGGGGGCTAGACCACTATTAAACTGAATATGAAGTTTTTATATACTTACATCAACACCAATGACAATTCGACCACCAATGGTATAGACAAATTATCAAAACCTTTGCCGCTTATGGCTTCGGTAAAAGTTGCCAAAACAGAAATGGCGATGCTTTTAAACACTTTAGACTCAATAGGAAAAGTGCTTTGGGCAAAAGCAATCCAAACCAAAACCCAACAAGATAGAAAAAATACCACGGAACCCATCAAGGTTTTTTTGATGGCGCCCAGTCTATAAACCCCAACAGGAAATTTTTTACCAAATAAGGCAGCCAAAGGATCACTTATTGCTAAAATAATAATGGGCAAATAAAAATATATTTTATGATTATAAATCGTACAATAAACAAAAAAACAACCATATACGGCTATAGGAAATAAGATACATCCAAACGAAAAACGATCTATAGCGTGTATAGATTGCAAATAATGATATTTTTCGCTTACCCACAAAATCACAACAAATGAGATACAAAGCAACAACCCAATCCAATGGTTGTGGAGCGTATAAGGGAAAGACAAACAAACAATCCCAGATAAAAAATGAGTTATTTTTCTAGTAATTTCAACTTTTATGGTGTAAAAATGAAATAATATTTCAGATATTGTAAATATAACAGCAATAATAATGCCATATACAACACAAATAAATACATAAGGATTTGAAAAATCTAACTTCAACGCTATATACCCCCCAAAACTGGCCAAAATTAAACTGTCAAAACGATCCAATATACCACCGTGCCCTGGTATGATTGGACTATAATCCTTAACTTGATGTAGCCTCTTAAATAACGAGGCTAAATAATCGCCTAAAACAGCAAAAAATAAAATAAAAACCCCTAAAACAAAAACCTGCAACAAGTCCAAATGAAACGCATTTATAATAAAATAATAGGTTACCATAACCGATAAAATGCCACCCAATAGTCCTTCTACTGTTTTGTTTGGACTGGTAACTGGAAATAATTTTGTTTTGCCAAAAAGTTGTCCAAAAAGCTGCGAAAAACCATCAAATATAACAACTGTAACAAACAGCAATTGCTGATATAAAATATTATTTTGATAAAAAAAAGTGATGTAAAACCCACCTGCAACCAGCAGCACCCCCCACGAAAGTAGTAAGGCCTTCGTTTGTTTGATATGAATAGCTATTTCATATAACCCAATAAGTACCACCACACCCCCAAAATACAAATACCACCCTTTGTCAATTAGAAATAATTGAACCAAAACCAATAGCAAATATACCCAATATTTTTTCCAACGATTGCCATTTGCTTCTTGAAGATGCGATTTTCGGTTGATCATAGCAATGCCAAAACCGCCTATTAAAAAATAAATAAGTACAAAATTATAAATTGACATCTTGATTTGCTTTTAAAATATGATACAAACTTTTAGCATTCGACTTGATTTTTGGCATATATAAAACCAATACAAACACTTCAAAATCGGCCAAACAACTTGCAACAATCATAAAATAAAAATAAATTTTGTGATAGCCAAATACAAAAAAAGTAAATATAAAAATTCCTTGAACATAGCCCACAAATTTATTTGAATACAAATGAAAACTCGTTGGCCTTCTAAACTTAATTAAAGAAACCAATTGAGGAATAGTATAAAAACTAAATAGCAATACAAAGGCCGTTTGATGTGCTAAAACAAATGTTTTTTCAAAAGTTAAAAAACCCCAAATGGATAACAAAAAAGTACCAATATCTGCCAACGAATCCAGTCTGGCTCCAAATTCTGTACAAAGTTGAAAATACCTTGCCAACCAACCATCTAAAACATCAGTAATTAAATTGATACTAATCAAAATAATAAATAAGTTACGTTGTCCTGTTGTCAAACTCCAAATAACCAACGGAATAGCCAATAATCGATAAAACGAAAGTAAATTCGGAATATTAAAAATCTGTTCTTTAGTTTTCATTTACACTTAATTTCATTCACACTCAAAAAATAGTACATCAACATGGGCATCAAACACCATCCTTTTCAAAATCCTATGTGCCATTTTTCAAAAGCATTTTTGTTTTTGGACAATCTAACCGTAAATCCCACGGTAAACCCCTGAATAACAGGAACTTCCTTTTTGTTAATAGCAAACGAATACCCCACATCCAAATCCATTGCATTCAAAAGACTTATGCCAACCGTTGGAGCCAAATTTACATCAGAACCACTCACTTTAAACAAAAAACCCTTATTGGTATTACACGAAACATGGTAATCCAAAAGTCCTTTGTATTGCTTCTGAGTAGCTACCATGCCATAGCCCATACCATAAAAAACACGATAACGAGCTGCCGTACTAAACCATTCAGCCCCCATTTTTAACTGAGATCTATCAGAATTATAGTAAGACACATAAAAAGCCACGGGACTTTGTGCTTTAACCTTTGAAAGGGTAAATAAAACCAAAACAACAACTATTTTATTTTTCATTGCCAAAACATTAATATTAAAACACCAAAAATAGGGTGCTGATGGCTACTATTTTTGGCGAAAAGTAATAAATATAATTCGTATAATTGCGAAAAGCACAAAAAATAACAAAAATCAAGAAATTTAATTATACCAAATATATTTTATATGTATATTTGGTATTACAATAAGTCATAAAAAAACACAAGCAACAAGGCCCTAAACGAAGTACTTTTGCATCAATTTGAATTGGCTTACAAACACACCAATACGTTCCAGTCGTTGAAAATAAAGAGCTACAATTCCCAAAAGCACTTTTCATAAACCAAATAAAAACTTTTTTTTGGGCGTTCCCCAAGGGTCGGGCTATCCGTTCCAAACAACGTTCATTGAACTCCAAATGAAATATAATATTGTGAAAT
>NZ_MUGT01000197.1 GCF_002217205.1 Flavobacterium branchiophilum NBRC 15030 = ATCC 35035 | reverse complement strand
TGTATATTTGGTATAACTTATTTCGCCATCAAATCTAGTTTGATTTTCAAAAAAAAGGATTCTAGGGTTGCACTTTTGGATACAATATCGTTTCTGCTACCTCAAAGGATAGCGACTCATCATCATTAATAAAATATTTCAAAAGTACCTCGCCCCAAATTGCCCCATCGCTATAATCGGCTATAATCCAGCGGTGATTCAAAACTTTTATTTTATTAATTACAAACTTGTTTGCCCCAATTGTAGTTTGTCCAGTATAAACATTGCCATCAGGATTTTTGTTATAATCCAATAATTGATCCCTAATCACAGGAATCAACCTTTGATAATCTATAACTTTTGTCCCTTGTTGATTTTCAAAATAGTCTTGTGCATTTTGGTTGTGTTCCAACGAAAAATAACCTTCGTCTAATAATTTACTGTTTATTACATTTAAACTATCAGTCATTTTTTTTTCATATTTTGCAAACCTTTTTTGCTCAAATGCCACCTGCTTGCTATAATAAGAATAAGTAAATATATTCAACAATACTATTGTAATACATAAATATAACATTAAAGAACGTTTCATATTGTAATTTTTTAATTAAACATTTAAAATTAAATTATCATAAGCCAAAAAAACATTTTCGGGCAAGTTGTTTTCTATATCTTGATGAAAGCCAAAAGTATGACTAATATGAGTAAGATAACTTTTTTTGGGGTTTATTTTTTTTATAAAATCCAAGGCTTCTTCCAAATTAAAATGCGTAGGGTGCGGTTCTATTCGTAACGCATTGATTACTAGCAATTTCAAGTTTTTTAATTTCTCCATTTCGTCTGCATCTATCGTTTTTATATCTGTCAAATAAGCAAAATCTCCAATTCTATATCCAAATATTGGCAATGTACCATGCCAAGCCTTAATAGGCCTAACAGTAGTTTTGTTTATTGTAAAATCTTGATTTTCAACTACTTCATTTGTAATAACACTGGGAGCTCCTGGATATTTATTTTCGGTTTCAAAAATATATTGAAATCGCATTTCTAAATTTTGTAACACCCTTTGGTGTGCAAAAATCGGCATATCGCCATACACAAAATTAAATGGCCTTATGTCGTCCAATCCAGCCGTATGATCTGCATGTTCGTGTGTAAACAAAATGGCATCTACTTTTTCACACTTAGATGCCAGCATTTGTTGTCTAAAGTCGGGGCCACAATCCACCACAATCGATGCGTTGTCTGTGGCTATCCAAACCGAAACCCGTAGCCGCCTGTCTCTTATGTCTTCACTCAAGCAAACCCCTTCCTTACAACCAATAACTGGTACACCCTGAGAAGTTCCTGTTCCTAGAAAATAAATAGTCATTTGATAATTTTTTGATAATATTTTGCAAAAATAAGGTTAATTTATTTTAAAAAACTAGCTAAATCATTAACTTTGCCATCGAATATCTAAAAAAATAATGGAAACAGCAATAAAACTAAAGGGAGACAAAGTCATACAGCAAATTCCTTCGATCAAAGACAAGGCATTACGTATCAATTTGAATGAAAATATTTATGGAACTTTTGCCGAAATCGGTGCAGGCCAAGAAACAGTTCGACATTTTTTTAGATCAGGGGGTTCCTCTGGAACTATTGCAAAAGCCATGTCGGCTTACGACAAAGATTTCAGCGATGCCATTTATGGCGTAGAAGACGATGGCAGATATGTTACAGAAAGTCGTTTGAAAAAAATGCTCACTTTTGAAGGCAAACTTATCGAAAGAAGATTAAGCCGTGAAAAACATCCTAATAAAATATTTTTTAGCTACGCAAATACTGTTGCAACTATCGATTTTGCAAAACAATTCAAAGGACACGGATGGGTAGGCATTCGCTATCAAATAGAACCAGACGAAGATTATAACGAAATCATTTTACACATTCGTTTCAAAGAAACCGATGCCCGGTTGCAACAAGAAACCCTGGGTATTCTTGGCGTAAACCTTATTTATGGTGCTTTTTACAAATACAACGACCCCAAAAAATTACTCCGTTATTTATACGACCACCTCGATAAAGACCAACTCGAAATAGATACAATCAATTTTTCTGGCCCCCGTTTTGCCAACGTGGACAACAGATTAATGAGCTTACAACTCGTAAAAAACGGCATGACCGATGCCGTAATCTTTAATCCAGATGGTATTAACATTTTACCCGCTGCCATTTTATACAAAAAAAATATCCTTGCCCTGCGTGGTAGCTTTAGACCTGTTACGAAAGTAAATATGGATATGTATGAAAAATCCCTAAACATGTTTCTTCAAGAAAGCAAAGTAAGTAAAGAAAATACTTTGGTTATTTTCGAAATTACTCTTTCAAACCTTCGTACAGACGGCGAAATTGACGAAAGAGATTTTATGGACAGAGCAGAATTGTTATGCTCTCTCGGACAAACAGTGATGATATCTAATTTCCAAGAGTATTATAAAGTTGTAGAATATTTCTCTAATTATACAAAAGCCCGTATGGGACTTGCCATGGGAGTAAACAATCTTGTCGATGTTTTCGACGAAAAATATTACAGACACCTAAGCGGTGGCATACTCGAAGCCTTCGGAAAATTATTTTATCGAGATTTAAAAGTTTTCTTATATCCAATGATCGACGATAATGGAGACATCATTACTTCCGAAAACCTAAAAGTACACCCTCGTATGAAAGAATTATATAAATTCTTTGCCTACAACGGAAAAGTAATCGATATTGTCGATTACGAAAAAGACAACCTCAAAATTTTCTCCCGCCAAATCCTCAAAATGATCAGCAAAGGCGAAAGAGGTTGGGAAAATATGCTTCCAAAAGGCATTGCCGAAATTATCAAAGAACACCAACTTTTTGGGTTCTTACCAACAAAATTAATCTAATACACTTCATCAATCATCATGCTCTTCCAAAAAATTAGGGCATGCCGCCAAAAAAAAGAAAGCCCCCAATCAGCCAAACTGTTGATTCGGGGCTTCCTTTTTTTGTCGTCGGGCTATCACGAGCACATGGTGCCTTGCTCTATCCCTCATGCAAAAAAAAAGGTCGAAAACAACATTCTTCATAAAATGTTGTTTTCGACCTCAAATGCAATATTTAAAACTTCACTACTTATAGCCAAAGTATGTCATCTACTTATCCTTGGCATGAAATGAACCCCCCAGAAAAATGAACGAATCCTTAATTATAAAAAAGTTGAAACTAACTTATAATTTATTGAAACAACACTAATAAACTAGCCATTTCATTCTTAACGCTTCATATTTAACCCTTCATACTCCATACTTAATACTTAACCCTTAATACTTAATACTTATTACTTAAAAAAAGTACTACCTTTTAAGTGAGAAATGGGCTTTAAATTGTTTAGCTAAAGTTTTTTCAATATAATCTACTGTAAACCAGTAATCTGTTGAAGGGAGTTGTGCTCCGTTTAGGGTTCCGTCC
>NZ_MUGT01000196.1 GCF_002217205.1 Flavobacterium branchiophilum NBRC 15030 = ATCC 35035 | reverse complement strand
AGATGCGTAGTTATTTTTTTGAAAAAATTTCAAGAAAAATCGTTGCATAGCTGGGCTACGGAACTATTTTTTTGAATTATTTTAGCAAAAAAGAACCAATAGATTGGACTATTTTATATGTATATTTGGTATTACATTTGGACTTCAATAAACGTTGTTTGCAACGGACACCCCGACCCTTGGGGAACTCCCAATAAATTGGTTTTTTGTTAGATTTTAGCTGTTTTTATTGGGTTTTAATATTTTTTTCAAATATTGTCCTGTGATCGATTGGGGGTTTTGGGCAACCGTTTCGGGAGTACCAACGGCTAATAGGTGTCCGCCGTTTTCGCCTCCTTCTGGGCCAAGGTCTATTAGCCAATCGGCACATTTGATCAAATCCAAATTGTGTTCAATTACTATGATGGAATGTCCGCTTTCTATTAAGGCATTAAAGGAGTTTAACAATTTTTTGATGTCATGAAAATGCAATCCAGTTGTGGGTTCATCAAATACAAAAAGGGCTTTTTCTTTGGTATGACCTTTTACTAAAAAGGAGGCCAATTTAATGCGTTGTGCCTCGCCACCAGAGAGGGTCGAAGAAGATTGTCCAAGCTGTACATAGCCCAAACCTACATCCTGAAGGGGTTTGATTTTTTGAACGACTTTGTTTTGTTGGTGATTTTCAAAAAATTCCATGGCATCATCAACCGTCATGGTTAGGATGTCATAAATATTTTTATCTTGAAAGGTGATTTCTAAAATTTCTTTTTGAAAGCGTTTGCCCATACAGGTTTCGCAAGGCAAAGTAACGTCGGCCATAAACACCATTTCTACATTGATGCTGCCCTCGCCACTACAGCTCTCGCATCGGCCAGCATCTACATTAAATGAAAAATGTTTGGCTTCGTAGCCCCTCAATTTGGCTAATTTTTCTTTGGCAAACAAGGCTCTAATATCGTCATAAACTTTGATATAAGTAATGGGATTGGAACGAGAACTTCTGCCAATGGGGTTTTGATCTATATATTCGATGTGTTTGAGATGGGCAAAACTGCCTTTTATTTCGGAAAACTGCCCTGGCTTGTCGCCCATGCCAACAAGGGCTTTTTGAAGGGCTGGAAATACAATTTTTTTGACCAATGTACTTTTTCCTGAACCCGAAACTCCTGTTATAACCGTTAAGGCATCAAGAGGCAACACCACATCGATGTTTTTTAAATTGTGTTCTCTGGCACCCCGTATTTCCACAAAATTTTTCCATTTGCGTCGGTGTTTTGGAATGTCAATTTGCTTTTGTCCATTCAAATATTGTGCTGTTAGCGACTGCGATTGTAGAATTTCTGTAAAAGTGCCTTGGGCCACTAGTTGCCCGCCAAGGGTGCCAGCCTCTGGACCAATATCTATAATCATATCGGCGGCTTTCATGATGTCTTCATCATGCTCTACAACTATAACGGTATTGCCTAGTTTTTTTAATGCTTTTAAAACTTCGATTAATTTTTCGGTGTCTTTTGGGTGTAGCCCTATGCTGGGTTCGTCTAGTATATACATAGACCCCACCAGCGAACTGCCCAAGGAGGTTGCCAAATTGATGCGCTGCGATTCGCCACCCGAAAGCGACGCCGAGTTGCGGTTGAGGGTTAAATAATCCAAACCTACTTGACTCAAAAACGACAATCTGTTGTTGATTTCTATCAAAAGTCGTTTGGCCACTTGCTGCTCAAAATCTGATAATCTCAAATTTTTAAAAAATGGAATCAAATTTTTGATGGGCAAATCAACCAATTCCGAAACCGTTTTGTTGTTGATTTTAATGTATGACGCCTCCACCCGAAGCCTTCTGCCTTTGCAAGTAGGGCATTTGGTTTTGCCTCTGTATCGAGACAACAACACCCGATTTTGTATTTTATAATTTTTTTCTTCTAATTCTTTAAAAAAACTGTTCAACCCTTGAAAATATTGATTGCCTTCCCATACCAATTGTCGTTGGGTGTCTGAGAGTTCAAAGTAAGGTTTATGAATAGGAAAATCAAATTTATAAGCATGTTTTACGAGTTCGTCCTTATACCAGCTCATGCTTTCGCCACGCCACGGGAAAATGGCATTTTCAAATATAGACAAAGCGGTATTTGGCACTACCAATTCTTCGTCTATTCCAATAATGTTGCCATATCCTTCGCACGTTGGACAAGCCCCATACGGATTGTTGAAACTAAACAAATGGATGTTGGGTTCTAAAAAAGTCATGCCATCTTGTTCAAAATTATTGCTAAACCATTGGCTGTTTTTACCATCAGGTTCTTGCAAAATACAACTGCCTTTACCTTCAAAAAAAGCGGTTTGAACAGCATCCGAAAGCCTATTAAAAAAAGCCTCATCGTCCTGAATTACAAGTCTATCTACTACTAAATATATGGGTGAATTACTAAATTGAATGGCTTCTAAAGCGTCTAACCGATGAATTTCTTGATTGATCAACACCCTTGCAAAGCCTTGTTGTAACAATACTTTAAGCTTGTCTTCCATTTTTCTACCTTCTTCTAAAATGATGGGGGCCAAAAGCAGCCATTTGCTGTTAAGAGGCAAGGTTTTTACGGCACAAACTACATCCGAAACGGTATGTTTTTGTACTTCGAGACCCGAAATTGGCGAAAAAGTACGGCCTATTCTTGCAAATAATAATTTGATATAATCGTAAATTTCTGTCGATGTTCCTACGGTTGAACGGGCATTGGTAGTATTGACTTTTTGCTCGATTGCAATTGCAGGTGCTATCCCTTTGATATAGGTAACTTTTGGTTTGTCTAATCTGCCTAAAAATTGTCGGGCATAAGACGATAAACTTTCAACATAACGGCGTTGTCCTTCGGCATATAGGGTGTCAAAAGCCAAAGACGATTTGCCCGAACCCGAAAGCCCCGTAATGACTACCAACTGATTTCGAGGAATGGCTACATCGATACTTTTTAAATTATGGATTTCGGCACCTTTAATAAGGATATTTTTTTTGGGGTCAAGCCCTTCAAAATCAATTGGTTTCATGCGCTGATGGTGGTTTTTGTTGCAGGTTCATCTGTGGTTTGTTTTTGTATGTTTTGAAATAAATTCAAAAAAACAGCCACTCAATAATTCTTGTTGATACTTTTGGCAAATATAAATAATTAAAATTAATTTTAGCCTCATCCTGATATTTGTCCTTTTGAAATAAATGATAAACCCGCTTATACCATTTTCAATTTGAAACAATAACTTTACGATATTTCAAATTTTAATTTTGAGAACTAAAATTGTCAATTATGATTATATTTTATTACTAATTAGCAATTTTTTGTTTCAATTTAAAATCAATTTACCTTTTTTAGTTTTAAAAAACAATTTAAAAAACCAATTTTGCAGCATCAAAACGAAACAAGATTTTAAAACATTTAATAATATAATTAATAAAAAGTTATGTGCGGAATTTTAGCCATTATTGGAAAAGGAAAAGATGAAGAGTTAGTTAAATCATTATCTAAAAGAATGACCCATCGTGGTCCAGACGAAAGTGATTTGCATGTAACCGAAAATGGTCATATTTTGAGCCACGAGCGTTTGTCTATTATCGATTTACATTCAGGTCGCCAACCGATAAAAGGTTCCAAAACGGCCTATATGGTACACAATGGCGAAATATACAACCACCAAGCCTTACGAGACGGCGTATTGAAAGGGCATACCTTTAGAACCAAATCCGATTCTGAAGTCATTGTGCATTTATACGAAGCGTTTGGTTATGATTTTTGCAATATGCTCGATGGCGACTGGGCATTTGTAGTAGTTGATGGCGATGATTATATAGCAGGACGAGACCCAATGGGGGTAAAACCCTTGTATTATGGTGTAGATGACAGAGGAAGAATGTATTTTTCGTCGGAAATGAAACCAATAGCCGATCAGTGTAAAACTTTTTCAACGTTTCCTCCAGGACATTATTATACAGCAAAAACAGGTTTTGTAAAATACTACAAACCTGAATATGAAGATTATACAAAAGCAACCAAAGAATTGGATTTAGACTTGATTCGCGAAACACTCACAGAGGCTACCCGCAAACGCTTGATGAGCGATGTGCCTATTGGAGTATTGCTTTCGGGCGGGTTAGATTCGTCTTTAACTTCGTCTATTGCCTCAAGATTATTAAAAGAGCAAGGTAAAACCTTACATTCATTTTCTATAGGGCTAGATGGCAACGCACCCGATGCTTTAGCAGCCAAAAAAGTAGCGGCCTTTTTAGGTACTGAGCACCACGAAATTCACTTTACCATTGAACAAGGTATCGAAATATTAGACCAATTGGTTTGGCACCTCGAAACGTACGACGTTACGTCTATCAGAGCCAGTACTCCAATGTATTTCTTGTCTAAAGCCATTACCGATATGGGCATCAAGGTGGTGTTGTCTGGCGAAGGTGCCGACGAAATTTTTGGTGGCTATTTGTACTTTAGAAATGCTCCTTCTGCCGAAGATTTTCAGAAAGAAACCATCGAAAGAGTTCAAAAACTATTTACAGCTGACTTGTTGCGGGCCGACAAATCAACTATGGCACACGGACTAGAAGCCCGAGTACCCTTTTTGGACAAAGCCTTTTTGGATATGGCAATGCTCATCAAACCTGAAGAAAAACAACCTAAAACGTATGACGGACGTGAAAAATATATTCTAAGAAAAGCGTTTGACACTCCAAACAATCCGTACCTTCCCGATGAAGTTTTATGGAGACAAAAAGAACAATTCTCGGACGGGGTAGGCTACAATTGGATCGACCAATTAATTGCTTATTGCTCATCAAAAGTAACCGATGAAGCCTTAGCTGCTGCAGAAGAATTGTATCCTTACAATACTCCAACAACAAAAGAGGCCTATTTTTATAGAACTATTTTTCATAAATATTACCCTCAAGAAAGTGCTGCCCAAACCGTTAGAAAATGGATACCAAAATGGCAAGAAAACCAAGATCCTAGCGGTCGTGCCAATGCAGCACACGTACAAGCAGATGTACAAATTGCCCAAGTAACAAATTAATCTTTTTTATTCATAGCCAAAAAGCGGTGCTCCATCTTGGAAATCCGCTTTTTTTGGCACTTTACACCAAATATATTTATAA
>NZ_MUGT01000195.1:1165-1589 GCF_002217205.1 Flavobacterium branchiophilum NBRC 15030 = ATCC 35035 | reverse complement strand
ATTGAACCAATTCTAATACTCATTACTTCAAAACCAATTTCAAGATGAATCGCTATTTAATTTTGTGAAAATTGTTTATTAAAAAAAGTGTTTCAGTACACCAAAAGGTTTATGATTAAAAAAAAAATGTAACTGCAAAAATACAACATTTTGTTGTATGCTATCCATGTAAATACAAATGAAATAACAGAACCATCGATAATTTCTGTTTAATTATTTTTTAAAACCTTATTTTTATTGTACTTTTGAAACTCATTTACACATACCCAAAAAATATAGAACCAAAAAATATATTATTTGAAACAAATCATTACAAATATAAAGCAATATCAACAAGATAATCCAAATTTTATTTGGGTTGTATCTGTTTTATTATCAATTCCACTTGATTACAAAATAAATAGTGCTTTTTTAATGCTTTTTT
>NZ_MUGT01000195.1:0-1105 GCF_002217205.1 Flavobacterium branchiophilum NBRC 15030 = ATCC 35035 | reverse complement strand
ATTTCAATTTTATTTAATTGTGCCTCTATTGTTGTATTTGTTAATGTTTCTTTCCTATTTTTGGTCGATTGCTCCAACGTTAACTTGGCCTGCCCTTTCAAAAGAGTTATCCCTGTTAGTAGTACCCATTTGTTTTTGGATGAGCAAACCCCTAACAACACAGCAAAAAAACAGTATATTGGCTTTTTATAGTTATGGTATATTGCTGTATGCTATTTTTTATCTTACAAAAGCTAGTATTAGGTATTATTTAACCCAAAATAGCAACGTATTTTTTTATCACGAACTTGTAACAAAAGATGTCAATGCCATTCATGTATCGGTATATGTTGCGATGGCTTTTTTCTATTTTTTGACCAAACCTGTTCGTTCGTTTATTGATATTTTTGCCCTAAGCCTTTTATTATTGTTGGTTTTATTATTGTCGTCGATAAATATTATTGTAGCCTTTTTTGGTTTGGTAGTTTTGTATTATTTATTTTATACCAAATTATCAAAAAAAATGCGTCTCAAAAACTTAATCATAATGCTAGCTTTGCTTTGTGTGGTGCCATTTGTAGGAAAAACAAACGAGTGGTTCAAACATGAATACGAAACCATGATGACCGATAGCACGATCAACGATGTGATTAGCAAAAATGAAACAATCGTATATAATGTAAGCATCAAACAAGCATGGACAAACAAAAGTTTTCGAGCTAATGATTTTTTTCCAGGAACGGCATTTCGTGTTTATCAATTCAGAATTTTTTTAGAAATGTTGCAAGAAGACGCTGTTTTTTGGACAGGATATGGTTTGAACGCTTCCTATCCAAAAATAGAAGCCAAAGGCATCCATTATAAAATTTATTTGGGTTCATCAACAACAGAGGGGTATCAAAAAAAGAATTTTCACAATCAATATGTACAAAATTTTGCCGAGCTAGGCGTTTTTGGTTTTTTATTGCTTGTAATCATGTTGTTTATCAATATTAAAAATGCTTTAGTAACACAAAATTTTATCCAAATTTCTTTTGCATTTTTAATGATTAGTTTATTTTTGACAGAGAGTTTTTTGTGGAGGCAACGAGGTGTTGTTTTTTTTACAACCATGTATTGTCTTTTC
>NZ_MUGT01000194.1 GCF_002217205.1 Flavobacterium branchiophilum NBRC 15030 = ATCC 35035 | reverse complement strand
GAGGTTAGAGGTTAGAGGTATGCCGTTTGACGCCTTTTATTTTTCTTTAAATTAAAAGCAAAGGATAGTTTTAGATATATATCTTAAACTATCCTTTGTTATTTCTAAAAAAATATTTTGAATAAACAGAAGAAGCTTTTCAAAATTATTGTTCCTCTTTCTTCTTTCCTCTTTCCTTCTTTCCTCTTTCCTTCTTTTCTCATTCCTTCTTTCTTCTTTCCTCTTTCCTTCTTTCTTCTTTCCTCTTTCTACTTTCCTCTTTCTTCTTTCCTTCTTTCTTCTTTCCTTCTTTCTTCTTAATTTCGTTTGTCTTCGCCCCAGAGCAATTTTTTTCGTAATGTTTTGAGAAAAGTAACGTCGTTAATATCGACCAAATGGATTTGAAATGGTGTTTTTTTGATGTTCAAAACCGTTTCATTGTCTAATGTTGTAATTCGAGAATCGAGTGAAACCAAAAATTGTTTTTCTCTGCCCGAAATTTTGAGTTGGATTTCAGTTTCATCAGGTATTACAAGCGGGCGAGCGTTTAAGTTATGTGGAGCTATTGGCGTAATTACCAATCCTTTAACTTCTGGAGTCAATACAGGACCACCACAACTTAACGAATAACCCGTAGAACCCGTTGGTGTTGCAATAATCAGTCCATCTGCCCAATACGAATTGAGGTATTCGCCATTCAAGGCTGTTTCGATGGTTATCATCGAAGTGGTATCTTTTCGGCTCACGGTAATTTCGTTCAATGCAAAATTGATTTGTGCTAAATCTGAATTTTCGATTGAAGTACTGACACTTAGTAATGTACGTTTTGAAATTGTGAATTTTTTTTGTAGTACCAAATTCAAAAACTCCGTTATATTCTCTTGTGGTACACTTGCCAAAAAACCTAATCGGCCTGCATTGATGCCTAAAATTGGTATTTGCAAATGCCGAACATAAGTTGCTGCTCTCAAAATGGTACCATCGCCACCAATACTCAATAACAAATCAAAGCTAGTATCAAGCTGGCTATGGTGGTTGAATGTTTGGTACTGTTTTTTTAGAATATCATGAGAATATAAAGTATTCAAAAACTGCTCTTCAATGACCAACTCAACCCCATGAGTATTAAAAAACACGAAAATATCCTTTATAATAGGATGTGTATCATTTTGATAATATTGTCCAAAAATGGCTATTTTCATATATAATATTATTAAAAAAAATCTAGGATGCGTTTGAAGGATGAATTATGAAGTTTAATCTTTTCAATCTTTCAATATTTTAATATTTCAATATTTTAATATTTCAATCTTTCAATCTTTCAATCTTTTCAATCTTTCAATCTTTTCAATCTTTCAATCTTTTCAATCTTTCAATTTTTCAATTTTT
>NZ_MUGT01000193.1 GCF_002217205.1 Flavobacterium branchiophilum NBRC 15030 = ATCC 35035 | reverse complement strand
TTTAATTAATAAAAATAAAAAAATATATTTTTGCATAAAAAATCATGTAGTAATTTTAATATTTTTAAATTCTAGTTAGATGAAAATATACCAAAATATCAAATATATCATAGCATTTTTAGTTACGCTTTTCATTATAATATTTAGTTTGATTGATAAACCAAACATTTATTTAGATAAAAATGTAAGTGGATGGCAAGTAGGGATTGGAAAAATAAACTCATTGAATAATATTTATCCAATTATAGGAAAAAAATTATTGAAAAATGAAATTAAAAGCAATATGTCTTTTGATTTTATTGCCGACCCATTTATTTATAAAGATAAATCGGGCATATATGTATTTGTTGAACATGTTTTTAAAGTAAACGGCGATATTAGTGTATTTTATTCAAAAGATACTGTAAATGTAAAATTCAAATATTTAGGTGTTGCACTTGATGAACCTTTTCATTTATCTTATCCTCAAGTTTTTCTTTATAAAAATCAAATTTATATGCTACCTGAAACACAAAAATCAGGAAGTGTTATTTTATATAAATCTGAAAATTTTCCTTTAAAATGGAAAAAAGAAAGGGTAATATTGCCATTTAATAATATTAAAGACCCAACTTTATTGCAAAAAAATAATAAATTATATTTATTTGGATGTCAAAATGATCGGTTATATTGTTGGTTTTCAAATGATTTGCATGGAAATTTTAAAAAAATAGAAAAGCCAATAATTATGGGAACAGAATCAAGACCTGGAGGGAGAATAATACAATATGATAACAAAATTATTTTTCCTATTCAAAATAATACAAATGGATATGGAACAGGATTGTCTCTTTATGAATTAAAAATTGATTTTGATAATCACATTGACATGAAAGAATATAAAAAATGGTTTTTAAAACCTCAAAAAAATATTAAAGCTTTTACTCACGGTATGCATCATTTAGATGTTGTTAATCTTAATAATCAATATTTTGTTGTGTATGATGGAAATGCTAAAAATAACAATGAAAAAGTTTTTAATTACAAACACTTCATAAAATATAGTTATTTGAATTTCTTGAATATTTTGTATTAAAAGCAATAGTAAAAGCCTAAATTTTTAGTTTAAATGATTGCTTTAAACCATTGTAATTGGGCTATATAAGTAAAAAAAAGAAACACTACCCCATAAAAAGGCAAATCATGATCAAAGAATAAACTTTAACAATGATTTGCCAAAAGGCTATGTATTTTTATTCGGATAGTTACTGTCCTAAAAAAGGGTGTAAAGTTTTGTTGTACTTTATAAAACTAAACAAATAATACAACTACTCAAATAGAGATTTCTTTTGCCAAAATAAAAATACGGAAGAATTTATTAAAAATCGAACCAAAAACAAAAAAAAGAATTGTGTAGATTAATTAAGAAAGTAAACTTTAGTAAAATTAATGCAGAATATTTTGAAAATTACAGTGATGGAAGTGCTTTCAATATTATTATTAAACAAGGTGATTTTGAGAAAAAGGTATTAGTTCACAGTTATAAAATTCCAAAAGAATTAGATTCTCTTTCAAATTGGATTTATTTTACGAAAAGCAAGTTAAAATTAACCAAAATAACTAAAAAATTGAATTTTGAAAGTGTAAAAGTATTATTACCGCCTCCACCTCCAATGTATAAATAAAATTTTATTTATCACTGCCTTGCGTTTATTCCATCTTGTTCCTTTTTTGGTATTCTTGTGTAATATGTTGCCGTAAAATGCCAATCTATGATTTTTTGTAAGAAAAAAATATAAAATAAATACTAATTTACGATGATTAAAATATTCTAAAACCTTCAGAAATTAAAACCCAAGACAAAACCGCATTTGAATAATTTAAAACAAGAACTTTATGATGTTTTTTATTATTTTATTTGAATTCAAAAACATAACGCAATTTTTATTAATTTTTTAAATAATTTAATATTTTTAATATATTATCATAAAAATATATTTCTAGTTAAAACATCATTATACGATTTAATGACTTGATTTGAATGTAAAAACTACCTATTTAATTTGAAAATTTGAAAGATAAATAGCCCATTATTAGCCCCGACAGTAGTGGCATCCTTTTTGATTATAAAGCCTTTTTTTGGGCTTTATAATCAAAAAGATACAACGAATGGCGGGTTGTGGTGTGCTTTGAAAGCAAGTAGTTGTGCTAAAAATTAATATTATTATTTTTATTAGATTAAAATAACAAATACATTCGATAATTTTATATTTTGTTTTGGAATAATGGGCCTAATCAATATATTTTAACATAAAATTAATAACATATTTGGAAAAAATGGACAAATTTGTTGGTTGATAAAATAATATAAAATTTACTCAATATGAAAAAAATATTTTTAGGTTTGATGTTGATAGTTTCTGGTTTTGTTTATCCGCAAAAAGATTTTCAAGGAGTGGCTATTTATGAGTCAAAAACCAGTATGAGCGACTTTAAACAAAGGTTTGAGGGCAATAAAGAAATTACACCCGAGATGCAAAAAAACATTGAAGAGCGAATGAAAAAAATGTTTGAGAAAACCTTTATTTTGAATTTTGATAAATCTGCATCTATATATAAAGAAGAAGAGAAACTAGACCCAACAGCTACACAAGGAGGCGGAATGCGTGTAATGGTGAACTCTATGTCTGGAGGCGGAGGCACTTTTTATAAAAACGTGAAAGAAAAAACCTATACAGTTGATAAAGATTTTATGGGAAAAGAGTTTTTGGTAAAAGATTCATTACCAAAGCTCAACTGGACATTGGGGTCTGAAAGTCGTGTGATAGGAGGCTATACCTGCTACAAAGCTACTGCAATAAAAGCTGCAAGTAAAACCGATTTTAGAAATTTTAGACCAAAAAAAGAAGGTGAAGTAAAAAAAGATACTGTTGCCAAAAAAGAAAATGAAGGCAAAACCAACTTTATGGACAACCTAGAAATGCCCAAAGAAATTACCGTAACGGCATGGTACACACCAGAAATTCCTGTAAATCAAGGTCCAGAAACCTACTGGGGCTTGCCAGGGTTGATACTAGAAGTAAACGATGGAAAAACAACCATATTGTGTTCTAAAATTGTATTGAATCCAAAAGACAAAGCAGAAATTAAACCATCTACCAAAGGTAAAGTTATTGGACAAGAAGAGTTTGACCAAACCGTTATAAAAAAGCTTGAAGAGTTTAGAGAAATGAATCAAGGAAGAGGTGGCATGCAAATAAGAATGATGCGTTAAAAAAAAAAAACCAAAAAAACATAATGAAAAAATCAATTTTAATACTATTGTTGCTAGTTTGTTCTATATCTTTTTCTCAAAATATAAAGTTTGAAGGCATAGTTATTGACACGGATAAAGTGCCTGTTGAAATGGCAAACGTAATGGCGCTAAACGCTGCTACCAAAGCGATGGATGCTTATGCAATAACCAATGACAAAGCAATGTCGTTAAGTTAAGG
>NZ_MUGT01000192.1 GCF_002217205.1 Flavobacterium branchiophilum NBRC 15030 = ATCC 35035 | reverse complement strand
GTAAATAACTCGATAAAATAAATAAAGTCGATTTTGATTATTAAAGCTAAATGGAAAATACCTATAAAAATCTCTTGATAAATATTGTACCGGAATGCGTTGAGAAATGTTTTCATAAAGCTGTGTATATTCTTTTATAGGATATTGATTTTGAAGTATTTCAAGCAATTCCTTATATAATTCAAAAGTAATCATTTCTGTTTTTTTAACATCAATGACAATTTCAGAAATATTTCTTTCTATTAAAAAACTTTTTAATTCATCTAACTTCAGGCTTTTAATACCATTCAAATTAAATTGAAATGGGTTTTCTGTATCGGTATTCAAATAGGCTTTCACCTTTGTATGTGGATCTGCTTGTTCTAAACCTAAAACCAATTCTTCTAATTGCTCAGGGTCGCATATTAGCACAACTTTTTTCTTAAACTTTTGTTTTGTAAATAAATACAAGTAAAACATACGCCAAGATAATAAGGAAAATAATACGGTGAACAAGAAAAGTAGTATATAAATTCTATTATTTGGTAGAGAAGGGGAATAAATAGGGGTAAATAAATAACTAATAACAATGGCAAATGAAGTCATCAAGACACTTTTAGTAATTTGATTAAAATTACTAGCCACTTGCAAATTATACATTTCAAAAATGGCACCATACCCGAGAATATAACTCAATAATACAAAAACATATGAAATTTGTGTGAAAAAATTTAAAAAATATTGCAAATTAAATATCAACCCTTCTAAATATAAAGATATAAATATGACTATTATATCAAATAATTTTAATAGGATTTTACGTTCAGAGATTTCAAAATGTATTTGATTGTTTGATTCCATGTAAAATGCAAAATTTGAATTGGAATGGCAAGATAACAAATATTTTGACAAATGTAATATTATTTTTTTAAAATTTCAAACCATTTGTATTTAACTTCTCCCCAATAAAATTGTGATGCAGATAGCTGAGCGTTATGAGCAATTTTTATATATAAAATACTGTTATTCAACAAATTAGAAATTTGAAAGACCATTTCATCCACATCATTTTTATTGACTAAAATACCTGTTTCCTGATGATTTATTAAATAAGGAATGCCACCTACGTTTGTAGAAACAACCACTAGTCCTAAACTCATCGCTTCTATTAATGAAACAGGCATATTATCAAAATTTGTAGTATTTATAAAAAAATCAAACTCTTTTGATAATTGAATCCATTCTTTTTTAGACAATATTCCTGTAAACTTTACTGACAATCCCAATACATTAGCTAATTTTTTTGAACGTTCAAAACTTTCATCTTTTTTGGGCCCCACCATACATAATGTAGCCTTTGGATAGCTTTGTTGTAATTTTTCTAAAACATAAAGTGCCATTTCTGGGTTATATGTTTGATCAAAAGCCCTTACCCAAAGGAGTTTTGGTGCTATTTCATTTCTAAGTAAAAATTGATAATCATTTTCATTTATAGTATTTGGTATTAAAACTAAATTATTATATTTTTTTTTAAATTCATCATATAAATAAGCAGAAGGAGCTACATTACAATATGAATTTTTAAAGATTAGATTACAAAAAAAAGGATTAATTTTCAATCTTTTAGGTAAATTACCGCCGTGCAAAATGGGGATATATTTTAAATTCAATAATCGACAACATTGGCTTGTACACAAAACATACCAAAATCCAAAAGTACTATAGGTATCAATTAGCACATAATCTATTTTAAATGAATATTTTATTATAGAAAATAACATGTCCAGTATCCTTATTAACCAATTTTTATATGTAGAAGCATATTTTACTACATAATGCTCTTCTGTCAATTGCTTACCTAAAGTGTCAATTGTTGTAGGATTTGAACCTTTTGAATTCAATTTATTACCAATATATAAGATAAAAGCCATTTAAAAATATTTATGTATTATATTTTTCTTTAACTACAAATAATAACGACAACCCATACATAAAAGCCGGAGCTGCTATTCTCATTGCTGCATGATTGATGGTAAAAAACCAAAAGAAAATAAACGGAAGTAAATATAAATGGTTTTTATTTGGAATGTACATGTAAATTGGAACAAAAATTAAAATAATTATTGCTAAAATACCAAATATACCGTGTTCAGCTAACAATCTTGTTATTTCGCTATGAGACGCAAGATCAATTCCAAATTCATCAGCCCGTTGTTCTTTAACTTTTCCAACACCAATTCCCCAAATTGGGTGGTCTAAAAAAAATCCTAATTCAATATCTGCCAATTTTTCACGCCCTGTAAATTTACTTTTTTTAACACGTCCTAAAGCATCTTTATTTTCATATCTATTTTCTAAAAGTCCATTCGTTTGAGAAACGCTATAAATCCAAACAAAACTAAAAAGCATTATTAATACACTTAAATAGGCTACAATTTTTGTTTTTAGAACAACATTTGCTCTTTTGAATAATATGATGATCAATGTTAAGATAACGAAAATACCACATAAAACACCGCCTCTTGAAAAAGTAATAAAAGCACGATAGGACAAGATAAAAAATAAGGCTAAATTGAGAATTAAAACCAATTTATTCGTTGAAAAAAAAAGAATTCGTACAAAAAAAACAAACATGCCTAATCCTAGAATTGTCGAAACTTGATTTGGGCCATATCCTCCTGATGTTGTAAAATTAGATCCCGTAGAATTAATTACTGTACTAAAATCAATATTTAACGAGAAAAAGATAATATAAAATAAAGTAGAGACTATTGGAAAACCAATTAACATTAAAATATTATGAATTTCTTCTAAGGTTATTTTTTTATTAAGACAATAAATAGAACAAAATCCTAAACATAAAGAACCTGATATGTTAAATAAAATCGCATTTTTTACATTAATTTCTAAACCTAATGTTTCAGCACCAATTAATATACCAGGAATTAATAAAAATAAAAAAAAAACATAAAAAAAAACTC
>NZ_MUGT01000191.1:8879-9576 GCF_002217205.1 Flavobacterium branchiophilum NBRC 15030 = ATCC 35035 | reverse complement strand
CATCTGTGGCAAAGAAAATAAAAAAACACACATGAATCAGCAAAGAAAAAAAGGTGAAAAAATCAGTGCATCTGTGGCAAATAAATGAAAAATTTGCATCTTTGAAAAAAAATAATAAATAATTAATCAAAACTTTAATTTTTATAAAATATTATGACTGATTATATATATCAAGACGAAACCTATAAAATTATAGGAATTTGCATGGAAGTACACAACAATTTAGGAGCTAGTTTTTCTGAAATTGTTTATAAAGATGCTTTAGAATATGAATTTAAAAAAGCAAATATTCCATTTCAAAGAGAAAAAGAATATGTTGTAGAATATAAAGATACCATTTTACCCCATAAATTTTATGCTGACTTTGTTGTATTTGATAAAATTATTTTAGAAGTCAAAGGAGTTTCAAAAATAACCAATGAATTTTATGCTCAATGTATAAATTATTTAAAAGTTTCTAACAATAAAATAGCTATTTTAGTAAATTTTGGAGAGTTAAAACTAAATTATAAAAGAATAATATATTGATAAAACCATCCGTGCTGTTCAACAGCTATAAAAAAGATGCCACTGATGCACTGATATAGTAAATTATTTAGTTACAGCAGAAAAGTAAAAAGTCATCCGTGCATCTGGGAAAACAAAACAAAAACATCTGTGCAATTTTAGCAAAAAAACAAAACATCCGTGCAATTTT
>NZ_MUGT01000191.1:0-8803 GCF_002217205.1 Flavobacterium branchiophilum NBRC 15030 = ATCC 35035 | reverse complement strand
CATCCGTGCAATTTTGGCATAAAAAATTTAATCAAAAACCAAACCCATGAACCCACTACTCCTAACAGACGGCTACAAAGTCGATCACCGCAGACAGTACCCAAACGGGACCACATTAGTATATTCCAACTGGACACCTCGCAAAAGTCGTATTGAGGGTGTTGATGAAGTGGTCTTTTTTGGCTTGCAATACTTCATCAAAAAATACATTTTGGAAGACTTTGAAACCCATTTTTTCAAGCAACCCAAAGAAAAAGTCGTTGCCCAATACGCCCGAAGAATCAACAACTACCTGGGCGAAAACCAAGTAGGAACCAAACACATCGAAGACCTGCACGATTTAGGCTATATCCCAATGGTTATCAAAGCTTTACCCGAAGGAGCTAGCGTGCCAACACGTGTGCCAATGTTCACGATGTACAACACCTTGCCCGACTTTTTTTGGCTCACCAACTATTTTGAAACCCTCGTTTCTGCTGTTATTTGGATGCCTTGCACCTCCGCAACTATTGCCAAACAATACCGAAAAGTGTTGGATCATTTTGCTGCCGAAACATCAAGTTTACCCGAGTTTGTAAACTGGCAAGGACACGATTTTTCGATGCGTGGCATGGCAGGAATCGAGGCCGCAACTTGCTCTGCCATGGGGCATTTGTTGAGTTTTAATGGCACCGACACCATCCCTGCAATTGATTTGCTGGAGCAGTATTACAACGCCAATTCCGATGCCGAACTCATTGGTGGCTCTGTTGCCGCTACCGAACACAGCGTGATGTGTATGGGCACCATCGAAGACGAAATTGGCACGTTCAAAAGATTGATTTCAGAAGTGTATCCAAAAGGCATTGTTTCTATCGTTTCAGACACTTGGGACTTGTGGAAAGTGCTCACCGACTATTTGCCAAAACTCAAAAACGAAATCTTAAACCGTGAGGGCAAAGTAGTAATCAGACCCGATAGTGGCGACCCAGTGGATATCATTTGTGGCAATCCCAACGGAAAAAACAGCCACGAAATCAAAGGCGTTATCGAGTTGCTTTGGGACACTTTTGGCGGCACAACAAACCCCAAAGGCTACAATGAATTGGACCCACACATTGGCGCTATTTATGGAGACAGTATCACTGTGGCTCGAGCAACACAAATTTGCGAACGCCTGCAACAAAAGGGGTTTGCCTCCACCAATGTTGTTTTGGGCATCGGTTCGTTTACCTACCAATACAACACCCGCGACACGTTTGGGTTTGCCATGAAAGCCACTTATGGCGAAGTAAACGGCGAGGGAAGAGCCATTTTCAAAGACCCCATTACCGACGATGGTACCAAAAAATCAGCCAAAGGATTGATGAAAATAGAGCGACAAAACAACACCTACGTCCTAAAAGATGAGGTAAGTTGGGATGAAGAACAACAAGGCGAATTGAAAGAAGTTTTCAGAGATGGAAAACTACTCCTGGATCAAAATTTTCAAGAAATCCGAGCGAGATTACAAGAAAAATAAGTATTTTTAGGAGCTATTTCCCGCTATCCATTACAAGTCCACCACAAAAAAAGGGGTGGTTCTAAGACAAAAAAAGAGCTTCTTAGGTCGCTTTTTTTTGTCAAGAACCACTCCCTTTTACTTGCGGCGTCCTTTCCATTACTATCGGGGCTAGGGCATTGATTTTAAAAATAAAATAAAAGTTCTATTAGAGGCAATTGCATATTTATACTTCAAATTTCAAAAAAACAATATCTGTTTTAATAAAAAATTAATTACAAATTATATACACATCATAGTCCAAAAAAAATCTTTTTAATTGTAAAATTCAAATCAGTGTATCAGTGGCAAAAAAAAAAATCCATGCAATTTTAGCAAAACAAATAAAACATCTGTGCATCTGTGGCAAAAAAAAAAATCCATGCAATTTTAGCAAAACAAATAAAACATCTGTGCATCTGTGGCAAAAAAAAAAATCCATGCAATTTTAGCTAAACAAATAAAACATCTGTACATCCGTGGCATAAAAAAAGTAAACCTTCCGTACAATTCTGAAAAAAAATCAGTGCATTTGTCGCAAAAAAAAGAAAAAGGCTGCTCAAAGTGGCAGCCTTTTTATGGTATTACTTTTTTACAACTAATCTAAAACCCTCACCGTGAATATTAAAAATTTCAACATTTGGATCTTGTTTTAAGTATTTACGTATTTTTGCAATATATACATCCATACTTCTTGAAGTAAAATAATTGTCATCTCTCCATATTTTGGTCAATGCCAACTCCCTAGACAACAAATCGTCTTCATGCAAAATTAACATTTTCAACAATTCGTTTTCTTTTGGCGAAAGCTTCACAGGATCTTGGCCTTTGAAAGATAAAAATCTTAATTTAGAATTCAAATTAAAATCACCAATTTGAAATTCAAATTTGGTATTTTCAGTTTTAGCATCTTGAGACTTGCGTTGCATGATGGCTTTAATTTTCATCAACAAAACTTCAGAATCAAATGGTTTGTTCAAATAATCATCTGCTCCTACTTTGTAACCTTTCAATACGTCTTCCTTCATAGATTTTGCAGTTAAAAATACAATAGGTACTTCCGTATTTTTTTCTCTAATTTCTTTGGCAAGGGTATAGCCATCTTTATAAGGCATCATGACGTCCAGGATGCACAAATCAAAATTGTCTTTTTTGAATTTTTCAAAACCTTCCATTCCATTTTTGGCCAATACTACATCAAAATCGTTTAAGATTAAGTAATCTTTTAAAATAGCACCAAAATTCTGATCATCTTCTACTAATAGGATTTTTTTATTTACAGCTTCCATATATTAATTTATTAAGGGGATTTTTATAATAAAGGTAGTTCCACTACCCTTTTCACTTTCAACATAAATTTGACTATTATGGTCGTCAACTATTCTTTTTACATAAGCCAAGCCCAGTCCGTGTCCTTTTACATTATGAACATCGCCAGTGTGTTCTCTATAAAACTTTTCAAAAATACGTTTCTGAGTAGCTTTATTCATGCCTATTCCATTGTCTTTTATTTTGACAATTACAAAATCTTTAATGTTTTCTGTTGCAATATGAATAACGGGGTTTTCGACAGAATATTTTATGGCATTGTCTAAAATATTAACCATAACATTCGTAAAATGGACATCATTTAACAAAGCAACGTTGCGGGTTGATTTGAAATTTGTGATTATCTTCCCCCCCCTATCTTCTAATATCAAATGCACATGATCAATAGCGTCTTCTATAATTTCCTGTATATCTAGTGGTTCTTTGTTTATTTCTAATTCTTTCTTTTCTAATTTTGATATTCGTAATACATTTTCAACTTGAGCATGCATCCTTTTATTTTCATCTCTAATCATTTGCAAATACCTCAAAATCGTATCTTTGTTATCTATCACTTTGGGGCTTTTAATTGCATCTAAAGCCAAATTGATGGTAGCAATTGGGGTTTTAAACTCATGCGTCATGTTATTAATAAAATCTGTTTTGATTTCAGATATTTGCCGTTGTTTGATTAATTGATTTAATGCACTTGAATAAGCAATAATAATAATGATCGTAAAAACAATTGACAATAATGTAATAGCGGCAAGTTCTGAAAACAAGTATTTTTTCTTGTTTGGAAAACTCAAAAACAATTTATATTTTTCGTTGCCATCGCTATCTACAAAAATAGGTATCGAAAAAGTAGCATTTTCCTTAACTTTAAAATTTTCAGACTTGATTTCGGTCAATTTGGAATTTTCATATATCCCAAATTCAAAATGGGTTTTTACACCATTTTCTTGCAACTTCTGGGCTAAAATCTCTGTCAATTTGTCTTTAGAAATTCGTTCTTGTATAGGTAGTACAGACGAAATATCTTTATATGCTATTTCAAATTGTAAGTTTTTTAACAAATCTAAACTCCCCGTTTTTTGAATGGTAACATCGGGAGTCAAATTTGTTTTAGTCAAAGAATTATCTAAAACACTGCCTGAATAGACTTCTGTTTTTCTTTTTGCTGAAAAATTCAACAATTGTAAACTGTCTTTCTTTAAATTAAATAAAGAGGGGTTCAAGTTGTAATTTTCGGATATTATGCTATTTGAATATACGATCGTTTCGTTTGTAACATTATTCTTTTGAACATAATAAAACTGCAGTAAATCTTTTTTTTCTGGTATTTTACCCGTGCTGTCCTTTAATTTTTCGTATTTATTTATAAAACTTTTAAGTTCTTTTTTATCTAAATCATGCGAAACATCTGCAATTACTTTTTGAATATGAAAATTAAATTGCTCATCATTATTTTCAAATGATGTTTTGAACCAATACAACTGTACAAGTATAATGCCAATTAAGGAAATACTCATCAAAAATACTAATAGTCTAAAAAAAAGTTTGTTCATCAATTGGAATTATAAATTGAAAATATTACTTGCAAAATTTGTGCCAAAATGTTTAATTTTAACAATAACAAATTTACAAATTTAACATTTACAAAAAATGATATTAACCAAAGATTAACAATTTGATTTATTTAAGTTGCTTGATTATATCTCTAACTTGTTGATTTAAGGTACTTAAGTCTGTATTTTCAATAATAAAATTGCTCTTTTCAATTCGTTGTTCGTCTGTCCATTGATTGTTTATTCGTTCTAAAACGGCCGTTCTAGTGGTATGATCTCTTTGTATTACCCTTTGAATTCGGGTTTCGAGCGGACAAATTACCGTAATAATCAAATCACAATCTTTGTAACTGCCGCTTTCAAACAAAATGGCTGCTTCTTTTATGATATAGCGTGCCGAAGGGTATTTGAGTAACCAATTTTGAAAATGAATTTGCAAGGCAGGATGAACAATTGCATTTAATAACGCTAATTGTGTTGGGTTTTTAAAAACTAAGGAAGCTAATTTGGCTCTATTCAATTGATTGTCTTCTATAACTTCGTTACCAAAAGTTTGGACTATTTGAGCTAATATTTCAGGTGAGTTGGTCAATAATTTGGCCTGATCGTCAGCAATATATAATGGAAAGCCCATTGTTTCAAAAAGTTTGGCAACTGTCGATTTGCCACTGCCAATACCACCTGTTAGTCCAATTATTTTTGGTTTCATTATATTTTGTAAAAAAGTTCAGGAAAAGCTTCTTCTGGTGTTTGTTTTTTAATATTTAATTTATAATATGATTTAATAAAACCATATCCGTAGCCAAAAAACTGTTTCCATGTTGCAATTACTGACAAATATCCAATAATTACACTTCTGTTTTGAATAGAAGAAACAATAAAAATTAAGACAAAATAAAAGAAATATAATTTTATAAAAATGTCTAACAAAAAGAACAATGCTATAATTGATAAATAAAATCCTATTACAAAAAAAGCAGGAACAAAATAAGTGATTTTACTATAGTTAGGATGCCATAAATTTAAAATTGGTCTTACTTTACCAAATTTTTTTACCTGAATATAAAATTTATCCCAATTAATTCTGCGTTTATGAAAAACGGCAGCCTCTGATACAAGTTTTGTTTTATAACCTAATTTCCAAAGTCTGATAGACAAATCAGGGTCTTCGCCTGGGTGTATATTTGAAAAACCTTTTGAAGCGATGAAGGCTTTTTTGGAAATACCCATATTAAAACTTCTGGGCTGAAAAGTATCAATTTTTTCAGATCCGCCTCTAATGCCACCTGTGGTTAAAAAAGAGGTCATTGAAAAATTTATCGCTTTTTGAATAGCCGTAAACGATTCGTGAGCAGTATCTGGACCTCCAAAACAATCTACATATTGGTTTTCTAAAGACGTAGCCACTGTTTGCAAATAATGGTTTGGAATGATACAATCTGAATCAAATATGATAAAATAGTCTCCTTTTGCAAGATTCATTCCAAAATTTCTTGAATCGCCAGGGCCCGAATTGTATTTTAAATAATATGCAATGTTCATTTTATCTTCAAATTGATGTACAACATTTTGACATGGAATCGTTGATCCATCTTCAATGATGACAATTTCAAATTCATTTTTGTACTGTTGATTAGCAAGACTTTCTAACAATTCTTGAATTTCATCGGGTCTGTTGTAAACAGGAATAATAATTGAAAAAAACATGTGCTTTATTTTTTAAACGGCAAATATACGAATTTTATAAAAAACAAAAGCCACTCTTGGAGTGGCTTTTGAAAATTTTAAAATTTAATTATTGTTTTAAAACCTTAATTGTTTTTGTTTGATTGTCTGACGTTACTTTAAGGATATATGATCCTGCACTTAAATGAGACATATCTACTTGTGATTGGGTCGTATTTGTATTTTTTGTTAATACTTCTTGACCTAATAAATTATAAATTGCAATGCGATCGATATTTTTGAAATATGAAATATTTAATACATCTTTGATTGGATTTGGATACACTACATATTTTTGATCTTCAAAAGTTTCATTTGCTAAATTGGCTGATATGGCAATGTCATCAACATATAAATTAAATTGATCGGCAGCAGAATAGGCATTGAAACCAAAATAATAAACACCTGTTGTTGGTGGTGTAAAAGTAACAGTATTTGTAGTAGCAGCACTTGTATTGATAGTTGGGTGATCTGCTAATACAGTAGTCATTCCAGTAGCTGACGCAGTAGTTCCGTAAGCTATTTTAAGCTTTTCGGTATAAGTTGTACTGTTATTTCCATATTTATACGAAATATCATAAGCAGTACCTCCTGTTAAATTGATACCCGCAGTAAAAAACCAAGCATTGGCAGCATTTGCACTATTATAAGCATATTGCAAAGTTCTATTGGTAAAACCGTTTCCAGGATTGTTTACTATTGTCCAATTGTTTCCTGTTCCTGCATTTTGTGTGGTAGTACAAATTGGTGCAGTTGTTCCTGTTGTACCTTCAAAATTCATTGTATATGGAGCATCATAAGTACTACATGCCGCTGCAAACAAAGTAGTTTGAGACCAAGAAGACATTGTAGCAGTTGCACATAATGAGTTTACCCAAATATAATAATTAGTAGCAGCTGTAAGTCCTGTAAGATTTACCGTAGTTGTACCTGCGGCTACTGTTCCAGTTGGTGTTGTAGTATCTGTTGGTGCAGTACTTGAAGTACTTAAATAATAAGTATAGCCGTTTGCTGGTGCATTTGCTGGTGCGGTCCAAGAAATAGTTGCTCCAGTTGTAGTGATATTGCTAACCATAATTGCTGTTGGTTCTGTACAAGCTGGAGTAGTATCTAGTTTAAAATCATCAAAAGCAACATACCATGGTGCTAAACTTGATTGGTTTACTCTTATTGCAAAGTAATAAGTTCCAGAAGTTGTAGGAACAAATGTTCTTTTCATTTTTACATAAGGTTGAATTGAAGCACTTGACCCTCCTGCAGGAGAATAAGTTGCTCCCAATTGAGTTGCTGATGTAGCATCTATTTGAGTGTTATAAAACATATCTACATTCCAACCACTATAACCATCGCCTTGTACAAATGTACTAAAATCATAAGATGTTCCAGCTACTAAATCAAAACCTGGTGTCCAAATATATTCATTAGTTGCACTATAAGCGTCTCTCAAATAATTTGCACCTGAATTAGGAGTATTGTAAATAGTTTCATTTGATGTGGCCCAATCACCATTTTGTTTTACCCAACAAGTTGGGAAATTGGTTGAGCCTAAAGTTGTTAAGCTATCAAAATTTTCTGTCCAAGGTAATGTAGTGATAGGGTTACATTTTGTTCTAAAACTCTGACTAACAGACCATGGTGATTTACTAGAAGTGCTACATACAGAACGAACCCAAATAGTATAAATAGTGTCTGGTGCTAAAGCAGTTAAATTTGAAGTTGCTGTAGTTGCAGTACCTGTTGCAACAGTAGCATCTGTTGGGGCAGTTCCAGTAGTGTTGTAATAATATTCATACCCACTTGCTGGTGCTGTAGCTGGTGCAGTCCATGCAATAGTGGCGGTAGTATTTGAAATATTAGAAAACACTACTACTGTTGGTGCAAAACAAGTAGCAATATTTCCAATGGCTATTAACTGTGGTTTTTTGTTGAGCAAAGTTCCTGATGTAGTAGGACAAGCAGCTGTACCATCACTAATATAAGAATTTGAACTCGCATAACTAGTATTGGTAAAAGTTGTAACTACATTTGTAGTATAAGCTCCTGTAGTAGCCCCTTCGCAAATTTCAATAATAATGTTTGATGTACCGTCCCATGCAAATGGTGTTGTTAGGGTAAACATTACAGCTCCCGTGGCACTTGGAGTAAAATCTGTTGGACCATAAACTACGCTTGTACCTGTTTCAAAGGTAGTTGTAAGTGCTGCTGTTGTAGTGCTTTTCATCGAAATAGTGTATCCCTCTTCTAAACCACTAGTACCAATAGAAGTAGCATTCCAACCAATGGCGGTAATATTTCCTGCTACAAAACCTGCTGCTGATAATTCTGCTGCAGTATAAAGGTATTGTGTACGTGAGTTTTTGTAATAATCTTGCAAAGGTGCTGGATTAGAACTTGTGGTGTTGGCACCATCATTTGTGCCAACTGTTAAAGTACCTGTTTGTGCAAAACCGATACAAAAAGTAAAGAATAATGCAAAAATTAGTGTAATTTTTTTCATAAATGTTTGTCTTTTAAAATTTTGTTAAAATTATACATTTTTATCAAAATCACAAAATTATGATGTAAAATTTAATTTTATTTTTTTTTAATGTTAAAAAATTAAAAGAAACACAATAAAACAAAAAAACATATACTTAAAAATAATACAAAATTTTTAAAATAAATTACAATTTTATTTATTTTT
>NZ_MUGT01000190.1 GCF_002217205.1 Flavobacterium branchiophilum NBRC 15030 = ATCC 35035 | reverse complement strand
TTCATACTTCATACTTCATACTTCCAAAAAAACTTCTTGTTTATTGTATTTTTTTTTCTAACTTTGCAGAGTGAATATTCACTAACTATAATTGAAAGGTTATGAACCTAACAGCTCGACAAATTGAAATTATTGAAGCTTCGGGGAAAATTTTGATGCAAAAAGGAGTTAAAGGGCTTACAACCAAAAGTTTAGCTCTTGAAATGAATTTTTCTGAAAGTGCTTTGTACCGACATTTTAAAGACAAAGAAGCTATTATTTCGTTGCTGATTCGGTATTTGTCGCACAACATCAAGGAAAGGTTTTCCAACATTGTACAACAACATTTGGATCCTGAGCAAAAGTTATTGGCCCTTTTTGCAAGCCAATTTACTTTTTTTAAGGACAATCCCCATTTTATTGTCATTGTTTTGTCTGATGGTATTTTGGACAATTCCGAAAGTATTAAGCAAGAAATCATGAGTTTGATGCAAACGAATGCAAGTATTTTTAAACAAATAATTGCTGCAGGGCAGCAAGACCACATTTTTAGATCCGATTTAGATTTGCCTTTTTTTGTGCATGTTACAATGGGAACTTTTCGATTGCAAATGTTGCAATGGAAATTGTCTAATTTTAGTTTTGATATAGAACAAAAAGGTATGCAAACGATGCAAAACTTGCTGGTTTTGTATAAAAAATAACATTTAAAAATAATAAATTTATGACAAAAAAAACAATTTTTCACTCAACATGGGTTTCTTGTTTTTGGCTGTTATCCATTGCAAAGTCAATAGGGCAAGAGGTGAAAACATTTGCCAATTTGGATGCCGTTTTGAGTTTTGCAAAAACCCAAAACAGTAGTTTTGAACAAGCGGCTTTGCAAAGCCAATTGGCCAAACTTACCAAGCAAACGGCCATTGGCAATGTGTTGAATCCGAGGGTTCCAGCCTCGGTTCAAGTTTTGGATCACATCAAGCAGCAGGTGAGTTTTTTGCCAGGGCAAGCCTTTGGGATGCCAGAAGGTACTTTTAAGGCCATTACGATGGGGCAACAGTATGCAAGTACGTTGAGTGTGCAGCCTCAATTTGATATTTTGAATTTGTCGAGTTGGGCACAGATAAAAAGTGCTTCTATCAATCAAGATTTGGTTGACAATCAAAACCAAATGAACGAGCAAAAGCTGTATGATCAAATCAATATGACTTATTTTAACCTGATTTCGATGCAAGGGCAACATCAAATTTTGAAAGAAAATATACAATTGGCTCAAAATGTAGCCTTGATTATGCAAAACAAATTTAAGGAAGGACTGGCCCGCAAACAAGATTTAAACGAAGCTTTGTCAAACTTATTGGGGCTGCAAGACAAGATGCAACAACTGGAGTGGAATATGAAAATACAACATCAAATATTGGATTTGTATTTTGAAAATCGGGTGCAGTCGGAGGTGATAGAAACGGTGTGGGAGTTTGAAAAAACAGCTCCATTGCAAGTGGCAAACAACCCCTTGTGGATAGACAATGCCGAGTTACAAAAACAAATGGCCCAGCAGGACAAGAGGGTTTTGATGTTGCAAAACGTGCCTGTATTGTCGTTTGTATCGTCGTTTAATTGGCAAAATTTGAGTAATGATGGTTTTTTTGCTGCCTCGTCCAATGGGGTTAGCTATCATTATGTGGGGCTCAAGTTGAGTTATGATTTTCCGACTACCGTACAAAAAATAGCAAACCTAAAAAGCAAAAGTGTACAGCTGAAACAGCTTGAAAATCAGGCACAACATGTACAAAAAGAGCAAGACCATAAAAACAAACAAATGCAATTGGAATTTGAAAAAGCCAAAGGGCAAGTGGTTTTTTTGAAGCAAATATTTGAATTGAAAAAAGATAGTTATGAGAAAAATTTCAATCAATTTAAGGAAAATATTTTGCCGTTGGACAAGTTGTTGCTTTCGCAAACCGATATGTTGAACAGTCAGTTGCAGTGGGTTGCGGGTTTATCCAACGTTGGGTATTGCTGGTGGCGGATTAGGATAAACAACCAATTTTTGGACAAAGAAACCAAATAATGTAGGACAAAGAAGCGGCTTGAGGGCAAGTTGATACCCAATATACATATAAAATAATCCAATCTATTGGTTCTTTTTTGCTAA
>NZ_MUGT01000019.1:11593-54857 GCF_002217205.1 Flavobacterium branchiophilum NBRC 15030 = ATCC 35035 | reverse complement strand
GTAAATAACTCGATAAATTATTTTTATACTACAAACATTTTTATTAAAAAAACAAAAAAATATAAAATATTTCTATATACTATATGTAATTCTATGTTTTTCAATCAAATACAACGTCAATTCTTCAATTTTTTCTTGTTGGTGTTTGATGATGTCTCCTACTGCTATACCGTCTTTTTCTAATTCTTCAAAATCATTAGCTAGAAAGGCAATTTAAAAATCTTTGCGTAATTTACCATAATAGTAAAGTCCGCAACATTTGATGTCAAATTTCGTAGAACAACTTCAACAAAAAAACAGGTTTTTTACCCCGCTTAGGTTTTTTTATACCCCAAAATCATACTTTTTGATTGTGCAAAAGCAATAAAATCCTTTACAAATGTTGTTGCTTTTTCTATATCTTTTTCATATTCAATAAACGTTTGAATAAGGTCGTTTGTTGTAGTGTCTTTTTCATGAAGGGCAAGCAACAAGGCTACTACGGGATAACTCAAATCATGAAACGCTACTTGCTTGGTTTCAAAATTTCGATGAATAGCAACAAAATATTGGCCTTTGTCTGCCTTTGTAATTTTTTTAATTTTCTTCTGATGAATGGGAAATGATAAAGGCAAAATCCGAATTTCTGGATTGGGAACAACAATATCTTGATTGGAGTTTGACTTTGTTTTAAACGCTTCAAAAGGCAAGTCTTCCATCATAAAAACTTCAATTTCGAGCCATTCATATTGCAGCAATTCTTGAATAAAATCAAATTCTTTTTTGAATGGCAGTGGGTTTTTTTCATAATAGTCGCAAAACTCTTGTGGGAGTTTCCAAACTTGAGGCGTTTGGCATTGATGATTTTCAAAAAAATAAGACACCATTTTTTTCCAACGCTTTTTCCCAATATGTTTTCTAGTCAAAGGAAAAGCATTTTTGAGGGTGTCCTTTACCACATTAAAAACCAACCGACGGTATTGAAAAGTGTGTTCCTGAATGCTTGTTTCGGGTTCGTTTACACCTGTTCTACAGTAATTTCCCAAATCCATTTGAAGCGAAAAAGAATGGCTTTTAGTTGTCATAACGTATTGATTTATAGTGCATTATTTTTAATTTTTCGCAAATTATTCAGTTCCAATTGCAAGTCGGAGAGCGCAGGAATATTAAAATCCCTTTCAAGCAAAATGGGAGTATTTGGAGCAATTTTCGGCAATGTATAGGCTAAAAGTTCAAAAACAGGATCAATAATTGCGGCTCCGTGGGTGTCTATAATTAAGCGGTCGTTTACCTGAAAATGCCCCGCAATATGGAGGTATTTGACTTTTTCTAAAGGCATTTTCGAGATAAAATCTTTTGCATTATAGCCGTGATTAAAGGCATTGACATACACATTGTTCACATCAAGCAGGAGTTCACAACCAGCCCTTTCGACAATTTCATTTATAAATTCGGCTTCCGTCATTTCGGCTTTCAAAACGGTATAATAACTTCCGTTTTCCAAAATAAGTTGTCGCCCTAAAATATCCTGAACTTTTTGGATATTTGCTACCACTTTGTCTATGGCTTCTTGTGTAAACGGTATGGGCAACAAATCATACAAATGGGCATTGTCTATTTTAGAAAAGGTTAAATGTTCTGAATACAAAACCGCCTGTGTTTCGTCCAAAAATTGCTTCACTTGTTTGACAAAAGCCACATCAACCCCTTCTGGACTGCCCACAGACAGCGACAAACCATGACAATACAAAGGGTATTTGTCCAATACTTTGTATAATTCTCGCTTCCAATAGCCGCCAATGCCAATCCAATTTTCGGGGGCAACCTCAACAAAATCAGGTTGTAAATCAGACGAATTTAAAAATGCCGATGAAAATTCTTTTCGATACCCAATGCCTACCATTTTCTATGTGTTTTTATAAAAAAAAATCGGTACCTTTGTAGGACACCGATTTTTCTATTTTCAAATTAGTTTGCTACTTTTGCAGCTTCTTTTTTAGCTTTTTTTTCGGCTTTCTTTTCTGCTTTTTTAGCTTTCTTTTCTGCTTTTTTATCGCCACATTTGCCTTCGCCGCACTTTCCTTCACCACATTTGCCTTCTTTGCCTTTGTGTGCTTTGGTTTCAGCTTTTTTGTCTCCACATTTAGCTTCTGCTGCTTTTGTTTCTACTTTTTTATCGCCGCAAGTAGCTTCCACTGTTGTAACTTCACTTGCAGTGTCATGTACGCTAGCATAAGTTGTAGTTGTTCCCATTGTAAATGCGCTTAAAGCTAAAGCACCTACTAAAATTGATTGTTTTTTCATAATAGATTTTATTAAATTAATTTGTAACGACAAATATTTACTTTTACAGTAAATCCTATTCTCGAATACCAAATGTATAAAAAAATAAGCTCGTTTGCCTTTTTTTTATACATTTTTTAACTATTGTACTATCAAAAAAAAAGATACAAGGGTAACATTTATATTGATGTGTAGCACGTATTTATTATAAAAACCTTTATTGAATTTATTTGGAATAAAAACTAACTTTTCATTTTTTCAGCAATTGATTTTGACATTTTAAATATCAACAAAATCAAAACGGCACAAATCGAAGCCAATATGCCAATCAAAGCAGCTAGGCTATCGCCTTGTGTCAAATTTGAAAAATCCAACAAAGTCGTGTTATAAATAATTAAAGTGCCAGCCAATGCCAACAGGATATAAGTAAAGATTTTCATAGTTGTTTACGTTTTAGGACGTAAAAATAATAAAAATCTTTTTAAATAAACAAGGCTTTAACATTTGCAGCAAATAATTTAACAGCAATTGCCAAAAGTACAATCCCAAACACTTTCCGAACGATACTTAAACCCGTTTTTCCGAGTATTTTTTCTATCTTGGCAGACGATTTTAAAACGGCATAAACCAATAAAATATTAATAAAAATACCAATAATAATATTAATTGTTTCAAACTCAGCCTTTAATGACAATAAAGTTGTCAGAGTTCCTGTACCAGCCACCAACGGAAAAGCAATAGGCACTATAGAGGCCGTGTGGGCCTCATCATCTCGATACAGATGAATCCCTAAAATCATTTCCAAAGCCAAGAAAAACAGTACAATAGCTCCTGCCACCGCAAACGAATTGACCGTTAGCCCTATTATTTTTAAAAATTGATCGCCAATAAATAAAAACAATACCATAATAAAAAACGATGCAATCGACGCTTTTTCTGATTGTATATGACCCACTTTGTTTCGCAAACTTACAATTATTGGCACACTCCCAATAATGTCTATAACAGCAAAAAGCACCATTGTAATGGTAAAAATTTGTTTCAAATCGATATTCATAATCTGTTTATTTTATTAGGTTATTGGGGGAAATTTGAACCAATCAAATTCACTTGGTTTCTCATGCTTTTAACATTACATTTTTTGCAAAATTATTGTATTTTAATCAATTACAAACAGCGTTTCAAGCAATTTTTTTTTCGATTTATCATTTTGGCAACGGTTATTTTCAAAAAATTACACTTCTTATCAAAATTTAACATCATTTTTCATAACTTTGCATTTTAATACACCACACATCGACACTCAAAATTTGAAAAAATTAACTCAAATATTAGGTTTTTTCTCGGCTATCATAATACTTTCTTCCGTATTATTACAGTCGATAGACCAATTGGAGCATTTTCAATTGCTTCGTGCCGAAAAAAATTGTATCCACAAGCTACACTCAAAATCCGAATGGACCCACAAACACCATTCTTTCGACTCGTGTTTAACCTGCGATTTTGCTTTTCAACCGTTTACAATTGTAAACCACGCCCCTATTTTTCTCATTGCAAATCTGCATTTTTACAAAAATAGTGCTACTTATCAAGTGGCTTCCTTCTTTTGTTTCAATGGCATTTCCTATTCTTTAAGGGGGCCACCTGTTTTATAATCATATCATCTTTATTTTTTGGGCGTTACCCACAAGGGGTCGGGCTTTTCGTTGCAATCTTTTTTGTTTTTTAAAAGAAAAAAACAAAAAAGGATTTCCACTGCAATCCCTAACGCATCCGTGCTAAAAAGAAGGTGTCGATTCTTACAAACAATCCCATTTATTCCAAATGCTGTTTTTCTTCATAATTTAAAAAAACTTAGATTGGGAGGTATTGTTAGGTGTAATTGGGTGTTGTTTAGTCAAAATCTATTAGAAAGTATTTCAAACACTATGCTAATCCATATCAATGCTGGCGATTGTTTATATTATCAAACTAAGCTACTTGATGTTTTTTGCCATTTATACCTATTTGACTATCAAACACTTATAGCACATATACATGCATTATATGATTTTCAAAACATAACAAAAAATTTTATTTATAAAAATATCAAAATGAAAAAAATCTTAAACTTACTTTGTTTTATTTACGCTTCAGTACTTTTGGGGCAAACCACTGTTTCGGGTGTGGTTACCAACGGCCAAAACCAACCTGTTAATGGTGCTCAAATCACGATTTCAAAACCATATACAACCCTGACGACTAACAATAAAGGCTATTTTGAAACCACCATTACCCTAGAACAAAATGCCACAATCAGTTGTAGTGCCATACATTATGAAACACAATCAAAAAAACTCGACATGGCACAACAAAACACCATTGTCAATTTCAAACTAACCGAAAGTTTTTTCCAAATGGACGAAGTCGTTGTATCAACTGCTTTTCAAAAACTGCAATCACAAAACGTCATCAAAGTAACACACCAAACCACCAAATCTATGCAACAAAAAGGTGCTACTACACTTATCGAAGGTGTGGCCTCTGTGCCAGGTGTAACGCAAATTGCTACGGGTACGTCTATAGGAAAACCCGTTATCCGAGGGCTAAGCGGCAATAGGGTTTTGGTTTACTCGCAAGGCATTCGAGTAGAAAACCAACAATTTGGCGACGAACACGGACTTGGACTCAACGATGCTGGGATAGAAAGTGTAGAAATCATTAAAGGGCCTGCCTCCTTATTGTATGGGTCGGATGCACTTGGGGGTGTTTTGTATTTTAACCCCGAAAAAATGGCACTCCCAAAGGAATGGAAAATCAATTTTAACCAAAAATGGTTTTCAAATACTCATGGAAGCCATTCTACACTAGGAGTAAAAACAGCCACCGAAAAATGGTCGTTTTTGGCTCGTGCAAGCCACAACAGCCACGCCGATTATAAAATTCCAGAAGGCCAACGCATAACCAACTCTCGATACAACGAATCCGATTTGAAAGCCGCCATTGGCTACAAACACCGTCAATTGTCGAGTGTTGTTCGTTACAATTGGAACAAACTAGACATCGGATTGCCTTATTTTGATACAGAGAATCAATCACTTAGCAAAAAAACAGCTTTTCCAAAACAAGCCGTTACCAATCATTTGTGGAGCATTAATAACACTTTGACCTTTACAAAGTCGGTGCTAGAATTTAATATGGGTTATATAGCCAATCTTCGAAACGAATTTGAGGATAGTGATGTAGCCCTGTTGAACATGAAACTGCAAACGGTTAATTATGATCTCAAATACCATTTGCCCAAAATAAAAAGGAATGGAGCTACACAAATAGAAACCATTATTGGCATACAAGGCATGAGCCAAACCAATCGTAATTTTGGAGAAGAATTACTCATTCCAAATGCCAAAACAGTTGATTTTGGTATATTGGGTACCACTCACATCGAATGGAACAAACAGGTTTTGGAAGGCGGTATCCGATTTGATAACAGACAAATTGATACCGAAAACCATGGCCCTTTGTCCGAACCAGGAAGCTTTGAAGCCTTAAACAGACGATTTGATAGTTGGAACTTTTCCTTGGGCTACAAAACCCATGTCAATAAAAATTTGTTGCTGCGTGTGCACTTGGCTTCAGGTTTTAGAGCTCCAAATTTGGCCGAATTAACATCAAACGGCATCCATGAAGGGACAAACCGATACGAAATAGGAAATGCCCATTTGAAAAACGAACAAAACATTCAAACAGATTTGAACTTAGAGTACCAATCCAAGCATTTTGAGTTGTTTGTTAATGGTTTTTACAATGGTATTTCAAATTTTATTTACATTTCGCCTTTAGGAATCGATATTGAAGACGCTCCTGCGTTTGAATATACACAGGCCAATTCTCGTTTATTGGGAGGCGAAGTGGGAGTTCACTTTCACCCACATCCGTTAGATTGGTTACACTTTGAAAGTAGTTTTGAAACCGTAAATGGCAAATTACAATCTGGTGCTTACTTACCCTTAATTCCAGCTAACAGATGGAATAATACCTTGAAGGCTGTATTGAATCCTAATAAATGGTTTACAGAGGGTTATGTGTTTGCCAATTGGCAAACCACTTTTGCTCAACATAAAGTACATGCTTTTGAAACTCCTTCAAATGAATATTCCTTATTGAATTTTGGATTTGGAGGCAAAGTGCCTTTAGGAAAATCCTTTTTAAATTTGCATTTGAATATAAATAACATGTTAAATACCAGCTACATAGCACATCTTTCCAGACTAAAAACGGAGGGTATTCCAAATATTGGTCGAAATTTTTCGGTTGGAATAGATTGGCAATTTTAATAGTTAAAAGTCAAAAAAAAAAGAGCTTGAAATCATTCAAGCTCTTTTTTTTATCCCATTTTGTGCATAGCTTTTACTTTATCAATATACTCTGAAGGGGTCAAATTGGTATGTTTTTTAAATATACTGTTAAACGTAGCCTGATAGGAAAAACCCGCACGAGTGTGTATCTCTTTAATGGAACTCGTTTTGTAGTTTTGATTTTCAAATTCCTGAACCACTTGTGTAATACGGTAAAAATTGATCAATGCTTTAAAATTTTCATATTCGCTACAATTATTAATTGCCCTAGACACATACGTTTCATTAGAACCAAATCTCTAGCTAATAAATGTAAGTTATAATTGGGGTTTTGAAATGGTTTTTTGGTTTCCATAAGCTCTATAATTTCTTTGTAGAGCAATCCATACTTGTCATCTGTTTTGTAGTTATAACTCTTTTTTTCTGTATTAAAATGGAAACTATTGTCGATGTCGGTAATATCTATATAGTCATCGGCCACATTAAAAACTCCAATTTCGTGGCGGTTTCGATGTACCAGTATCAGAGTCAAAATCATGACACAAGTTAAAAATAAATTGCTTGTCATTTTGTTTTGATCGGTAATATTGATGAGCTCTGCCGTTTGGATATTCATTTTGATAAATGCAGAAATGGAAGGGGTAGCAATTAATATTAAGGCAATAACAAATAGATAGACCAACATGGTTTTGGTGTTGGTATATAGATACAAGGAATAGCCCAAAAGCACAAAAAACAATATTTCCATTGGGAACTTGTCCCAAGACAAAATAAAATTTATTAGACAAATAATATTATAGAACGTAAAAGAAAGAATTAATCTTTTCCTGATTTCTACTTTTTTTAGGGCATAGTAAATAACAATATTTAAAATTAACAAAGAAAAAGTTAATTTTGTAATCAATAACTGTTCCGTTAGTATATCAAATAGGGCTTTGAATACAATAATACTGGATACAATTCCAAAAAAATTAAATAAAAACTTATCGTTTTTATCGTCTAAATTTGTTTTCATAATAGTGTAGGTAAATGTAGGATTTGGTAAACTTGACGTAAAATTAATATTTTAATTCAATTAAAAGGCGTTTTTTTTTGAAAAATATTTTTTTTAATTTATTTAATTATTTTTTTGTAAATATTTTAAATTATTATGTGTTTTAATATAAATTTAAATTACTTTATTGTTACTTTAATAAAATAATAATAACATAAATGTATTTTAATTTATACTTTTATTTAATAATAATTCTATTTTAACCCATTTTTTATGGTTATCATTTTATTTCAATTTACCAAATATTTAATTTGTTCTACTTCAATTTAGTACTTTCTTAAAACATTAGATGCTCAAATTTTTTGAAAAAGATTTGAAAAAAAACATAAAAAATGCAACCAAAAAGGTTTCATTTAATTTGACATAAAAAGGGCTTCTACAACATTTATTTATACATTTGTAGTTCATAAAAACAACTTATTTTGCAAATCAAAACCAAAGCCCTTGTACTAAATAGTATTAGATATAAAGAAAATAGCCTGATTGTGAAATGCTATACTTTGTCCGATGGTTTGAAATCATTTATAGTTCGAGATGCTTATTTTTCTAAAAAAAATGCCCAAAAAAAAGCATATTTTCAGCCGTTAACCCTTTTGGAAATAGCGTATAATTTTAAAAACACAGCACAATTACATTATTTCAAAGAAATCAAATTGGCTTATTTTTTTCAATCGATCAACAGCCATATTTATAAAAGTGCTATGGTCATGTTTTTATCTGAAATATTGAATTTTAGTATTCATGAAGAAGAAAAAAACGAAGATTTATTTGTTTTTATAGAAACTACATTGGTTTGGTTTGACCAACACGATGATTTTTCAAATTTTCATTTGATTTTTTTATTAGAATTGTCAAAATTTTTTGGTTTTTATCCAGATATTTCCGAGATGGATTACCCTTATTTTGAACTGACTGCTGGTACGTTTTCGCCTTTTCAGGCGATTAGCTCGCTTTCGCTACACGAAACGCTGTTGTTCAAAAAATTGGTATTACTGAAATTTGACCATGACACTAAAGTTTTTCATCATTTAGAACGACAACAGTTGCTTAAAATTTTGGTCCATTATTATGCTATTCATTTAGAAGGGTTTAGAAAACCTAAATCGCTCGAAGTTTTAAAACAAATTTTCGAATAACGCTTTTTTACCTGATAATCATTACTTTTTTCACCTTTGTTTCTAAGCCGTCTTGTGCTGCTACAAATATCAAATACACCCCCGATGCTACTTTGTATTTGCCAAATGCCGTTGTATCCCACTCAATAGTGCCACCTTCAGAGGTGGTTTCGTGTACAAGATTACCTTCTATGTCTGTTATTTTAACATTGGCTTTACTCAACAAACCACTAATTTTGACTGTCCCCTCAAATTCTGGCCTCACTGGGTTTGGATATACATACACGTTTTCTAAGTTGTCGCTTGCCTTTGTCGAAGTTCCTTTGAAAGACACCAAACCATTATCTGTTGCAAAAAATACTTCGCCTGTGGTGCCATCAATTTCAATGTCGAGTATGGTGTTGCTTGGCAATGGTGAATTGTCTTTTGTAAAATGGTAAATGGTTTCTTGACCGTCTGGCGAAACCAAAAATACTCCAGATTCTGCCGTTCCTACCCATTTTCTATTAGCGCCATCAACCACTATATCTTTTATAAACTGTTCATAAAATAATTCCTGAGCTAAATTGTCTTCTAAAATGATTATCGATGCGGCTTTGGGTTGTACTTCGGTTGTAAAATCGTCTATGCTATACAACACCCTCAATCCATTAATAGTGCCTATCCACAATTGGTTTTTGTTGTCTAGTGCCACACACCTCACGTCTGAATTGGGCAAATTTCCTATATTGACATCATTGGTGAGTTTTTTAAATTTTGGGTTGGCATTTTCGTTATATGCAATAACACCATCTTTGTAAGTAGCAATCCATTTTGTGCCATTTTTATCTATCACAATGTTGTTATAATCACTCTGTAAAAAGTCTGACGAAATGGGTTCTATCGACACACTTTGCCAGGTATTACTAGCATTTTTTATTCTTAGTGCATTTTTTATTCTCGATACAGACACCCAAAAATTACCTGATTTGTCAAAGGCACCTCCGCCAACACGGAGATCGCTTGGAGCGTAAGAATTTTCTAAACCACTGTTCTGACTATTGTATAAAATGACGGGTAAATCATTGTCAAATTTTAAAATTCCAGAATAATAACAGCTAAAATAAACTTGTTTTTTATTAGTCGGATTGACCGCAATATTTGAAATGGCTTTGGCATTAAACAAAGACGAATTAGGAATATCTTTCCATCCAGAATCGGAAAAATTACTTACAGGATAACCCGCGTCTAGTCCGTCAGCATTATAAGTATAGGGATTATAATCTGAACTATAACCACCATATACAGCCCAAAGCTTGTCTGACTGTGCATTGAGTTTAAAAATAGCATTTCGATAAGGGCCATTTGGTGTGATATTGGCTACTGCACCAGTAGTGCCCAAGACGGTAAATAATCCACTCTTGGTTGTTCCAATGTATATTGTATTGTCTTGAATGGTTGCTACCGTAAAAACAGGGTTGTTATTTGCAATATAACTGCTTGGTATATTGTATAATAGCTGAAAAGCAGCATCAAATACCAAAACTTTGTTTGATAATGTAACTATAAGGTGGTTGCTTGCCGACCTAAAATCGATGACTTGTCCACCAACTCCGTTATATAAATTTGTCCAATTTGTACCATTCCATTTGTATAAATTACCGTCGGTATTGGAGCCAACCAACTGATTATTTACAACTTCTACACCATTCCAATAACCGCCATCAAATACTTGCCACTGGCTAAAATCATTAAGGTTTGGATTGGTCAAAATGCCTTTTTTGATGCCATTCGATTGGGTTACGGCATAGAGTGCTCCGTTGTATATGGTGGTTTGCAAAACTTCTTGATAATCTGTTAAGGTAGAACCTAAAAAATAGGTGTCGCCAAATTCCAAGTTATTTAAAAAAAATTGGACAATGCCAAATTTACATGACACATAGACTACTCCATTTTTTTCGTACAAATGGTTGATTTTTTTTAATGACGAAGGAAGCTGTTTTTGGATGATTCCAATGGCTTTATATACCGATCCGTCGTTTTCATTGACAACGGTTATTAAGCCATTTTCATATCCAATGATGGTTTTTTTTAAAGACTCTGAATAACATATTGCCGCTATTTTTTCGCCAGAAAGCCCCTCAATAGTCGTTGTTTTTTTTATTGCAGCTGTTGCAATATTTTGACTAAAAACAGCATTATTTGTAGATGCAATGACATTGGTTGCTGATTGTGTAATATCTATAATATTATTGTATGAAAAATATCCTTTCCACGAATTGTTGTTTTGTGCAAAAGTGTATTGTATTGATAAAATCAAAAAGCTGTATAGCAATATTTTTTTCATATTGTTTCAAAAAAAAAAGGAATTACAAATATACAATAAACGCAATAAATAACGATTTAATATAAACACAAAAAAAAAATGCTCTCTGATAAATGAATATAGAGAGCATTTTCAAACAAAAAAATCAATTAAACAACACCTTGAGCTAACATTGCATCAGCTACCTTTACAAAGCCGGCAATATTGGCACCTTTTACATAATCAACATATCCGTTGCCATCGTTGCCATATTGCAAACAAGACGCATGAATGTTGAGCATTATATTTTTTAATCGTTCATCAACTTCTTGAGCTGTCCAGCTCAATCGCAACGAATTTTGAGACATTTCTAAACCCGAAGTTGCCACACCACCAGCATTTGAAGCTTTGCCAGGGGCAAATAATATTTTAGCGTTTTGAAAAACCGTAACTGCTTCAGGAGTTGAAGGCATATTGGCTCCTTCCGAAACACAAATACAACCGTTTGCAACAAGCAATTGTGCTTCAGCTTCGTTCAACTCGTTTTGAGTAGCACACGGCAAAGCAACATCACAGGGTACTTCCCAAGGGCGTTGGCCAGCTACATATTTGGCATTGGGATACTTGTTCAAATAATCAGATATTCTGGCTCTTTGAACGTTTTTTATTTCCATGATATGGGCTAATTTTTCGGCATCAATACCTGCCTCGTCATATATATAACCAGCAGAGTCTGACAAGGTAACAACTTTTCCTCCTAATTGAGTGGCTTTTTCGGCAGCATATTGTGCTACATTTCCTGAACCTGAAATCACAACTGTTTTACCTTCAAAGGTTTGCCCTTTGGTTTGCAACATGCTTTGAGCAAAATAAACATTTCCGTACCCTGTGGCTTCAGGTCGAATTAACGACCCTCCAAAAGAAATACCTTTTCCTGTTAACACTCCTGTAAATTCGTTTCTCAACCTTTTATATTGTCCAAACATATAGCCTACTTCTCTACCACCAACACCAATATCGCCTGCAGGCACATCGGTATCGGCACCAATATGTTTAGATAATTCCGTCATAAAGGCCTGACAAAAACGCATAACTTCATTGTCTGATTTTCCTTTTGGATCAAAATCAGCACCTCCTTTACCTCCACCCATTGGCAAAGTAGTTAAACTATTTTTGAAGGTTTGCTCAAAGGCTAAAAATTTTAAGATACTTAAATTTACTGATGGATGAAACCGAATACCTCCTTTATAGGGGCCAATGGCCGAATTCATTTGTATTCTATAACCTCTGTTTACTTGAGTATTTCCAGCATCGTCTGTCCAAACTACTCTAAACATAATGATGCGTTCAGACTCCACCATGCGTTCCAAAAGCATTTTGTTTTGGTATTTTTGATTTTGTTCAATAAACGGAATTACAGTTTCTGCAACTTCCTTTACTGCCTGCATAAATTCAGGTTCGTTTTGATTTTTTTGAGCTACTGCTTCAATAAAAGCGTTGATAGTTTGCGACATATTTCTATATTTTATTAATAAATATTTGAATGAAAACGTTTTCGTAATAAAATACAAATATATGAAATTTTTAAAAAATACCACGTTTTTTATTTTTTTTATTTTTAAAATGCACTTTTTTTTAGAATATGATAATACAAATATCACTTGCAGCTTTACATCATTGAATATCTTGTTTAATATCAATCAATTATATTTATTATTGCTGTTAAAAATGCCAAAAAAAACAAAATTATCTTGTTAATGATCTTTTAATATCGATTAACGACATTTTTGTAATTGTTTTAACGCAACTTTCAAGCTTTTTATCGTTTGAACAATAAAAAATTATCGTCTTTAATTTGTTTGTACCTAAATTTATTTTATATTTGTATAAATAAAACAAAAAAATATGTTTCATCACAAAAAATATTTCTTCATACTCTTTTTTATTGCTTTCAATTTCCATTCGAAAGCTCAAAGTACAGTTAGTAAAAATGGCTTATATCACGATATAGGTGTCATGACTGGAGGCATTGTTTTTCAGTCGGATTATTTACAAAAAAATCCATTTGGTTTTCAAACAGGAGCAAATGGTTATTCGTTTGGAGTGTTGTATTATTTAGATTCAAACACCAATTACAATAAAATTAGCCAATACCTCAAATGGCGAGGAGAACTAACCTATATTGCTGCAGACTTACAACATACGGGTAAATATGTAGATATTTCATTACAAAGCACAACTGCCAAACAATTGCGAGCCATGAGAGGTACTGTTAGCGGCATCAACTTAGGAACGCAAGTAGAATATTATCCTTTTAAGAACGATGATTACAATTATGCCACTTTTGCTCCTTATGTTAGTTTGGGAGCCATGATTAGTGTACAAAAAACAAAAGCATGGTCTATTTTGGGCAATATCAATGACATTAACGTAACGCCTACAAAATACATCAATGCCTTTAGAAATGAAAGTGTTATCTTATTTTCAGCTACCACGAGTATTGGAACTAGAATTAAACTAAACAATAAAAATTCATTGTTTACTGAAGCTAAATTTCAATATTATTTTTCAGATTGGGCAGATGGTTTAAATCCAAATAGTGCCATTTATAAAGAAAACAAAAGCAACGACATGCTTACCTATATTAATATTGGTTATATTTATTCGTTTGATAATTAAAATAAATTACATTTGTACCCTTTTTTAAAGCTAATGTTTTTTTACAATAGCTTTATAAGGTACAGATTCAAATAATAAAAACACCTAGAAATTGGAAGTATATCAATCGTTTTCAAGTTTTAAGTCCAAAAAACAAACTGTAGTAACTATTGGAATGTTTGATGGAGTACACCTTGGACATCAAAAAATTTTATCCAAAGTAACTGCCAATGCTCAAGAAATGGATTGCGAAAGTGTAGTATTAACTTTTTTTCCGCATCCAAAAATGGTTGTACACCAAAATACCAACGTACAACTACTTAATACCATATCTGAAAGAATCCATTTGATAGAAAAAACCCAGATTGATCATTTAATTATCCAAAAATTTGATTTGGAATTTTCTAATCTTTCTGCCTTAGATTTTGTTCAAAATATATTAGTAAAACACCTTAATGTTAAGAAAATAATTATTGGTTACGACCACCGTTTTGGCAAAAATAGAGCAGCCAACGTGGATGATTTAATTGCTTTTGGTCGTGTATTAAATTTTGAAGTAGAACAAATATCTGTTCAGGAAATACAAGATGTAGCCATAAGTTCTACAAAAATTAGGCAAGCCATTATGGATGGCAATATCAGTTTAGCAAACCATTATTTAGGATACCCCTACCAGTTACAAGGAACTGTAATAAAAGGTAATCAAAAAGGGAGAACTATTGGTTTTCCTACGGCCAATGTTCAAGTTGCTGAAAACTATAAGATGATTCCAAAAAACGGTGTCTATATTGCCCATGCTCGGATAAACCACAAAATGTACAATGGTGTAATGAATATTGGAACTAGACCAACCATAAATGGCGTTGATTTAGCTATCGAAATACATTTGTTTGATTTTGATTCAGACGTTTACCACCAAGAAATTGAAGTGTATTTATTACAAAATTTACGAGACGAAATAAAATTTGATCATTTTGAATTGTTAAAAAACCAAATTGCAATAGATAAACAATTGGCAATAGATTATTTTGACAAAAAAGCTTCTAAAAATAGTATGGAACACCACCTCGAAAATTAACATTTGTTCAAGTATAAAAATGAGGGCAATGTAAATTAAAATCAATATTTTTGAAAAAATAATTGAGAAAGATGTTTCAAACCAAAAAAGAGTTATTGTTTATTGTTTTAGCAGGGATTTTTATAACAAATGCTGTAGTTGCAGAATTAATTGGAGGAAAATTAATTCAAATAGGCCCATTTGTAATGAGTATTGGCATCTTGCCATGGCCCATTGTTTTTTTGACTACCGATTTAATTAATGAATATTTTGGCGAAAAGGGTGTGCGAAAATTATCGCTCATCACGGCTGGACTTATCATTTATGCTTTTATAATACTATTTTTAGCCCTATCTGTGCCTGCTGCAAAAGGCATAAGTCCTGTTACAGACGAACAATTTCAGAGTGTATTTGGTCAAAGTATGTGGATCATTGTTGGGAGTATTGTAGCATTTTTGGTGTCGCAATTTATCGATGTTAGTGTTTTTTGGTATTTTAAAAACAAAACGGGACATACAAAAATATGGCTTAGAACGACTGGTTCTACCGTAATTTCTCAATTTTTTGATTCTTTTATTGTTTTAGGAATAGCATTTTGGTTGCCAGGCAAAATGACTTTTGAAACATTTATCAGCTCGGCACTTACGGGTTATGTTTTCAAATTAATGCTTGCTGTTTTACTTACTCCTGTAATTTATGCTGCACATTATTGGATAAAAAAAATTATTTGATATTCATTTGATTTAGCCTAAAAAGAACCATTTTTTTTACTAATTCCAATGGAATTTCTTCAGAAAACGGAAATTGTATAGCTCCTTTTGAAGTTTTGAACGCTGTTAATTCCTCCTGAAAATGAAGAATTACCGCTGGTGAAGGATAAAAACCCAAATGATTTTTGAAAGCCGCATAATGCACAATATTTTTTTCGTATTTGAATGTAGGAATGCCATAAGCCATTGTTTCAGAGGCCATTGGCAATAAATCCTGCAAAAATATTCTGAAATTTTGAAGGACATTTTGTTTTTCAACTGGTAAATTTGAAAGATAGTCTTGCACCTCGAGCATATTCATAATAATTAGTCGTTTGAAAAAGCTTTTTTATTAAAAACAATCAAAATACCTACACCTGTAGAAATGGCTACATCGGCAATATTAAAAATAGCATTAAAAAAAGTGAACTCTTTTCCTCCCCAAATAGGCAACCACGAAGGCAAATTGCCATGCCATATTGGAAAATAAAACATATCTACAACTTTGCCATGAAACCATGTGCCATAAGGGTTTGGGCTACATAATGTTGCTACTTTTCCTAAACTGTCATCAAAACAAACACCATAGCAAACAGAGTCGATAATATTGCCAAAAGCCCCTGCCAAAATACAAGAAATGGCAACTATTAGGTAGTTTGAAGCCTTTTTTTGAACCGCATCCCAAAGCCAATATCCAATACCGGTAACGGCAAATAATCTGAAAATAGTTAAGATTAATTTACCATACATACCAGGGATTTGAGTACCCCATGCCATTCCTTCATTTTCGATAAAAGAAATTTTAAACCACTGAAAAACAGTTACTTCTTCGCCTAATATGAAATTTGTTTTAACATATATTTTAGATAATTGATCGACTAACAAAATTAGTATAACTATGCAATAAGCTTTCTTGAGATTCATTTTTTTTTATTTGAGTTGCAAAAGTAGTATTTTTAAAAATAAAAAACGCTCACAACGGAGCGTTAATTATGATATAATTTTGTTAAAATTTATCTTTGCAAGTTTTTGGCTTCCATACTCATAGTGGCATGTGGCACAATCATTAACCTTTCTTTTGAAATGAGTTTTCCTGTAACTTTGCACACCCCATACGTTTTATTTTCTACACGAAAAAGGGCGTTTTTCAAATCACGAATAAACTTTTCTTGTCTAATTGCCAATTGCGAGTTGGCCTCTTTGCTCATTGTTTCGCTACCTTCTTCAAAAGCTTTAAACGTTGGACTTGTGTCGTCTGTACCATTATTCAAATCGTTCATATAAGCACTTTTGATTAAATCCAAATCGGCCTGTGCTTTGTTTATCTTTTTGATAATTAATTCTTTAAACTCAGCTAAATCAGCGTCTGAGTATCTTACAATTTCTTCAACCATTTTGAATTATTTAGATATTAATATTTTTGTTTTGATGTCATCAAACTCAATTTCTATGCCATTTTCTAATTTTTCTTCAAAATTTAGCATTTTTGTCAAAGTTTCCGATTTAATATAGTCTGCATTTTTTAAAACTGCGGCTTCCAATACACCATTTTTTTCTAACTGCACTTTTATTTTATCGGTTACTTCAAATCCAGAATCTTTACGTATGTTCTGAATTCTGTTTACTAATTCCCTAGCAATTCCTTCTTGTTTTAACTCTTCTGTAATAGTAATATCCAAAGCAACTGTTATCCCATCGGCATTAGCAACCAGCCAACCAGCAACGTCTTGAGATGAAATTTCTACATCTTCCAAGGATAAAGTTACCTTTTTTTCGGCAATTACAAGCTCAATTGTTCCATTTTTATCTAAAAAATTGATTTGATCGGCAGTAAAATTTTGTATCTCCTTAGCAATCAGCCCCATATCTTTGCCAAATCGAGGGCCTAAAGCTTTGAAATTAGGTTTAATTTGCTTGACTAATATGTCAGCATCATCATTTAACAATACTATTTCTTTTACATTTACCTCTGCTTTAACCAAATCAGAAATTGCCAAAACTTCTGTTCTAAAATGTTCATCTAAAATCGGGATCATAATTCGTTGCAAAGGCTGACGTACTTTTATCATTTCTTTCTTACGAAGTGATAATACTAATGACGAAATGGTTTGGGCTTTTTGCATTTTGCTTTCCAGCGATTGATCAACAACATTTTTGATAAATTCTGGAAATTTTGCCAAATGTACACTTTCAAATTTTTCGGTATGGGTAGCTCGTGTCAAATCACGGTACAATTGATCCATATAAAAAGGAGCAATAGGTGCCGATAACTTGCTGATACTCAATAAACAAGTATATAAAGTTTGATATGCTGCAATTTTGTCTTGTGCATATTCGCCTTTCCAAAAACGTCTTCTGCACAAACGAACGTACCAATTACTCAAATTTTCTTGAACAAAATCAGAAATAGCTCTAGCTGCTTTTGTTGGCTCATAATCAGCATAAGCTTCGTCCACCACTTGAGTTAAAGTATGCAGTTCCGACAAAATCCAACGGTCTATCTCTGGTCGTTCTTCAAGTGGAATTTCAGCTTCGCTGTATGTAAAGGCGTCAATATTGGCATACAATGCAAAAAATGAATACGTATTATAAAGCGTTCCAAAGAATTTTCTACGTACCTCTGCAATACCCTCCAAGTCAAATTTCAAATTATCCCACGGATTTGCATTGGAAATCATGTACCATCGGGTAGCATCAGGGCCATAATCTGCCAAAGTAGTGAACGGATCTACTGCATTGCCAAGACGTTTTGACATTTTTTGTCCGTTTTTGTCTAAAACCAATCCGTTTGAAACTACATTTTTATAGGTTATTCTGTCAAATACTAAAGTGCCTATTGCATGAAGAGTATAAAACCAACCCCTAGTTTGGTCCACTCCTTCGGCTATAAAGTCAGCAATCGGAGGAATTCCCCCTTCGGGGGTTAGGGGGCTTTTCTCAAACGGATAATGCCATTGTGCATAAGGCATTGCTCCCGAATCGAACCATACGTCTATCAAATCCGTTTCACGTTGCATTGGTTTTCCAGAGGCAGAAACCAAGGTAATTTCGTCCACCACATTTTTGTGCAAATCTACCAAATCATAATTAGATTCCGACATATTACCTATTTCAAATCCAGCAAACGGATTTGTTTTTTGAAAACCAGCTGCGATGGATTGCTCTATTTCGTTGTATAATTCTTCCACAGAACCTATGAGGATTTCTTCTTGCTTGTCTTCGGTTCTCCAAATTGGCAACGGAATTCCCCAATATCTTGATCGGGATAAGTTCCAATCGTTGGCATTTTTCAACCAATTCCCAAAACGGCCCTCGCCAGTTGCTTTGGGTTTCCAGTTGATGGTTTCGTTCAAATCGAACATTCTATCTTTGATTTCGGTTACTTTGATGAACCAAGAATCTAATGGATAATATAAAATGGGTTTATCAGTTCGCCAGCAATGTGGGTAACTGTGTACATATTTTTCGACCTTAAAGGCTTTGTTTTGTTCTTTTAATTGGATCGCAATTTCCACATCGGCCGAACGTTCTGGTGCTTCACCATCGTTGTAATAGTCGTTTTTGACGTATTTGCCTGATAAATTACCAAGCCCCGAAACAAATTTTCCTTGCAAATCCACTAAAGGCACAGGATTTCCGTTTTCGTCCAAAACCAACATTGGTGGCACTTCGGGCGTAGCTTCTTTGGCTACTTTGGCATCATCTGCCCCAAAAGTTGGCGCTGTATGTACAATTCCTGTTCCATCTTCGGTAGTTACAAAATCTCCTGCAATTACTCTAAAAGCATTTTCAGGATTTTGATACGGCAAAGCCAATGGCATCAATTGCTCGTAACGAATTCCAACTAAATCTGAACCTTTACATTCGGCTAAAATCAAAAAGGGAAGCCCCCTAGCCCCCGAAGGGGGAATGTTTGAAGTAAAAACAGCTGCCTTCTCTTCAAATGCTTCGATGGTTTCTACTTTTTCAAATGTTTTTCCAGCAAATTGTTTGCCTACTAAATTTTTAGCCAAAACCACATGTATTGGTTCAAACGTATATTGATTGAAGGTTTTTACTAATACATAATCAATTTTTGGGCCAACTGTTAATGCTGTATTTGATGGCAACGTCCAAGGCGTAGTTGTCCAAGCGAGGAAAAAAGCCTCCCCCATCCCCTCCGAAAGAGGGGAGCTAAGACCGAATGCTTTTAAAATGGAATTGCTATCAATTCCCCCTGCGGGGGTTAGGGGGCTTTTGAACTGTGCCACCACCGTTGTATCGGTTACATCTCTATAACTTCCTGGCTGATTGACCTCATGCGAAGACAATCCTGTTCCTGCTTTTGGCGAATAAGGTTGGATGGTATAGCCCTTGTACATCAAATCCTTGTTGTAAATTTGTTTGAGCAACCACCATACCGATTCCATATATTTAGATTTATAGGTGATATAGGGGTCTTCCATATCGACCCAATAGCCCATTTTTTCGGTCAAATCGTTCCAAATATCTGTGTATCTCATTACGGTACGTTTGCACGCTTCGTTGTATTGTGCTACAGTGATGGTTTTACCAATATCTTCTTTGGTGATGCCGAGTTCTTTTTCGGTACCCAATTCTACTGGCAATCCGTGGGTATCCCAGCCCGCTTTGCGTTTTACTTGGTAGCCTTTTTGGGTTTTATATCTACAAAATATATCTTTAATTGCTCGTGCCATCACGTGGTGAATGCCTGGTAAACCATTTGCCGAAGGCGGCCCTTCAAAAAACACGTAAGGAGGATTTCCCTCACGAGTACTTACTGTTTTTTCAAATATTGTTTCTTTTTTCCAAAAATCCAGCACTTCTTCTGCCGATTTTGGCAAGTCAAGTCCTTTGTATTCAGTAAATTTTGCACTCATTTTATTGTTGTCTTAAATCAATGTGCGAAAGTAGTGAATTTTCAATTTTTATTATAATCAAATAGTAAAATATTTTACATATAAAACTAATTGTTTTTAGAACACCCGTTTTTTCTCCTTCAATAAATAAAAAGAAGTAGTTTATCGAAATTTTAAGAACAAAAAAAAGCCAAACAAAACGGTTTGGCTTTTTACTTGAAACTTTATTGATTTAGTCTGCTAAAACAATAATTTTGTTGTCTCTCATTTCGATTGTTCCAGAAGAAATGGTCAAGGTATAATTTTGATCATTCACTTTTTGAAACAAATGTGCTGTTTCTTTATAGAAGTTGAAACTAGGAGCTGCTATGGCAACAATACCTTGCTTAAGAATAGAAACTATTGGTGCGTGATTGTTTAAAATTTGGAAACTACCGTTGGCACCTGGAACAGATACTGAGGTTACTTCGCCTTTAAACAAAGAGGCTTCTGGTGATACTATTTCTAAAATCATACTTTTTATAGTTGATAATTAATAATTGACAATGGATAATTAATTGCCAACTATCAATTGTTAATTGTATATGGACTATGCTTCTGCTAACATTTTTTCACCTGCTTCAATAGCATCTTGAATAGACCCTTTAAGGTTGAATGCTGCTTCTGGCAAATGGTCTAATTCTCCGTCGATGATCATATTGAAACCTTTGATGGTATCTTTAATATCAACCAAAACACCTGGTATTCCAGTAAATTGCTCAGCTACATGGAAAGGTTGAGACAAGAAACGTTGTACACGACGTGCTCTAGAAACGGCCAATTTATCTTCTTCAGAAAGTTCTTCCATCCCAAGGATTGCAATAATATCTTGTAATTGTTTGTATTTTTGAAGAATTTCTTTTACTCTTTGAGCACAGTCATAATGGTCTTTTCCTAAAATTTCAGGCGTTAAGATTCTTGATGTAGAATCTAACGGATCTACTGCTGGATAAATACCCAACTCGGCAATTTTACGAGACAATACTGTTGTAGCATCCAAGTGAGCAAATGTTGTTGCTGGTGCAGGGTCTGTCAAGTCATCCGCAGGAACGTAAACGGCTTGTACAGATGTAATGGAACCTTTTTTGGTAGAGGTAATACGCTCTTGCATGGCACCCATTTCGGTAGCCAAAGTAGGTTGGTACCCTACTGCCGAAGGCATACGACCTAAAAGAGCCGATACTTCAGAACCTGCTTGAGTAAAACGGAAAATGTTATCTACGAAGAACAATACATCTTTACCTTGATCTGAACCTGCTCCGTCACGGAAATATTCAGCAATTGATAATCCAGAAAGTGCCACACGAGCACGAGCTCCTGGTGGCTCATTCATTTGACCAAAAACGAAAGTAGCTTTTGATTCTCTCATTCCTGGTTTATCTACTTTAGCTAAATCCCAACCTCCATTTTCCATAGAGTGCATAAACTCTTCGCCATATTTGATAATTCCAGATTCTAACATTTCACGAAGTAAGTCGTTTCCTTCACGTGTTCTTTCACCAACACCTGCAAATACAGAAAGTCCTCCATGACCTTTTGCAATATTGTTAATCAACTCTTGAATTAATACTGTTTTACCTACTCCAGCACCACCAAACAAACCAATTTTACCTCCTTTTGCATAAGGTTCGATCAAATCGATTACTTTGATACCTGTAAATAAAACTTCAGAAGAGGTAGATAAATCTTCAAATTTTGGAGCTGGACGGTGAATAGACATTCCGTTTTCGCCCGTTTTTGGCAAATCGCCCAAACCATCAATAGCGTCTCCAATTACATTAAAAAGTCTTCCATAAACATCTGGTCCAATTGGCATTTTGATTGGGTCTCCAGTTCCTACTACTTCGTATCCTCTACTCAATCCGTCTGTAGAGTCCATCGAGATTGTTCTTACTGTATTTTCACCAATATGTGATTGTACTTCTAATATTAATTTAGTACCATCTTTTTTGGTTATTTCCAATGAATCATAAATTTTTGGAAGTTCAACATCTTTACCGTTGAAAACTACGTCCACTACTGGACCAATGATTTGCGCAACTTTTCCTATTACTTTTGACATTACTTATGTGTTTTATAAATAGCTATTCAGGTTTGATTTTAATACCTCTTTTTGAGAGTGCAAATATAATTTTTTAAAATAGAAAAATCAACACTTTTTATATAAAAAATTAACAAATAATCGAAGTTTGGATAATATTGCTTAAAATTCTCTAACAAAACCGTCTAAAAACACAAATCCATCATGAAAAACATGATGGATTGATGAATTATTCTTAAAAAATGTTAAAGTGATGCGGGAAATAAAATTCTATATTTTCCTAAATCTACCCCTTTAAAATTAGAACCATATTTAGTATTGATGGCTTCCAAAAACTTGTTGGCTATCAAGGCATAGCCTCTTTGGCTAGGATGAATACCGTCTAAAGAAAACGCTCCACCAGTTACATAAGTAGAAAGCATTGTAAATCCGTTGGCTGTATATCCTGTGGTAGTGGCTACTTGATTCAATACGGCATTGGCATCTACAAAAGCTAATCCTTTTGCAGTAGCAATACTACGAATAGCGTTGTTGTATGCGTCGGTTGCTGTTTTTACTTCGGCTACTTCTGATGCTGTTAAAGTGGTATTGTCTGCCATTGGATAAGAAACACCAATTGTATTGAAAGGGGAAGGTGCTCCTGTTTGGGTAGTTCCAATAACTGTACGAGCCGTTAATAGGATGTAATCTTTTGTTGCTGTTGCATTGCTAGCATGTCTGGCCTGACCATACAATCCGCCTAGAAAACCTGCGGTAGCTGCGGGATATCCTGCTGCTGTTAAGGCACTTGTGATTTGAGTTGCAATGTTTAACAAGCTTTCGTCTTTGATTAATAAAGGGTTGCTATCGTCTGTTGCAGCATTGCCATCATCGGCCTTTAATGTTGCAAAACGTGTTGGCAAACCCGCTGCTGTTAAGGCATTATTGATGCCTCCAAATAATTGGTTTAATTGGGTAGCACTTGCCGCTGGTAATCCTGGTATGGCATTTGTAGGAACAGTAGTAAAATAAGGTACCGAAGTTACATAAGGAATGTTTGATACTACTCCTTTTGCACCATTGGCAGTAAGGGCAGTTACTAAATTATTATAGACACCCGCAAAAAATGTTGGATCGGTAATATCGCTTCCACCATACGTTGCAGGATTCATGTTGCCTGTTTGGTTTACACCTGTTCCGCCAGAAGTAGCATATCCTAATACATCATTGTTACCTATCCAAAGAGAGAAAAATGTTGGGCTTTGAGCTACTGCATCGTCTATTACTTTTGAAGTAGCCGACGATGCAAATCTTACGTAATAAGGATTGGCCTGACCAGTGGCTATACCTGCCAAACTGCCATAACCTGGTGCTAATAAATGATAACTTTTGGCACCTGGAACTCCTAAATTATTAAAAGGCCCTGTTAAATGGTTGGTCAATTCGGTTGTTGGTGTGCCAGAGACTGGTACAGGTCCTGTTCCGTTAAAATACAATCTTGGTGTTTGAATCATGGTGCCACCAGCAAGCATACCTCCAATATTGTCTGACATGTAAGGGGTTTTGAAGTCGCCACCTCCAACTAATGCAAATTGTTGAGCCAAAATATTAGGATAAGCACCTTCTTGTCCTGCTTTAAATAAGGCACCGTCGCTATAACCCGCACACAAGGAATTGCCTAATGCTACATATTTTGAAAAATTTGCAGAACCAGCCGTTAAAGGGCTTCCATCGATAGAATTGGCATCTGTAACAACATCGTCTGAATTATTACAAGCTACAAAGGTTAATGAAACCAAAAATAGCCATTTGAAATTTTTTATCATGATATTAATATTTTAAAATTATTAAAAATTATGGGTTGATTGTCCAAGACACAAAATATTGTTGTCCAATAAGACCCGCTCCAAAAACTTGGTTGTATTCTTTCCCACCTAAATTTGATGCTCCAACTTTTAAAGTTGATTTTAGTTTGGTAAAGTTATAATTAATTTGAGCATCTATTACAGTAGCAGCGTCAATCATTCCGTCAAAGAAAGTAGATTCCCATTTGTATTTGGTATTGTATCGTCCGCTCACATTAAATCCAAAATTTTTAAATAATTTATCGTTGCTGATAGATACTTTTGCTTTGTGTTTTGGTGTATTGAAACCAGCTTCAAAACTAGGATCTAATGATTGATCAAAATTGAATTGAGCATAATTATAATTGGCACTCAATTCAAAATCTTTAATAATTTTTTTAGACAAACCTACACCAAATCCAATAGATTCTATTTCGATATCCGTATTGGTATAAAGTTGGTAAACTCTAGTGTTTCCATTAGTTAAAGCATGCAAAGATTGTGTGCTTAAATCAGTAGCTGGGTTTCCTGCTGGATTTGGACTATTTACAGCTGTACCATAAAAAGGAGCAACAACAATTAAGTTACCTAAAAAGTTGTTGTAGATATTGTAATAACCATTCAAATCGATATTAATTCCAGCCAATTGTCCTCTGTATCCTAATTCAAATGCTTTAACAGTTTCTGGTTTTACACCTGCCGCATTTGATTTTTTTAGCAAAGCAGCTGCAGCCGCAATATTTGTAGGTGCCAAAGCTGAAAAGGCTTGAACAGATGAAGCTGTGTAAGAATTATTGTAAGCATTTAAACCCGTCATGACAACAGATGCACCTCCAGCAAATGCTTGTCCAACCGTTGTTGATACAGGTAAAGTTTCTCTGAAACGAGTTAAGTTGTCAGGAGCAGAACCTACTAATACAGAGCTCCCTACGTTGAAACCAATGTATTGATCTTGAGTAGATGGGTTTCTAAAACCTGTTTGAAACGATCCTCTAAAGGTATGGTCTTTCTTTTCGCCAGCTGTATATACAGTAGAAATTCTTGGAGAAAAGCTTCCATCAAAATTTTTAGATTTGTCATAACGAACAGAACCTGTTAATTTTAAGCGATCTTCCATTAATTTCTTTTGTAATTGAGTATAAACTCCATATTCTGAATAATAGATTGGCCCATTGGCATCGGTATAAATTCTACCAAAAGAGTTCAATTGATATTCTCTATAAGACCCACCAACTTGTATTTCAACTGGCTTAAATAAATCTTTGAAATTGTAATTGGCATCTCCATGATATATTCTTGAGTTATCAACAAGTTTTGATCCAGTTAATACATCTGGGTCTGCAATTACTTGATTAAAAGCATTGGTAAAAGCAGTTGTTCCAGGAATCAATCTTCCGGTATCGGCTACGTTTCTTGCGGCAGCGTGGGCTTGATCTGGTGTTGCACCGCCTAGAGTGGCTTGAACATAAGCACCCGCATATTGACCAAACCAAGTACGGTCGTCTTTCCATTTTCTGTTTACGTTGATAGCAGTAAACAACATATCATAAGAGCGTCCACCATCTTCTGTTGTAGTATATCCTCTTACAAAAAAGTTTTTGCCTTTTACTTCTATTTTATGTTGTTGCATAAAAAAGCCATTCAAATAATAACGATTTGCTCCTTGATAAACGGTGTTTCCAAATCCAAATTTACTTTGCCAAATGATTTCAACATCATTTGCCCATGGTTTGAAATGCAAAGAGAAATCAATTTTAGCGTTTCGTACTTTGTTATCTGTAATTTCGGTTTCTTTATACCCTGTTCTACTCACGTTATAACTTGGCAATAAATTTACAGCCGATGCAGGCAACAATCCCAAAGCAGCCAATGATTGTCCTACTCCTTTTAAATTTGTAGAAACCTCATCTCCATACACATTAATTCCGTTATAGTTATAATAACTTCTGTCTTTTCCAGAAATATTTCCATCATCATAATTTGTTGCAAACCAATCTGTTCCACTTAAAAAAGTAAAATTGGCTTTTGCAGCAAAATGTTTGGTAAACGCATGTGCTACTCTAACGCCATAATCATAATATTCGTTTGCACCTGCGGCTTTTTGATACGTTTGACCAAATTTTGCATAAGCTCTAACACCCTGACTGGTAAAAGGGCTTTTGCTGTTCATAAACAAAATTCCATTGAACGCATTGGCACCATACAATGCAGATGAAGCTCCTGGTAATAATTCTACACTTTGCACGTCTATTTCAGATACTCCAATCATATTACCAATAACAAAATTGAGCAATGGCGATGAATTGTCCATACCATCAACTAATTGCATAAAACGGGTGTTGGCAACAGAGGCAAATCCACGGGTATTGATAGACTTGAATGACATACTACTGGTATTCATTTGTACTTCTTTCAAGTTTTCTAATCCGTCATAAAACGATGGAGAAGCTGTTTTTTTAATGTCACGAATGCTCATTCTTTCGATAGTAACAGGCGACTCTTTTACTTTTTCGGGAGTTCTAGAAGCCGATACTACAATTTCTTCTAGTTTTGTTTCTTCGCTGGTTAATTTTACAGTAACTTTTTGATTGCTACTAGAAACAGCAATTGACTGTTGGTTATACCCAACACTGGTAACAACCAAAGTTAATGGTGGTTTTTTACTGGTTTTTAAAGAAAAATTTCCATCAGCATCGCTAATGGTGCCTGCGGCTTCGCCTGAAACTTTTACATTAGCTCCAGCCACAGGATTGTTGTTACCGTCTGTAACAACTCCAGAAATTGAAGTTTGAGCAAATGAAAAGCTACAAACAAACAATGACAAAATAAATAAATAGACTTTCATTTTTTTGATTTTGATAGTTAAGGAAGCCAAATTACAAAAAAAAAGTTAAATTCATAAAAAAAGCGAGAAAAAATTTCTCGCTCTTCAAAAATATTTTTTTTAATGCTATTCTACCGTAACAGATTTGGCCAAATTTCTTGGTTGATCTACATTGCAACCACGCATTACTGCAATATGATAAGACAACAATTGTAAAGGTATTGTGGTGAGTAACGGCGATAAAGCATCAGAAGTTTCTGGAATTTCTATTACATAATCTGCCAATTCTCTTACTTGCACATCGCCTTTGGTTACAATTGCAATAATTTTGCCTCGTCTGGATTTGATTTCTTGTATATTGCTTACCACTTTTTCGTAATGTCCTAATTTTGGTGCTATAACAATTACGGGCATTTGTTCATCAATTAAAGCAATTGGGCCGTGTTTCATTTCGGCAGCAGGATAGCCTTCTGCGTGTATGTATGAAATTTCTTTTAATTTTAAAGCGCCTTCTAATGCTACAGGAAAATTATAACCACGCCCTAGATACAAACAATTGGTTGAGTCTTTGAAAACCGCAGCAATTTCCTTAGCTTTTTCATTAGTGTTTAATGTTTCTGTAACCTTTTCTGGAATCAATTCTAACTCTTGTAAATATCTATGAAAATCTGAATTAGACATTGTTCCTTTTGCTTTTGCTAGTCGCAATGCTATAAGGGTTAAAACGGTGATCTGAGTTGTAAAAGCTTTGGTAGAAGCCACCCCAATTTCTGGTCCAGCGTGGGTATATGCCCCCGCATTGGTTTCTCTGGATATAGACGAGCCCACTACATTACATACACCAAACACAAAAGCCCCTCTTTCTTTTGCTAATTTAATAGCTGCTAATGTATCGGCTGTTTCGCCAGATTGTGAAATTGGTATCACAACATCACCTTTGTTGATTATTGGATTTCTATATCTGAATTCTGATGCGTATTCTACTTCAACAGGTATTCTTGCAAACTCTTCAATAATGTATTCTGCAACCAAACCCGCATGCCAAGAGGTACCACAAGCGATAATTAAAATACGTTCTGCATTTAAAAATTTTTCCAAATTATTTTCAATGCCCGACATTCTAATCAAACCTTTGTCTGCATGCAATCGGCCTCTATAAGTATCTCTAATTACGGCTGGTTGTTCATAAATTTCTTTCAACATAAAGTGGTCGTAACCTCCTTTTTCAATTTGTTCTAAATTCAATTGCAACTCTTGAATATTAGGATTTACGAGAGAATCGTCTTTTATTTTTCTAATTTTCAATGGTTTCTTTAAACGAACAATAGCCATTTCTTCGTCTTCTAAATAAATGGCATTTGACGTATATTCTATAAAAGGTGTGGCATCTGATGCAATAAAATATTCGTTTTCGCCTACACCAATAGCCAATGGACTACCTAAACGGGCTACAACCATTTCGTCTGGTTTTTTGATATCAAAAACACATATAGCATAAGCACCAACCACTTGATTAAGAGCAATTTGCACTGCTTTTCCAAGTTTTAAATTGTCTTTTTTCTGAATTTCTTCAATTAAATTTACCAATACTTCGGTGTCTGTATCAGAATGAAAATGGTAACCTCTTTTGATCAATTCTTTTTTTAGAGGCTCATAATTTTCGATAATACCATTATGAATGATGGCCAACTGCCCCGAATTGGAAACGTGTGGGTGAGAGTTTACATCGTTGGGTACACCATGAGTGGCCCAGCGGGTGTGGCCCATTCCAATATTGCCATTTAAGGTAATAGCGGCCATTGATTTTTCTTCTAAATCGGCTACCTTCCCTTTTGTTTTACATACTTTTAAGTCGGTGCCGTCATACAACATCACGCCAGCACTGTCATAACCTCTGTATTCTAATCGCTTAAGTCCTTTGATTACAATAGGATAAGCTTCTCTATGTCCGATATAACCTACGATTCCACACATAAATTTTAAGTTTTATTCTGGTTTTGTATAATAAATTTGGAGTTTTACTTTTTTGTCTTCGGCTACATTGGTACCTGTACCCCAAAGTACGGTTCCAAGAGGGTTCATTACTGAATTTTTTGGAAAATAGTACAAGCCTCTTTCAGCTGGAGTAGCCACTAACCAACTTGAATAAGCTGGAACATTCTTTACTTTGTTCATACTCGAATTGGCAATGGCCTGACAAACAGATAGACCTAGTTTTCCAATTGTTTTACTGTTTCGAAGTTGTGCTATAGTGGAATCGTTTTTTACAATACTTTTAATGTAATTTGTAACTCTGATTTTATAGCTTAATCCTTTTCCATTAGCATCTTTTTTAATAATTCCGCCATATACAGATTTCGCATAATTGGTTATACTACTTGTAGAGATATCCGAACTATAATCTGCAATAGGTCTTTTGCTATTGACATCATAAAGGTATATTCTGTTTGGTTCTTTATCGGCATTGGCCATATCGGTATGAATATTGAATACCAAGTTGGCCTCGTTAATGAGCCAATGTTTGTTTTTTACATTATTTTGAATTTCGGTCAAAGTGGCATCTGAAATATCTAAATAAGCAACAGCGCCTGAATGTCCTTTTAAAACCAATTTGTCTGAATCGCCATCCAAATAACTACCTAATGATCCTGTATTTGTTTCATCAAATAAGTTTACCGTATTGCCTGTCAAATTAATGACTATTGATTTATTGACTTTTGTAGCATCAGTTGTAGAGGTTGCTTCGTGGTAATATGTTGTAATGTTTCCTTTTGCAAAATTCATCAAAGCCATAACTTGGTTGGTGCCTAGTTGTTGTGATTTGAAATACAGCCCTTTAAAAGCTTGCATAAAATTGACATTGTTGGCTAAATTTGTTGTAGAACTTGCTTGAAACAATAGCGAATTAAAAAAAGCTTTGTTCAAATGTAGTCTCATGCCAGGAGCTATATAAGTTGTGGTTGCGGCAGTAGTCCCAACAGCTGCTGTAGTTAATTTGTATTCTTTTTCGCTAAATTGAAATTGAGTATTTTCGTTGGTGTTGGTATCATCATTCAATTTAATACCTTTGTTACTATCAAATATTGGATCTTGATCGGTATAAAAATCTTGTTTTTCTTGCAAATTGGTACTAATGCTTTTTTCGGCCAAGAAATATTTATTTTCATACACTCCTAAATCAATTTTATGTGATTTGTCGCCATAAATAGAATCTAAAGTATAGGTGTGTGAACCGTCTGTATTGGTAACTACGGTACTGTTTACAAAATAAGGGATATACAATACTACGCTATCAATGGCTCTGGAATTGACCATTTCGGTAGTCAAATCGATAGTTGGTGCTACACTTGCAAGTTGTGCTTGTGAGACGAAATTAGCAGTTGTTGTACCAAAAACAGTGTTTTTATAAACACCTAAAGCATTGGTTTCTAAATTATTAGAAGCCATAATACCTGTTTTTCGGGTAGCGGCTTGAATGCTATAAGAAGTTGGTTCAAAGGCATAGTGTCCATCGCCAACTAAATCTGTGCCTGTAGAAGTATAATCTTTATCGCAAGATATTAAAAAGCTTGTAATTGTTAAAAATAATAATGTTTTTAAAAACTTGGTATTCATCATTGTTATATTCATTTTTTTTTCAAAAAACTAATTTATATTTAGTATTTTTGTTGTTTATCTCATGGAAAGGCTGCTATTTGACCTCTGTTTTATAAAAATTTGTATATACATCTGTCATTTTATCTTTCGGGGCGAAAGGTAAGAAAGGTATTTTTGAAGTTTCTATAAATTTTGTTAAACTTGTCGATAAATTATCTGTTCCAATTACTACGGCATCAGAATGTAAAATTGCGGTTTTAAGAATATTTTCGTACGTTGGCAATTCTAATTCGGCTATGCTTTTTTGAGGGATGCCATCAAACATCATTTTTTGTATCAAATTGACATCCAACGTTCCATCAAAAGATTGTGCATATACAGAGGTAACTATTTTAGTATTTCCAAATAATGCTTCGTCTTTATAATAATGTTTCATATATATTGGTAGCAAACTAGCTAACCAGCCATGAACATGAATAATATCGGGTACCCAATTGAGTTTTTTTACGGTTTCGACAACACCTTTTGCAAAAAAAATGGCTCGCTCGTCGTTGTCTGGAAACAAAACTCCTTCTTCGTCTGTAAAAGTAGCTTTTCTTTTAAAATATTCATCGTTATCTATAAAATAGACCTGAATACGCTCTTTTGGTATAGATGCCACTTTGATAATCAAGGGCATATCGGTGTCATTTACCACCAAATTCATCCCCGACAGTCGAATTACTTCGTGCAATTGATGTCGTCTTTCATTAATATTTCCATATCTTGGCATGAAAATTCTGATTTGTCCGCCTTGGTCGTTTACCATTTTTGGAACATCATACGAAGTTATAGAAACTTCATTTTCAGCCAAATACGGAGACACCTCAGATGATACATATAATATCCTCTTATCTTCCATAATTGAATTTGCTTTTATTTTATTGACCATAAAATTCACGGCAAAGTTACAAAAAAAATCTTGTTTTTTGGCATCCTACTTTATTTAGTAATAAATTTGTTTGAATAGGCCAATAAATATGGTGCTTGAAAGGTTATTTAAAAATGATAAAAAGCATCTTCTAAATGTTCTATTTCATAATCTTCGCCGTTTTTGTGTATGGCAACAATGTCAAATCGAACTGTAACATCTAAGTTTTGTGCTATTACATATTCGTTTACTGCCCGAACAAGCAATTGGATTTTTTTGGGTTTTACAAATTCTTGTGGCAATCCAAAGTCTAAACTCGATCGGGTTTTGACTTCTACAACGGCCAAGACATCTTTTTTTTGGGCAATAATATCTATTTCGGCTTTTTGATACGTGTAGTTTGTGGCCTTGATTTGATAGCCTTGTTTTTCTAAATACGAAACGGCCATTGCTTCGCCAGCTTTGCCTAAGTCGTTGTGTGCTGCCATGCTTGTAAGTTGTTTATTTCCAAATACTTTGCTCTAAAATAGATTCCATATTATGTTGCTGAACAAAAATAATCAATCGAATGATGTGGTAAATACCTAATGTATATGCCATAATTACGGCTATTTTTTTGTTATAAAAATAAGTGTCAAAATAGGATTTGCCTGTTATTAATTCGGTTGTTAAAGTAACAATTGCTATGATGCAAAACAAGATGGCAAAAGGGCCAAACAAATGGTATTCAAGACTTTGCCAAACATTACCTTGATAAAAACAAACTAACGATTTGGTAATGCCGCAACCTGGACACGGGAACCCCGTAAGCATTTTCAGGGGGCAATAAGATTGTTTGTTGGCCAAGTCGCTACCTTGATTGAGCCACATAATGATATACGGAACCATCAATGTAATGATACATCCAATGATTCCGTAAATTTTTATTTTTTTCTTATATTTAATTGTACAATCTGTTGATATCACCTTGAACAATCATTGCGGCAGCATAAGGAAAGAAAAAGCCTAAAACCAATAATAGTACGCTTTGATCTTTGCTTAGCTCGCCTGTTTTTTCATATACTTTTGGTAAACCTTCTTTGCCAACTACATAATAAAAATAAATGTGGACAGGTGGACAGCAACCCGACAAGATAGCGACAGGTTGCGAAATCACTTCTCTTTGAGCTACTGCATTGATTACTTCGGACACTTTGATGTTCCAATAAATGAGGTACAAACCACAAGTTAGGATACTAAACACTAGCACCAAGACAGGATCTACTTTAAATACGGGAATGTTGTTTTGAGGCACATTCCATTTTTCGGGTAATTCGTTTTCCATAGTTTTTTAGATTATTGTTAATTTTTTTGTAAAAATAAATAAAAATTTATTAAATACAATATATAGTCTTAATTTTTTCGACAATTGTTTGGGCTAATTTTTTGTGGCTTTCAAAAGTCCATCCTGCAATGTGTGGGGTTAGCAAAACGTTTGGCGCTTTCAACAAATAGTCGAATGCGTCTGGAATTTGGGATTTATCGTTGAGAAAAAGGGTTTCAAAAGACAATTTTTCGTATTCTAAAACGTCTAACCCCGCTCCTAAAATTTTTTGTTTTTGCAAAGCCTCTACTAAATCATGTGTAACCACATTTTTGCCTCGCGAGGTATTGATAAGCCAAAAAGGTTTTTGAAATTGGTTGATAAAAGTGGTGTTTACCATGCCATTTGTTTGAGGTGTCCACGGGACATGCAAACTCAATACATCTGTTTTTTGTTGAAGCTCTTGCAAGGTTACTTGTTTGGCATATTGGTCGCCTATGTTGTTTTGAATGTCATAACAAAGGGTTTCTACGTCAAAACCTTGTAGTTTTTTGGCAAAAGATTTGCCCATATTGCCATAACCTATAATGCCTACGGTTTTGCCATCTAGTTCGTGTCCTCGATTGGTTTCTCGGTGCCAGTGTCCTGATTTTATTTCAAAATCGGCCCGATTCAAATGATTGAACAAAGACAAAATCATGCCCAGCGTATGCTCGCCAACGGCGTTTCGATTGCCTTCTGGTGCGGCTATTAGTGCTATATTTTTATTTTTGGCATATTCTATATCGATGCTTTCTAGCCCCGCTCCTACCCTTGCAATAAATTGTAATTGAGTGGCCTTGTCTATAAATGAGGCATCAATTTTGAAGCGGCTACGAATTACAATTCCTTGATAATCAGCTATTTTAGATTCTATTTCAATTTTAGAGGAGCTGTAATCTTGATGATTGGTAAATCCAAGTGCTGCTAAACTGTCCCACAGGATAGGGTGATTGCTGTCTAAATGTAATATATTGATGTTTTTCAAAATAATTCAAATTATAATAGTCCAATACAAATGTAATCAAAAATCAAAAAACACTTGACGCTTTATTTAAAAATTATTAACACTGCTTTTGATTTTAAAGGAGTTAATACCAAATATGCAAATAAAATAGCCCAATCGAAGGCCGTTTTGCGTTAGGGATAGCAGTGGAAACTCTTTTAGAAGCCCCCCAGCCCCCAAAAGGGGTGTTGTCTTGCACGAATATAGTTTCTGAATGTGGTAATCAAAAAAAAATATTTTACAATATTATATTTCTTTTGGAGTTCAATGAACGTGGTTTGAAACGGATAGTCCGCCCCTTGGAGAACGCCCAAAAGTTGTTTTTTTGAAATAGTTGTTTTTTATTAAAATATAGCCTATATTTGTATCAAATTGACAAAATTATGACTTAAATATTCGTTAGAAATAAATATTTAATCAAAATTAAGTCAGTATTCAATTTACGTAATTTATTCTACCTATATGAAATATTATTATTTTTTAGTGCTTTTATTAAGTATTCAAGGGGCTTACTGCCAAAACACCGAGGAGTCCTTTGAACAATTGGTTGAGGCCGAAATGAAATCGGCCGCCAAAAAACAACACATTACGGTTAATACCAATACCGCCAACTATGATATTACGTATCATAAATTAGAATTTACAGTAAATCCTTCTGTTTTGTTTATTTCAGGAAAAGTTACCACTACTTATACAGCACTAACCAGTATGAGCAGCATTACATTTGAGTTGTCTAACGTACTGACTGTGAGCAGCGTTGTTCAAAATGGTACTTCGCTTGGATTTACTCAAAACACCAATAACGAGTTGGTTATAAACTTGGCAACCAGCCAAGCTGCAGGCACTAGTAGAAACATAGAAATCAACTATTCTGGAACGCCAACGACAACAGGTTTTGGTTCTTTTATCAAAAGTACACACGCTGGTACTCCTGTTTTGTGGACATTGTCAGAGCCCTTTGGTGCCATGGAATGGTGGCCTTGCAAACAAGATTTGAACGATAAAATTAACAGTATTGATGTGTATATTACGGCTCCGTCGCAGTATGTGGCTGTTTCAAACGGAGTAGAACCCGAAGCTCCTGTGGTGGTGGGTACCCAAAAAACAACGCATTTTAAACATCAATATCCAATTCCTGCTTATTTGATTGCCATAGCGGTAACTAATTATTCGGTGGTCAATCAAACATCTGGTACGGGAGCCAATGCTTTTCCGATTGTTAATTACATTTATCCAGAAGATGTAGCCTCGGTTACACCTCAGCTTGATCAAACCCCATTGATACTGGATTTATTCAAAAATTTATTTGAAATATACCCGTTTCATAACGAAAAATATGGTCATGCTCAATTTGGTTGGGGCGGTGGCATGGAGCATACAACCGTTTCGTTTATGGTAAATTTTGACAGGCAGTTGATAGCCCATGAAATGGCCCACCAATGGTTTGGCGACAAAATAACTTGTGGCACCTGGAAAGATATATGGCTCAACGAAGGGTTTGCTACTTACTTGGCGGCATTAGTGTATGAAAATTTCGATGGGCAAGCTGAATTTATTGCCTACAAAAACCAAATTATTGGCAATATTACAGCGGCAAATAATGGTGCTGTATATTTGACCGATGCCGAAGCTACAAATGTAAACAGAATATTTAGCAGTAGATTGTCTTATAACAAAGGAGCTATGGTTTTGGAAATGTTGCGTTGGAAATTGGGCGATGTTGTTTTTTTTCAGGCCATGAAAAATTATTTGGCAGACAGCAATTTGGCTTACAATTATGCCGTTACTGCTGATTTTAAGGCTCATTTAGAAGCTGTTTATGGCAGTAGTTTGACCGAATTTTTTAATGATTGGATTGTAGGACAAGGTTTTCCAAAATACAACATTGTAGGTCAGGTCGTGAGCAACTCGCAAATGCAATTTACCGTAAATCAAACCAGCTCGCATACAAGTGTGCCTTTTTTTGAAATGCCATTGCCAATAAGGGTTTATGGTGCCAATGGTGAAACCCAAGATTTGGTGCTAGACCACACAACAAACGGCCAAATATTTACAAAAAATGTTAATTTTCCTGTAATAGCTTTTGATTTTGATCCAGACCGCCATCTTATTTCCAAAAACAATGTAACTACACTTGCCAATTCAAGTTTTGATATTTCAAACCACATTTCGATATATCCAAACCCAGCAAATGAGGTGCTCAACCTTAAAATGCCCGATAGTTTTAGGTTAGAAAAAATAAAAATATACAACGCTCTAGGGCAAAATATCATGGAAAGTACAAGTCCAAAAATAAACCTGAGCGGGGTGAGTTCTGGGGTGTATCATATAGAAATTATAGGTTTTGGAGGTGTTTTTCATAAAAATTTCATAAAAAAATAATCCTTTCAATGATATTGTGTAGATAATAAATTGAAAACCTTATTTTTGCACATTAAAATTAAAAAAAACAATCTCATAATGATACAATTAGGACAAATCCTTTTTATACTTTCGGTTTTAGTGATACTTCACGAATTTGGGCACTATATAGCGGCCAAAATGTTTAAAGTAAGAGTAGAAAAATTTTACTTGTTTATGGATCCGTACTTTTCGCTATTTAAGAAAAAAATTGGCGAAACAGAATGGGGCATTGGGTGGTTGCCGATGGGTGGCTATGTAAAATTATCTGGCATGATAGACGAAAGCATGGACATGGAGCAAATGAAGCAAGAGCCACAGCCATGGGAATTTAGATCGAAACCAGCCTGGCAACGCTTAATTATCATGCTTGGAGGTATCATAGTAAATATATTGTTGGCTTGGCTAATTTATACTGTTTTGTATGTTAGCGTGGGGCAAAAATATATTTCTACCGAGGCATATCAAAAAAATGGACTAACATTTAGCGAAGTGGGCTTGAAAGCAGGATTTAAAAACGGAGATCAAATAAAATCTGTTGATGGTGTGTATCAACCAAGGTTTAACAGAATGCAAATTGACTTGCTTTTAGGAGATAAAATAATTGTTGAAAGACAAGGTGTAGAAAAAACAATTGTACTAACGGATGAAAACAAGCGAGATATACTGTCTAAAGAAGGAGCTGATTTTATGAGTTTTAGAACCACATCTGCCGTAATAGATACCGTTTTTTCCAATTCTGAAGCACAAAAAGCAGGACTTCAAAAAAATGATAAAATTTTGGCATTAAATGGTAAAACATTTCAATATTTTGACGAATTGCAACATGAAATTTTAAAAATTAAAAATGATAGTTTGGTTTTAAAAATTGAACGCAACAAACAAATTATAGACATAAGAGCTAAAACAAATGCCAAAGGCAATTTAGGATTTAAAAATCATGTTAGCGAACTAGATAGCTTTAAAATAACGAAGCATTTAACAATTGCAGAAGCATTTCCAATGGCCGTAAAAGAGTCTTGGGAACAAATCAAGTATAATGTAAAACAATTTAAATTGATATTTAGACCCAAAACAGAAGCCTACAAACACGTAAAAAGCCCCATAGGCATTGCTAGAATGTTGCCAGACGAATGGGACTGGGAGTTTGTATGGGGATTTACAGCCATGTTTTCTGTTGGGTTGGCATTTATGAATATACTTCCAATACCTGGATTAGATGGAGGCCATGCCCTATTTACAATAGCCGAAATGATTACGGGCAAAACTTTGAACGAAAAAACTATGGGCGTTGTACAAACCATTGGAATGGTTATCTTATTGAGTTTGATGGCATTAACATTTGGTAAGGATATATACCAATGGATTATGGAAAAATTTATATAATTTTTTTAAAAAAACATTTGGAAATGTGGTTTTATGTTGTATCTTTGCACCGCAATAAATGTGAAACACATCGCAAATTCCTCCTTAGCTCAGTTGGTTAGAGCATCTGACTGTTAATCAGAGGGTCCTTGGTTCGAGCCCAAGAGGGGGAGCAAAAAATCCTAATCAGAAATGGTTAGGATTTTTTTTGTTTTAGATTTTAAATACCTACGCTAAAATCTAAAGCAGTATTATTTATTGTTTCTCCTGATTACAGAGAAATAAATTTTAGTAATTTTGTAACTACAAAGCCATCTTCAATTACCTATACTTTTCCAGAAATTAATTTAGAGTTTAAAGTTTTTGTGGAATGGGCTAATTAATAACAATAAAAATAGTAGAAATCATGAAAAATGTAATTGTTGCTTTTATACTAATGTTTTCATTTTTGAGTTTCGCTCAAGACAAATCAACCAAAAAGTTTCTGTTTGGAATTTCATATTCTTTAACAAGTGATGACAATATATACAACAAACCATTAAGTTTTTATATAAATTATCAATTAAAACAATGGGATAAATTAGACATCAGTGCAGGATTAAAATCATATTATTTTAGTTCTAAAAACAGCACTAATTTTTCTAACAAACTAGGCTTTAATCCGAATATTAGTGCTTCTTATTATTTCCTTCAAAACAAAATGAATACTTATTTTGGTTTAGGATATTATTTTGACAATGCAACCTTTAAGCCAACTCCAACAGGTTTATTTACATCAGCAAATCAAAGTATTAAAACTAATGGAATCACAATTGCACCTGGATTAAAATATTTTGTACATCCAAATATCTTTATCGATACGAACTTAACTTTTATTTTGTCTAAAACAAAATACGAATCAGGGATGTCTGAATCGAATAACAATACTTTTTTGAATATTGGTGCAGGAGTTGCTTTTTAAAATTTTATTCCCTAAAAAATAGTTTTGTTTAGTATTTTTTTATTTTCAACTTTGTGGACTCGAAATCGAAGTAATTTCAATTGATTTCATTTATTTTTATATATTGTTGATAAAATATTTTGCTTATATTTGTGATGTGTTACGCTTAAAATAGCTTAAAAACATATTATTAACATTTAATCTATGAAAATGTATTTTCCCCTTTTTGGATTATTTTTATTAAGTTGTTCTAGTTATAATCATTCAAATTATGGATTTGAAATTGAAAATTGTTCTAATTTGAATGACACATTGGTCAGGAAGGATGGTTTTTATACTGAAATTTTAGAAAAAGGACATACATCGGTTAGAGAACTATTCTTTATTGGTGAAAATGTTGTGAAAACGAATGGTTCTTCTTATGACAATGAATATGATAGATATACCTTTTATAAAAATTATAAAGAAGTGTATAAAAATGAAATACTAAAATCGAAGTATTGTATTGTTGGGAAACGAATATTTGCTTATGCAAACCAATCAATAATAAAGGATTGTATAATTCACGCTTGTAGTGATTTAATTTATCTAAATTTTGAAGGAGAAATTAAAAATAAAGATTCAATAGTAAATTGGCATCTTGTTCCTCCATTTCCAAAATTTAATAAAAAGGAAATGGAACTAAACAAAGACTTATTTGAACCTAAAACACTTATTTTTGTAAAATCCGACGCAGTAAAAAAGTTAAATAATCCTCAAAACCAATAATACAATTTTTAGATAGATACGGAAAGTTGCATTTGCTAGTTGAATTTAGCATTTCTGGATTTAAGGACTTATAAAAAGCTAATTTAAAAACTACAAAGCAGCCCCGCAATTTTGTATCAAATTGTAATTCAAACGATTTTATTTTTTGTTAAATTCAATTGCTGGGCAATGTCTTGTTTGTATTTTTATTTAATATTTATCCCCAATTCTTTTAGAATGTCTTTTTTGAGTTTACTAAAAGGTCTTTTGTGAAGTTTATCATCTTCAAAATAAACTTCAAATAAAATTCTATAAGCCTCCTCAAAACCAATATTATACGTTGATTGTAATATATTTATATAGGTGTCACTAAAAGCTAATTTTTTATGAATAATTTCTTTTATCAAATCTGAATGGCATTTTTCATAAATATCTTTTATTCCAAAAAACTCAATAGATTTTTCAATTTGTTTATTTATTTCATCTTTAGAAGAATTATAATCAAAATCTAAAGTTATCTTATTATCAGCACCATATAAGGTTGCAACATCATTAGGGAAGCCTTTAAAATTAAAATGATTATTTTCTACTTTTGTATAAGGATGAAATATTTCGGCTGGATCTCTATCATTTTTAAAATGGGTATTACAAATATTACAACTTGGGATTAAATTATAAAACGATAATGCAGTTAATGGATAATTTTTTTTAGGATAAAAATGGTCAAATTCAGGAAATACAAATTTTTTTTCAGAATTACCATTTTTATTTTTATAATAAGTTTGATGAGAAGTTGTATAGTTTCTATTGCAATATGGGCAACATTGAATTCCTAATTGTTCTGAAAGCCAATATCCGTTAATTCTATCTTTACTTTGTTTTCTAAAACTATCGTAATTAAAAATGAAATTTAAAACATGTTTTTCAATATATTTATCTGTATTAGTTTCATGCCTATCACTTTTTTTTTTGATTTTTACTTTAATTTCTTTATATTCTTTATATTCCTCATTTATAGTTTTTAATTCTTGAATATTACAGCTAAGAATAGTATTTATTTTTTCCTTGGTTAATTGTTTTTCTAAATTTTCAAGTTTTTCTTTTAGATTTCCATTTTCATTCAAAGCTTTCGCTTCTTTGAATAATTTTTCTTTCTTTTCAAATACCCAATCCACCATTCCTTTTCTTTTTTCAGATTTTATACCATCACAATAAGTTTCACAAATTTCTTTTGTTTCAGTTCCAAAATTTATACTTAACATATTATTCCCCTTTTAGTTTTTTTAATTTTTGTTCCAATGCTGAAATTTCTTCTTTTCTAAAAGTATTATCTTCAGAAACAAATTGAATAAACATTTCCTTTAATTTTTGTTTTACCAAAGGTTCGTCAATAAGATTTATTATTTTTTTATGATATTCAATTTCTAGTTCATTTGTTTCAAATATTGGAAATGGAATACTTTTATCTATTACAAAAATTATTTTTGGTTCATTTGCTTCATTTGCCTTTTTTTTCAACCATTCTAAAGTAATCCCAATCTTCCCTTTTGCAAAATCTCCTATCAAACCATCACCAATAAAAAAACTATCCGCTAATAATTCTGTGATGTTGGCACCGAAAGTATTCATCTTAGTATAATTATTCATTGGCATTCCATTTTCCAAAAACAACACATTCTGCTTTGGAATATCAGATAAAATAAATGGGGAATGGGTAATGAAAAGGATGTTGATGTTTTCGATAAAATCTAAATTTAATTTTTTTATACCTTCTAAAAGTTCGTTAATATATCTGCGTTGCATTTCTGGGTGGGCATATAATTCTATTTCGTCCAATATCAAATTGATGTTTGAATATTTTAATGGGAAATTATTTTTATTAGAAGAATTCAGGTTAATCAAATGATACAATATTGAATTAATACTGAAAATTTGTTGTTTTTCACCTGAACTTAGCATGGAAAAGGTACTCTTGTTTGAAAATTCATAATCTATATCGAAAAACGAAGGGGGTAAAAAACAAATCATTTCATCTTTTACTTTTTTTTCTTCATTTAAATATTCGTCGATTGTATCACTTCTATTTTTAATTGTTTTTGAAATTTCTTCAAAACTAAAACTTTGTATGCTATCATTTAATTCATTTCCTTTAAAACGTTTGAATATTTCATCTTGAAATTTATTGTCTTGAAGATTATTAAAAAATAAGAAATGTAAAGCTTGTTTTAATTTTACCGTGATATGACTATTATCTTCATAATAAATTTTATTTAAAAAAGTTTTAACACTTTGCCAATCAATTTTCCCCTCATTATATTTTAAATCACTTTTATAAATTTGATATTTTCTTGCAATATCCTCGATTTTATAAAAAATATATTCCAAACTTGAATAATTAATTGCATCATTATAATTACAAGTAAATTTATCATTTATTGTAAAAACACTTTTTATCAGTTCATTTGCCACTTCATTAAATGGTTTATTTTCTTTTAAGCCTGAATACCTACTACTAAAATTAAGCGTATCTTTATTTTTTGTATTTTGTTCTTTATTAACTTTTCCATTAATTGAAAACTTTACTTTTTCAACAATACAATTTCTGTTTAAGATTAATAATTGTACGTTTAAAATCAAGTTAGCAAAAAAACGTTGTTTAGATAATTCTGATTCCCTGTTAATGTCAAAATTACCTTTTGTTCTCATTGGATTTAATACTATGGGAGTTTGATAGCCATCATTTTTATGAAATAGTAATCTCAGCCAATCGCCCATTTCTTCTGTATTTAATCCATATAGTGAATAGTTTATTATAATGTTGTAAAAAATATTTTCTTCTGATTTTTTATCAAGCTTTATTCTTTTCCAAGATTTTTCAAATGAAATACAAGTGATGTTTTTTCCTTTTATTTCTAATTTATATTTAAATTTATCAAGTTCATAAAACACTTCCAAATTTACATCCAATTCTTCGTTTTTATCAAATGATTTTCTAATTTGTTGAAGCGTGTACTTTGTATCATCAAAAACTTCAGTTCTTTTTTTGAAATCAATTTCATTTATATTATTATCAAATATTAATCCTTCTTTGACATAATCTTTAAATAATTCATTAATTTTTGTACAATTTTCAGTCAACAATTTCATTTGTTTGTCCACAAAATTTCTGTCGATTTTTTCTTCATTATTTATTAATTCTTTAGCAATAAACAAATTATAAAATCCTGCATACATCAACTCCACCAAAGCACTCTTTCCACTACCATTTTTCCCTACTATGGCAGAGATATTGATATTTGTTCCAAATAAATCATTTGGCACAGCGTTTTCAGGTTTATATTCGATTTTTGTTATTTCTCCTGTTTGAGCATCTGTTGCTTCAATATCTTTATCAAAATAAAATTTATAATCATTATAAAACTTATAAATTCTGTTTTCTTCTAAATTTTTTAGAAATTTTCGATTGCAACCGTCAAGTGGTCGTATGGCAAGTAGTTTGAAACTCATGTTTTTTTGTTTTTACAAATATATAAAATGTTTTTTTGTTTTTACAAATATATAAAATGTTTTTTATGATTTTATAACTGCTAGAGCTCTTCCGTTTTTATTTTATTTTTCCAAAAAAGTATAGTTTAATGAGAATATCAAAAAGGAGTCATTAAATTTGGAAGATACAAGTTATAATTGCAACTATTTCGTGATTAGTTAATTTGTGTAAAATAGCCGTACGTATTGATAACCCAATCGCAAAACAAATAATTTATAAAAAGAAGAAAAACTGAATTAAACACTCAAGAATGGGTTCTTATACCAAATATACATATATAATAGTCCAATCTACTTGTTCTTTTTTGC
>NZ_MUGT01000019.1:0-11519 GCF_002217205.1 Flavobacterium branchiophilum NBRC 15030 = ATCC 35035 | reverse complement strand
AACTACGCATCTTTGGACTATTTTATAAATATATTTGGTATTAATTTAAACGTAAAGTTATGTGAAATGTTTTGAGTTCTGTAAGTGATTGAAATTAGATAATTAATAAAAAGGCTGTACAAAAATACAGCCTCCATTTAATCATTAAACTTGCTTATAATCGCTATGCCAAACGGCGTCTTCTGGGCCATCACCTTTGTGACCGTCTAATTGAATTACAAAGCTTTTTGCTGGAAAATAAGGAGTGATATGAATATCAAGTAAAATTCTATCTTTTTGAGTTTTATCTTGTTCTATTTTCATCACTGTGAATTTTTCTATCAAATTAGTTGGGCCTTTAATGCCATCTAAAAATTTAATAATCTGACTTCTCAAATCGGCTTCGGTTCTGGTGGTCCAGTTTTCAAAAGCTCTACGGTTTAAGAAATCGAATAATACTTTTGTAATATGATCAAAGACTCTTACCACAGAATAGGTTTGCAATCCTAAATTATCTCCATTGAATAATGTTTTTGCAGAGAATGCCATGATTTTGCTATACTCATTCACCATTGGCACCAGTCCCATTTTTTCTAATTCGGAGATTTCACTCTTTTTAAGATCAAAACGCACGCTTTCTACTTCGTTTAATCCTCCAAATTTTTTACCAGCTACCACTTGCGACATCAAAGTTTTGTATAATTTTCCAGCCAAAGCTGTAGAGGGCGGTACATATAAATGTTCATCTTCTTCCACTTCATCTACTCGGTTTCTACCTAATAAATAGTTACAAGTCATGATCGTATTGGATTTATAAACATCGCCACCCGTATGATTGGCGTTAAAGAAAATGTCAATTACATCATCTGGAGTTTCCAAATCTTGAAAATCGGTTAATAATACGGCTTTGTTTTCATGGGCAATTTTCGACCATTTATCCAAAATAGCATTGGAACCCAAATATCCTGGAATTGAAAGAATAGAATAGTTTTTTCTTAAATCCAATCGGTCAAAATTTTGCTTCAATTCATTCGATATATAATCAAAAAACAAGGTATTGTCTAAATCTTTCAATTGGGAAAGATCTGCATTTACAATAGTTACATTTTTAATTTTATCGCTTTCGGTATTTTTATAAAAAAGTGCCACACTTCTATAAGACGTTTCTAATTCTTTTGTGGTTTCTAAGGCATACTTTAGGTTGGTATTCAATGTTTTTTTGGCTAATTCGGCTTTTTTATTGGCCGATGCAATCATCGATTCTATAGAATCACTATTTTTTAATAAAGTGATCCACAAATCCAGTTTGTTTAGCAAATTGTTTCGTTCGCCTTCCCATTGTAGATCATTCAAAAAAATGTTTTTTCTAGCTTTTCTGTTAGGGCTCATGTTGGATAATCCGTCGATTACATTTTCTAAAAATGCAAATCCACCATATTCATCTAATAAGTGAGTGTTGCTAATAATTGGGTTGTCAATCAATTGATTTTCAATTACTTCTTGTGTTTTTTGTTCTTTGTTTGGAGTTGCCATAATTAATTTTGTGCTTTTTGTTTGGACGAATTGATTTCATTTTTTGCAATTTCGAGCATTTCAATAATCGCTTGCTTTACCGCAGGATCTTGAATGGCTTTGATTAAACCTCTATTGCTCGATAATTGTTTTACAATTTTATAGGCTTGCTCATTTTCGGTACTTAATTTGCTCAAAAACGGGCTGTTCTCTTTGATTGATTTGGCTCCAAAATCGCCCAAATTTTTAAAAGTCATGGATTCTTTTAAATTTGAACCATCTTCTTTAGTAAATTCGAGTGCTACATTGGGTTTAAATTTTTCAAAAACTTCTTCAACTGTTTTCAAATCATAAACTGCTTCTGGAGCAACAGGCTGTTCGTTTGTAAGCTTTTGAACAAGTAGGGTTCTATTTGATGGAATTTCTGCAATAGCTTCGTTTGCATCCACTTTTACTTCGTTTCCTCCAATCCCATAATTAAACATACTCATAATATTTGTGTTTTAGTGTTAATATTAAGTAAAAGTAAACAAATTATTTATAATAAAAAAATTTTTTTTTATTTTTTTTATTGTTAGTTTTGTTATTTTGGAATACATTTGGTTTTAATTATTAATGAATACATATAATATAATATGAAATATATAAAATACCCTATATCTTTCGACTCTTTATTGAAAGGGGTAAATAAAATTCAATGTGAAATTCAGGAGTCTATCGCTTACAATATTATGTTAATTGTAACCACATCATTTGGCGAAATTCCAGAGATGCCCAATTTTGGATCCATTATTTGGGATTTAGAGTTTGATCAACACATCAATAGAAGAACATGGGAAGAAACGGTGAAAAACTCATTGTTTGAGTCTATTTCAAAAAACGAACACCGTTTAAATCTTACAAGTGTGGTAATTACTTTGGATGATGTAGAAGATAATGAATTGAAAAACAGCATTAGAAGAAAAGCCAATATAATAGTAAAAGGAATCATCAAAAATAGTTTGATTCCTTTTAATTTTCATACAAAATTAAATATCAGTCCCATTTCTCAATAAATTAGGAACAAATGAAAGACAAAAAATTTATCCAAATAAAAAACAGAATTCACAAACAGTGTTTAGAATTATGGGGAATTGACGATTTAGAAATGGCCGATCCATTGATTATGATGTTATTAGATGTCATTATTTATGAAGTATATTACCTCAATCAGGAAGTTATTGACTCCGATGCTAAAATTATTGAGCGTGTTGCTCAGCAAGTAACGCCAAATAGCTGGAGTTTGCCTATGCCTGCCCATGCCTTTGTGAGTACTATTACGAATAACGGCATTACTATTATTAATGAAGAAACCGAATTTTCTGTTAAAAATAATTTGAATCAAAATACTAGTACTGCCATTTATTTTACGCCTTTTACAGAAGAAAAAATTATTGAAGGTTCGGTTAAATTTCAGTATTACGACAATTATTTGTTGTATAATAATGCTGTTGAAGCATTAAAAAATAAAATTTCAGACTATAAAGTTTGGATAGGAATTGATTGTGCTGAGGCTATTTTAACAGATTTAGAAACGCTGAAAATCACTTTTCTTACCAATAATTCATCGCTCGACCATCTATTAAAATTGGTTGAAATTAGAGATGTTAACGGTACTATAGTAGAAAAAACGAACGAAAATTTCAGCGAAGTAGCAGACAACAAACATTATACAGAAAGTATAAAAACACATTACAGCAATTATATTTATAAGCTAATCTTACAACCAGAAAATTTGGTTTATAAAAACATTTTAGAGCAATTTTCCATCCAAAAAGAAGACATCAAATGTGGTGAAGTACAGCTAAAAGTGGTTTGGCTAGAGCTTACTTTTCCTGAAGTTTTTACCAAAGAAGAATTGGACAAAATAACCATTGCCATTAACACTTTTCCCGCCATCAACAGAAAACAAAACCAAATTACCCACCATTTAAGTAAAGATGGGCGCTTGTTTTCTATGAAAGGCACTAGCGAATCTCACTTTTTAGATATTCATACAATTACTGATGAAAAAAACAATGCTTTTATAGACAGTATCAAATTTCCAATAGATGCCACTCAAAACAATACCTATACCTTGTTTCATGGCGGATTAGAAAACTATGACCCTCGAAATGCTAAATTCTTCCTTAAAAAATTAGCCCGAGTGTTACGAGAAGATGTCAGTGCTTTTTCGAGTATCAATGCCGATTATATTGACTCTACCATGGCAAGAATAAGCGAAGAAATAAACGCCATTGAGCAAAAAATAAACATCAGCTTTAGCAATATTAACAACAAAGACGATGTGTTTGCATTAATCAATACTACCGAAAAAGTAAATACGTTATACTGTTCCTACTGGACATCGGAAGGCGAACTGGCCAATGGTTTTAAAAAAGGCACCATTTTAAAACAAGCTGTTGTGTCCGAATTAGTGTCTGAAAAAACCATTCTTCAAACCACTTCAATGGGTGGCATATTCCGAACTGATAAAGCCGAAAAACTCATCAATATGCGGTATGGTTTTTTAACCAAAGAACGTCTTGTTACCACTCAAGACATCAAAGCAGCCATACAATTTTATTTGAGAAACACCACCAAAGAAATCACTATTAAAGACGGGGTGGGAATAAGCTCAACCAAGAAAAAAGGACTTTTTAGAACCATTGATGTTGCCATAACACTTGAAGACAAAAACCAACTGGAAGCCAACAGCAAACAAAAAATGGAGCGTTTTTTAAAAGAAACTTTAGAAGAACAATCGGTAATGAATATTCCTTATCAAATAACAATCAACTAGTTATGATGGAAAAAATTGAGTTTGTAAAATATTTTTTAAATGAAGGCGATACTGTAGAAAGTGTTGCTCAAAAATTTGATATTAGCATCAATTGGCTCATTTCAGTGCACAATATCAATGTGGAGATAAAAGATAAAATACAAAGCCAATACGACGGTTTTCCAAAACATTTGACAAGCATCTATCTGACTGAAGACGTGGTGAAAAATATTGAAAAGAAAAATGAACGAAAAACAGGTTATGTAATATGGGCTGATAAATTTTATAAATCAAAAACGTATGGGTTTCAAGTAGTAAATTATAAAAAGGAAACGTTGCTAAACAAAATACATTATATACTAGAAATGGTTTATAAAAAAAACGAAGACAAACAAATTGTATTAGAAATAAATCGAAAACAAGTATATATAAATAACAAACATCCCGACACCATAATAGAACAACTTGCCAATAGAATTTCGGAAACTATTTTTCCATTACAATTGCAAGTAAGTGGCAATGGAGAGATAGAAAGCCTTGCAAATCATAAAGAAATAGTAGAACGATGGAAAACAAAAAAGGATGAATTAACAGCCTATTATAAAGGAGAAATCGCCGAAAAAATAATGGCAAAAGCAACTAATTTTTTCAAAAACAAGTATATACTAACAGAATCATTAATCGAAAACTGGTTTTTCAATTTGTTTTTCAAACCCATTTATGGCAGTTATTCAACAAAGAAAGTAATAAATTACAATAGTACATTTCCATTTGAATCAAAAGAATATGAAATGACACAAAACCTTGAAGATGTTTATAGCAAAACCAATAAAGTGATTGTTAATACCAAAGGAAAATCAATAAATTCAAATACAAAAAAAGAAGCAATAATACAATACAAACTCAATGATATGGACAAAAGTATATTTTCGATAGTAGGAACATTTACTTCAAATGATAAGCGAACACAAGTTGAAATATACCAGCAATAAATAACTAGAACCCATGGCAGAAAAACATATAGTAGTACAAGGCGCCACCTGCGTATGTAAACACAGCGAAGACCCAAGCAAAACCGATGTTTTGAAAGTAAAAACACATTCAAAACATTATGCCAATGATAAAGATGGAGCAGAGAAACTCATAGCCACCACCAAAGAAATTGGGCAAACCCTAGAGGCTAATACCTTTGGCAAGTGCAAACTGCAACCCATGGGTTCTAGCTATAAACCCTGCCAAGCGGTTATAACTGAGTGGTCAGCTTTTTATGACAAAGTAACACTATCCAACCAAGGAAAAATTCTGTTGGAAGACAGCAAAGCCACCTGTCCCATTGGCGGTCCCGATTGCATCACCATAAAAAACCACGGGCAAATAGCCGAAGTAAGCCAACAGAATATAAAAAACGCTGACAAAAAAGTATTGGCAGAGCTATTGCCAGGGTTTGATTTTGAAGATTTGGAGGAGAAAGTTTTTTTAATAAAAAAAGTATAGCCATGAGTAAAGAGCTAAAGATAATACCAAAAGTTAATGCAAAAACGAACCAAAAGTTTGATGAAACCGTAGGTTGTCTAATACTAGAAAAATCCGAAAATTTCTCTTTTACTATCGAAGAGAGTGACACTTTTGCTCCAGACAAACCCAAATCCTTGAAGCCATTTAGTTTAGGGGTGTCTGATGTGGATTATGACCGAATGACTAAATATAATCAACAGGTACAGAATAAAGAAATTAAAAGCTATAATAAAAAAGCAGAAGCCCATAAAGCCGAAATGGCGTCTTTTGACAAAAAGATGAAACCCAAAAGAGATACTGTCTCTTGGGCATGGCAAGTGGTAGGTAATGGAATAAAACCACATAACATCACTCATAACCAAGGTTTTAGTAAAGGAATAGATGCTAATACCCTCTACAATTTTACCTTTCCAAAGGTGTTAGAAGGCGGTGGTATGGCATGGCTAGAAGTATTTACTGATACGGATCCTGCCACAGGCAAGATCCCCTATGGCATGTTTGTACAAGCCAAAGGTGAGCCTAAAATAATTAGAATAGAGTGGACAGACCAAGACTACAACCCGATTCCAGAAAGTACAGTTGTAGCTTTCAATTCCCAGCTCATCTTGCACATTTATACCTCGGGCATGTACGGACAAGAAGTAGAAGTAAATTTGTTTGACAAAGACGTATTTAGTGGTGACGACCCCTTAAACATTAGTAAAGAAAAAGCATTTACGAGAGAGGTAGTACTCAAAGAAGTAAAACCCCATGAAAAAGGCAAATACGGAGTGTCTGGTTTTTTAGTAAGTAGCAATCAAAGCAAAGCCAAAGGTACTGTAGAGGGCGCAACAGTAGTACAAAAAATAGAAATAAAAGTAAGCATACAAAGCGATTGGAAAACAGATGCCGGTGGCAATCTCTGGATTTATCCCACCGTCAAAGCCCTAGAGACAGGAAAGGTTTTTGAGGGATTAGACAGGCAAAAATTGCATGTACACAAAAACGGGATTTCATTCGATGTTCCGGCAATACCTACTAACAACATGCCTGCGATGGTAGGACAAGTAGAGACGAATGTGGCGAAGTTTAGTCATTGTCAATATACGGCTATTGAATTGATAGATAGCGAAGCCAAAAGCACGCCGTTGTTTAAAGAAGATAACTCAAAACCAAATATTACATGTATAGAAACAGGAGTAATAGTGGGTAGCGAGAAAAAGAAATTTACGCTACAAGTAAATCCCGAGAGTAGCATAGCCGAGTGCGGAAAAAAAGGGGTAAAAGATGGCAAAAGGGTAAAAGACCCGCACACCAAGCAACTTTCGGTAGGTAAAAACACTCCTCATAATGTAACGATTATAAAAGAAACACCAGAAAAAATAGATTTTGAGGCGTGGTTTGATTATGACAAAATTAACCTAATTGAATACTTTTTTCTTACAGAAGAAAAACTTAAAACATTTCCTAACGTGTTACTAAAAGCAGATACTTGTAGACACCATCATGATGTTAATGTTGTTATAGTTCCAGATATGGAGTGGAAAATATCCTTATTGTTTAATGACAAAACAATGCCACAAAGTTTAGCAACTACTAATATGCCAAGTGATTTGTCTAGAACTTCTGGAAGCGATACGCCAATGCACCCAGAAAGTAAACGTAAAAGTATTTACGAAGAGCAAGTAAAAAAAGCTACAGACGCTACAAATCAAAGAAAGAAAGGGAGTTCTTCTTATGATTTTGATTTAACTATAACTTATACAATTAATAAAGAACCTTTTGAATGGGGACAAAACATAGCGGAAAAAGTTAAATTTTTTATCGATATTTTTAAAACAATTAAAGAAGGGGCTGACACTTTGTGTAACAACGATAAAAAACATGCTCAAACCATCATGAAAAAGCTACCAAAGCCGAAAATGATGCCCGCTTTTATCAAAATAGATTATCCTGCCATTAAAATTGATGGCTCATGGAAATATGCAATTCAAGAACATAAAAACTTTGTGATAGAACCCACGGGTGAGCTTTCTTTTGGATTTGAACCTTTAATAAAAGGGACAGGAGGTATTGATTTAATTGCACTTTCTTTTACATTAGGCAAAACAGTCCCTGTTGTTAATTTAGTGCTTGAAGCTATTGAAGTATTAGAAGTTGGCGGAGACTTACTAGCAGGTGTTTTTGGATATGAAATAAGTAAAAAATTAGAGTTAAACATTTATGTGTTTAGTCAAATTAATGGATATGCTAAAATCCCAATTAACTCGATAGATACAATAAAATTTCAGGTAAGCGGAAGATTAGGCATTGGAGTTCAATTAAAAGCTGAAGTAGGTGTCGTAAAAAAAGGATTAGTGTTGGAAGGAGATGACGATAGTAGTGGCGACCAAGGTTTTGGTTATGCCCTAGATGCAAAAGCCGAAAGCTTTTTAGAACTTGCTTGTTCAAGTGGATTTGATAAAAAAGATGGATTCTTTCTTGAACCTGCCATACACTTTGGAGGCATAAAACTGACGATTGTTGCTAAAAAAGTGGGAGATAAAGATAAAGTAAAAGACAAAACATTCCAACTCCCAGCCTTTTATGTAGTTGATCCTAAAAAAGATTGGTTTAAGGGACGCTATCATCCTTTTTCATAATTTAAAAAACACAAACAGCATGCTAAAAAAAATAATTAATATAGTATTAATCCTTTGTACAATAACTAGTTGTGCACAAAAAAACATATCAGACAAAGAAATGGAAACAATTATCAAAACCGCTTACGAGCAAACCCCAAAACATGAGAAACAACCTATGTATGCCATACAAGTAGATAAAAAAGGGTGTAGAGCATCACTTTGGGTAAATGATTTTAATGTAGATGACTATTGGTATAAAGGTGGTTATACCATTACAGAAACTATAAGTTCTTTTATTATAAAATCAGGAAAACAAACTATTACCTTAAAAGTATATCCACGGGATGGTGCAGAATATATAGACGACAGGGCTTTTGTAGCACTAGAACTGATTTATGTGCCACAAAAAGGTTGTGATATGGACAAGTACCAACTACTGCAAACTATAAAGCTACCCGAAGGATTAGCAGAGAAAAAGTTGCCCTATTTTGAAATGACTATCCCTTTTGAGGCAAAAGTGCCATGGGATCATTCAGCATTTTATAATAATTTACAAGATTTAAGAGATATTCCTAATATCACACAAAAGATATTAGCAGAATACAAGAAATATCTTGTAATTATTGAAAACAACCAACAACAGGTATATATTGAGAAGAAATTTAAGAATAAAAAGTATGAATTTGAAGCAAATTATGTAAATGAAGAGGATATAAATGAATATATGAAATCTTATTTAAAACAAACGAGTCCTTTAAAAAATAAAGAAGTAATTTTTTTAGATACTGAATATGAAATTGTTTATGAACTTGATGGAAGAATAGCCAGTTTAGTTTCTAAATCAGATAGAGAAGGCATCATCAGAATTTATTATGGTGATGTTATTACTGAAGGAGAACATGAAGGCAAAAAACAAAGTGAATTAACTATAGGGTTTAAATTAGTTTTACCAAAAAACAAAACTGAGTTAGAGAGTTTATAGGATGGTTTTAAGGGAAAAATAAAAGTTGATATGTCAGATAGAAAAATAAAAATTATACAATCAAATAAAGATTTAGAGTATACTGAAATAGAAGTTTATTATCAAAAAGAACACTACGGTTGTTGGGCTTTATGGTTATTATTAATTACCCTTATAATATATTTTTATAACATTTTTTTTTTAATTCATCTATTAATATTCACTGCTATAAGAATTATTATTTTTCTTTGGGAATACGAATATCGATTTCAAATAAAACCAGTTTTAATAATAAATGAAAAGCACATAAAATATAAACGTAATATTTATAGTTGGCAAAATATTAAAAATTTATGTTGTTATGAAGAATATGATTCAGAGAGTGACAGGTTCAATGCCATGTATATCAAATTTGAATATAAAAATTTAAAACCTAAAATTTACATTAGTGGATTAACAAAATCTAAAGATGAAATTTCACAGCACATTGCTTTACACAAAGATAATGAGAGAACAAAGGTAAAGGTATAAATGAAAAGCAAAATGTTAAAAATTATCCTAGAATACTAAATGGAAAAAGAGAACGACATGTACGTTAAACAAATAATCATCATAACGCTAGCAATGCTAACCATAGCTTGCAAAGAAAACAAAGAAAACAAAATGGAAAATCAAATCTCTTATACCGTAACGGTAAACGCACCCAAAGGCTACCCAGTAGAAGTGCATATAGGCTACTTACTTGATGGCAACAAAAAACTAATTTGCGGTATCCCAAGGCAGGAACGGAGGAAGGAGGTTGGGAGTATGATGGTGCCGCAGCAGGAATGGGCGGTAGTAGCATCCCACACCACCTAAACCTTACTTATGTGGCGTATGCCGAAAAAAAGTTTTATGAAGTAGATGCCCCCTTGCCAGCCGACAAAATAGAAGCTGCCTTCAAAAAAGGCTACGACCACGAAGAACGCAATGGCGATATTGTGCATCTAACGTGTGATTATCTTACCGTTGGTGCCGCTCCAGGAGGTGTTATTGTAGTATGGCTAGGCGGTGATCACAACCGCATAGAAATATGTCGCCTACAAGCCAAAGAAGTGGTTGTGAGTCCAGATGATTTTTATCAAAATGCTGATAATGAAAATCAAGAGCAATTTTTTAAATCATTTTACGATTTAATGGTATCCGACAGCATCAAAGCCGACATTGCCAGTAAGGGTATCCCTTATGGGCGTTGGGATAGGTATAGAGAGCGGTTCAACTATCGTTTTGTTATGCAACCTTATGACGAGATAGACCATTTTACACTTAATTACTATACCTATTTTAATGGAGAACTAGATGAGTTGCTACAAAAAGAGTTAAACAAACACGCCTATTATGACAAAGCAGCACCATACAAGTGTAAATTTATTTTTACCAAATACAGCACCGAAATTATTTTTAATGATCAAGAAATGTTTGAGATATTTGGTATGTTCAAAAAGAAATATCCAAACAAACCCATAGATGTAATTATCAAACCAACCTTTAATTATGATAGTATGGAGGTTTTTGTACAATGTGAAGATAAAAAGATAGCACTCAAAAATTATAAGGTTAGAGGCGTTTGGGGAGGATAAAAATCAAAAAAAATAACAATCAACTAAAACCATGAACGAATTAAATTATAGCCCAAGTTTAGTAGCTGCCATCAAATCGGCAAAATCATTTGCCATTCAAGATGGTCAGAGCACTTATGGTGTGTCCCATCTAGCCTTAGCTTTATTATATGCACCAACAGGTTTGGTCGAGGTACTTCGCAGTCTTTCTAAAGATATAGAATACATCAAAGAATGGTTTGATGTGCGAAGAGAAGTCTATGTTTCAAATCCATCAAATGATAATAGTATCATAGCCGACGAGGAAGTGGAAAAAATATTCAACGAAGCCAATTTTAATAAAATTAGATTAGGTTCTGATTATATTGATGCTTTTTCGGTATTTATTGCCATTACAAAGCCAGGTTTGGTATATAGCGACCAACAAATTGATGGACTAAACTTGAGTGAAAAAGAACTTTTAAAACATTTTGGACTGCGAAATAATCAAAAAACAGTAACGCTTTTAAACGATTTAAGCGATGGCGATGAAGTAATGTTTCAGCCCCTTA
>NZ_MUGT01000189.1:1852-9979 GCF_002217205.1 Flavobacterium branchiophilum NBRC 15030 = ATCC 35035 | reverse complement strand
ATGTAAATAACTCGAAAAATGTTTTATGTTTGCAATGGATATACGAGTTGATAAAAACAAAAGTGAATTTTTACATTTAAAATGAATTAAAGTTAGCAAACCATTTTTAACAAACCCTATTCAAACCGCTTTTTTTTTCAAAAACAAGATGACCTACAAAAAATGTAGCGACCTTTCATCCATAGCCCAAGGGCGACTTTCAGTTAGACTCCCAAAAGAGTAACCCTGAACATACAGCAACAAACTGCTGGCACTTTTTTGAAAATAAATAAGTTGTAATGATACGTTTGTTTTACGATAATATTTATTCATGTGGCTTTTTTATAAAAAAATTGCAAAGTATTTTTTTTGTTTGTACTTTTGTGAAGTGGATATAGAATGTTAAAAACGCAATAACTTTCGTATATCTACTAGTTGTGTGTCATTGTAATCCACAAAAAATGACACATTTCGTTTCTAAAACAAAAATATATAACGAATAAATTAGAAATGAAAAAAACTAAAAAATACCAGCCAACAGAAGAGCATCTTCAAGAATGGGGAAAACCAATAATCGACAGTTTAAGTGGTTTTACAAAAGATGATTTAGAACCGCTATTTGAAAGATATGTGTTGCCTTTTTATTATTCTGCTTGCACTTTTCCAAAAGATATGAATGTACATTCTAAATGGAAAATAGTTAATAGAGAAACAGGGGAAGAATACGATAGAAAAGAAGCTTTTAAAAGGCTAAAATTTGAGGGGATTATACAATATATGGATTAGTAGTTTATTTTATTTCCATCAAAATCGTCTCCATAAATTTCGCTTTCTCTTACAATAAGAGAATCTCCGTCATAATCAGTAGTACCGTAATACTCTGCATACCAAGAGACTGTGTTACTTCTTATGTTATCGTGCCTCGATAAGAGTTTAATTTGTCTATTATTTGATTTAAGCCATACAATAGAGGCGTTTTCAAAAAGCGATAATTTATTAAATTGTTTAGCCATAGTTAATATTTTTTGCGAAAATATAAAAAAGAATTATATTTGACAAACAAAATAAAAAAAACAACGAACACACAACATCGGCTTCACACAAGCTGGGGGTTTAGGGCATACTCCAAAGACTGTTTTGTGTTTCACAGTTCAGTCTTAAATTAAAAATATTAGGCTTACCACGCCCAGCCTGCGTGAAGCCGCAAACGTTGGGCGTAATGCCACGAGCGACCGTACAAAACACGAACGACAGAAAAAAATATGAATTTTTTAACTCAAAATAAAAATAAAGTTGTAATTTTGGACATCATTAGTCTAAAACAAATTTGTCCAAATGAGTAATTTAAGCGAAATACTAAAATCGGCACGAGAAGAGAAAAAACTCATCTTACGAAAAGTTGCTTCCGAACTTGACATTGACCAATCTTTGATTAGTAAATTTGAAAAAGGAGAACGTAAACCGACAAAGGAACAGCTTATTAAACTTGCCGACTTTTACAATTTACCAAAACAAGATTTATTAATTGACTGGTTTTCAGATAAAATAATCTACGAATTGAAAGACGTTGATTATGCTAATGATATTTTAATCGTTGCAGAAGAAAAAATTAAATATCAAAAAGCAAATCAAGATGCAGTATAAATTTATAGACTTATTCGCAGGAATTGGAGGTTTTAGAAAAGGTTTTGAAGATGCAGGTTTCAAATGCGTATTCACATCTGAAATAAATCCTCAATGCCAACAAGTTTACGAAACAAACTTTGGCGACAAACCTTTTGGAGATATTACAAAAATTAATCCGACAGACATTCCAGACTTTGATATTTTATTGGGTGGTTTTCCTTGCCAACCTTTCAGTATATCAGGCAAAAAAATGGGTTTTGAAGATACGAGAGGAACTTTATTTTTTGACATTTGCCAAATAATTGACAAAAAACAACCAGGTGTTGTTGTTTTAGAAAATGTAAAACATTTAATTCATCACGATAAAGGAAGAACTTTTACAGTCATATTAAAAGCATTAATGGATTTGGGTTATAACGTAACCCATAAAATTTTAAATGCAAAAGATTTTGGACTTCCTCAAAACAGAGAACGAATTTTTATCATTGCTACAAAAAAACATTATTTTGATTTTGCAAAATTGAAAAGAAAAAAGAAAGTAATATTGAGAGATTTTTTAGACACAGATGGTAACTTTGAGTTTATAGATAAATCAGAATACACATTAATTGAAACACCAAAAAACCAAGAAAGTGGTTTGATTTTCGTTGGTTATAGAAATAAAAATATTTGGAAAAAAGGCGTTAGAGAAAATACCGAACACCTTTCAAGAGCTCACAGACAGCCAAATAGAATTTATTCAATAGACGGAACTCACCCAACTATTCCATCGCAAGAAACAGCAGGTAGGTTTTTTATTTACATTCCCGAATTAGACGCAGTTAGAAAACTAACAATAAATGAATGTTATAAAATAATGGGCTTTCAGCCCAATTTTATAAAACATTCCAATATTGGAGAACAATATAAACAAATTGGCAACTCTGTTGCAATTCCAGTAATTAAAGCTATTGCCGAAAGTATAAACGAACAAAAATTATTAATTGATGAACCACAAAGACAAGTTGTTGGAGATTTACAAACTCTCTTATTCGCTTAAAAACATAAAAGATGTAAACAAAGAAACAATAGGTTTTATTAAATCTATTGGAGAAAAGATTAATACTCAAAAAGGAGTTTTTACTGTTTTAGTAACATTGATTACTCATAAAATTATAGACCCAAAACAAGATGTTAGGAAACACCAAACGAGTATGAAAGGTGGTTTTTCGGGTCGTTCAATTGACTTTGTACACATTACACCAACATTAAAAGAACTTGGTTTGCCCTCTATGGCTGAAAGTGGTTGGCTAACTCGTTCTTTGGAACAGCCATATCCTTACAATTTAGATTATAATGGTAAAATTAGTAACAAAGTAGTCAAAGAAGCATTTTTAAATATTCTTGACTTTGTTGAGAAAAAACCAACATCTGCTACAAATGTTCTTCGTCTATTATTAGCTGAAGCAATAGCATCAAAAAATGATGCAATTGTAGCAATTGTGCCGTTAGAAAATCCTGAAAAACTTACAATTGAAAATATAATAAAAGCATTAGACGAACATTTTAGAACTAAATATGCAACTCACGGAGGCTCAAAACTTCCAGTTTTGGCTTTTTTCGCAATCTATAAAAGTCTAATCAAAGAAATTGGAAGGTACAAGGAATGTAGTTTGGCTGAAATGGGTAGTCATACTGCATCAGACAGAACTTCAAAATCGGCAGGCGACATTGAAATTTTCAAAAAGAAAAACTTGTTTGAAACAATTGAAATAAAATTAGACAAAGCAATTGATGTAACTATGGTAAGAATTGCAATTGAAAAAATTGCTCGATACAATCCAGACAGATATTACATTCTGTCCTACATCGGCATAAAAGAAAGCGACAATTTAGAAATTGCAGAATTGATAGATAAATTAAAATTAGAACACGGATGCCAAATTATTATAAATGGACTTTTACCAACTATCAAGTATTATATGCGTTTGATTACTTCATTAGACGAGTTCATTAACAACTATAATAACCTTATAGAAAACGACACAGAAATAAAGAAAATACACAAAGAAAAGTGGAACGAATTAATAGATAAACACCTGAAATAAAGGCACTAGGGCATAACAGCAGTTTGGCAAAATGGCGGGTTTCGTGCTTCTATGAAAGTTTATTACAAGGTTCAAGTTCAGTTTTTCAATTGAAGTTTTGTGCTGAAAATCCGCCACTTCGCAAAGCCGAGAAACGTTATGCGTCACCCTATGAACGACACTGCAAAATCGAAACTAAATTATAAAATGACAAACAAATGTGGCCAATACTTGTAGGAGCAGGACTAATTGCGATAATAGCAAAAGCATTTTCTGAAGAAGAAGACAATAAAACAATTAGTATAACTTCAAAGAAAAAAATATTTATAAGTTTTGCCATTGAGGACGAAACATATAGAGATTATTTAGTTCAACAAGCGAAAAATGAAAGGTCGCCATTTAATTTTGTTGATATGTCTGTTAAAAGCCCTTGGAATGAAGACGAATGGAAAAAAAGATGCCGAACTAAAATAAAAAAATGTGATGGAATGATAGTAATGTTAAGTAAACAAACTTATCACTCAAGCGGAGCAAGATGGGAAATAAAATGTGCAAGGGAAGAGGGAATTCCTGTAATTGGAATGCATATAAAGAAAAACGATAAAGGAACTATACCACCCGAATTAAAAGGAAAGCCAATTATTGAATGGTCTTGGGAAAATTTGAGTAATAGCATAAACAAAATTAAGAAATGAAAATATTTGTTTGCAATAGAAGTCAAGACGAAAGCATAGCTAAACAAGCTATTAACGAATTATTAACTAAATCCGAAAATTTTCTTGCAATTCAACAGGAAATTGAACAATCAGAAACTTGGCAAAAAAAAGTTGAACAGAAAATGCAAGAAAGTGACTTTGTTGTTTTCTTGCTTGGTGCTGACACTTTTGAAAGTGAACAAATAATCTGGGAATATGCAAAAGCAAAGAACTTAAACAAACAAATTATTGGTTACAAATTATGCAGTGCTTCAGAACAATCAATTTTATTTTGTCAAGGTTTTCAGGTGTTTGAAAATCCTGAACATTGTATAAAGTTTCTAACAAAGACATATGATGATGATAGGAAACTAAAATTAGACCAATACAAAATAATGGTTAGTTCAACCGAAAAGGTAACTGAAAACAGAATGAAAGTGAATAATTTATTTTTTACAATCACTTCTTCAATCCTTTCAGTCGGTTTTGTTCTTGGCAAAACTTTTGGGTTTTCAATTAAAGCAATGCTTGGAATGCTCACTTTAACCATTTTGTCTTTAATTGTTTCTTACTTTTGGGAGAAGCTAATTTTATCTTATGCTTTGCTTAACAGAGGAAAATTTAAGGTAATTGACAAAATAGAAAAACAATTACGAACTAATATGTTTGAAGACGAGTGGAAAATCTTGACAGAAGAAATTAAGTATGAACCGAATTCAAAAACTGAAACAAAAATTATAGAATATTTTAGAATATTCATTTGCATAATCGGATTTATCGAACTTATGTATATCGGATATCTATTCTATCAAACTTTACCAAAATGTAACTGTTAAAATTAAATGATATGGCAAATAAAAGAGTATTCGTGGCTTTCGCAATAGAAGACCAAACAACAAAAATCCTTTTTACAGGACAAGCAAAAAACAAAAACGTTCCTTACGATTTTGTAGATATGTCAGTTAAAGAACCTTGGGACACACAATGGAAAACAAATTGTAGAACTAAAATTAAAGGTTGTGACGGATTTATTGCATTAATTTCCAAAAACACAAAAAAGGCAACTGGACAACTTTGGGAAATTAATTGTGCAAAAGAAGAAAAAATTCCAATTTTAGGTATCTACATTGACGGTGCAGGATATTCAGACAAACCTGATGAAATGTATGGTATCCTATGTAAAGAATGGACTTGGGACAATGTAAAAGATTTTATTTATTCTCTATAACAAGAAGGGCGAACGCATAACAGCAGTTTGGCAAAATGGCGGGTTCAGTGCTAAATTGAACATTCGGATTTCTAATAAACATTATTGCTAAATTGAAAGTAAGTGCTTCTAAATCCGCAACTTCGTGAAGCGGCGACACGTCAGGCTGTGAAAAAACCCTGTTTATAATCCAAAAAACCAAAAAAACGCTGGTTTTTGAATGTAATAGAAGCCATTTGCGAAAGGGTTATTTTTAAGCAGCATTATTTTGTTGCCAAAAAACGTGGGCTGTAAAACGATGTTTTGAGGTGGGTTTGGCTGAAAAAATAATGATAAAAAACACTATTTTTATTTTATTTTTATTTTATTTTTGAAAAATATTTAACGGCAGTTTTTTCACAGCCTGACGTTGGCAGAAATACCAAAAAACAGAACGCATATGGATTTTAGATAAAAAAGCATTATATTTGTAGCATAAGTAAAGAATTTATGATAAGCAGAATTAAAGTTAAAAATTTCGGACCAATAAAAGACGGCTCTTTAGAAAATGAAGGTTGGATTGACCTAAAGAAAGTTACTTTGTTTATTGGTAATCAAGGTTCTGGAAAAAGTACAATTGCAAAATTAATTTCTACATTAACTTGGATTGAAAAAGCATTAGTCAGAGGAGATTTTAGTGAAAAAAGTTTAACAGATAAAAGTTTAAAAAAACATTTTACGTATCAAAATATTGGCAATTACTTTAAAGACGAAACACTTATAGAATATGAGGGTAAAGCATTTCACATCTCATATATAAATAATTTTGTTAAAGTAAAAAAGAACGAAAAAAACGGATATTCATTCCCTAAAATAATGTATGTTCCGTCTGAAAGAAACTTTGTAAGTTCTGTTAGAAATGTGAGAACCTTAAAAGGTTTACCTAGCACTCTATATACTTTTTCGGATGAATTTATTAATGCAGTTGAAGAGTTAAAGGGGCAAATTGACTTACCTATAAATAACACAAAATTTGAGTATCAAAAACTAAATAAACTTTCATCAATAATTGGTGAAGATTATAAAATAAAACTTTCTGAAGCTTCAAGTGGTTTTCAATCATTTGTTCCGCTTTTTGTTGTTTCTGACTTTATAGCAAATTCACTAGAAAAGAAAGAAGATAATACAATTAAAGACATAAGTATTGAAGAAGAAAAACGAATTAGAAAAGAGATTGAACAAATACTTTCAAATCCAAATATTTCGGATGATGTTAAACAAGCCTCGCTGGAATATTTGTCTTCGAAATTTAAATATTCATCATTTATCAATATAGTTGAAGAGCCAGAACAAAATCTTTTTCCCAACTCTCAAAATAAAATATTGAACAGTTTATTAAAGTTTAATAATTTGAATGAAAATAATGGATTGATAATAACAACGCATAGTCCATACATCATAAATTATTTATGCGTTTCTATACAAGCTAATTATCTCTTTGAAAAAATAATGAATTTTTCAAATCAAAAAACTGAACTTTTTTTAGCACGATTAAATAAAATTGTTCCCCATAAATCGATGGTTTCTAGTTCCAATGTTATAATTTATCAACTTGATGAAATAACTGGAACTATAAAAAAACTAGACGATTACGAAGGCATTCCATCCGATAATAATTATTTAAATAAATCTTTAGCAGATGCGAATGAGATGTTTGACTTATTACTTGAAATCGAACAAGAATTATGAGTGTAAATTTCTTAAAAACAGATTGTAAAGAAGCCAGTAGAAGTGATGATTTATTTGGTATATGTGATGACCAAAACAATACTGTAGCATATACAGATATAGCAAATCCAAGCAAATGGATTGCAAAAGTAATAAATGAAAAAAACATTGACGTTTCATTTACTGCAATTGATAATTGCATAATAATTTTAAAAGAAGGCACAAAAGACAAAGAAAGTACTTGCGATGGAATGTTAACATTCGGAAATAGTATTTACCTTGTAGAATTAAAAAAACAAATAAATGGAGGTTGGATTCCCGAGGCAGTTGCTCAATTAGAAAACACAATAAAACTATTGCTTTCTAATCACAATATAACAGAATTAAAATACAAAAAGGCATTTGCTTGTAATAGAAAACATCCATATTTTAAAACAATGGATAATGAATTTAGTAAAAGGTTTTTTGCAAGAACAAATGGATTCAGAATTGATATCCAAGCTGAAATAAAAATAAAGTAAGTCGAAATTAACTAAATATCAAGTACTTCTGCCAACACAGGTTTTACGCTATTGCGGGTTTTAGGTTTAATTTAAAGTTTGTTTTGTATCTTTGAGGTCAGTGCTTAACCGAAAGTTTCTGCTTCTTTAGTCCGCAACAGACGTAAAGCCTGGGAACGTCAGGCTGTGAAAAAAACCTGTTTATAATCCAAAAAACCAAAAAAACGCTGGTTTTTGAATGTAATAGAAGCCATTTGCGAATGGGAAGCTTTATACAATCCAGATTTTAATTATACCGAATTCGGTACAATTAAAAATGCCGCAGGAAGTAATACCAAATATATTTA
>NZ_MUGT01000189.1:0-1557 GCF_002217205.1 Flavobacterium branchiophilum NBRC 15030 = ATCC 35035 | reverse complement strand
TCGTATATTTACTAGTTGGGCAACATTCTACCCAAAAAGAGCCGAAAGTGAACTTTTAACACAAGATACACTTATTTAAAAAAATAATTTGTTAATTTGCTTTGTGGAAAAAATAGGACACATAGAAATAAGAATAACAGGTTCAAAAGGTAATATTGAACTATCTCCCGATAATTATGACATTAGGGAAATAATTACTATTCTTGAAAATGCCGAAAATTTACTTTATCCTGGCGACAAAAAGGAAAGACCAATTATAAGCTACAATATTGAACAAGGTTCCGTAAAACATATACTTAAAACTTCAATCCAATTTATAATCGGTTTTAATGCTATAATTGGACAAGTTAGTAATATTCAAGAAATTGATTTTCTTGATTTACAGACAGCAAAAGCATTTGAAAATTTACAAAATATTGCGATAAAAAAGGATTATATTTTTAGTATAAAAACTTCATTAGAAAATAGTAATGAGGTGAAAGTTGATAGAACAACTCGATATATCAGAACTGAAGCAATTTGGGCAGATGCGGAATTCTATTTCTATGGTAAAATAACAAATGCCGGAGGGAAAGATAAAGCAAACATCCATATTCTTACAGCAGACTTTGGTACTATTCGTATTCAAACTCCAATTAGTTTTTTAGAGGATTACGAGGAAAATTTACTTTATAAATCTCTTGGAATTAGAGCTTTAGGAAAACAACATTCCTCAACAGGAGAGATAGATACTACAACATTAACATTCTTAGAGTTAGTTGATTATCAACCAAAGTATGACGATTTATATCTTAAAGGACTTCGTGAAAAAGCTAAAAAATCTTGGCTTGACGGAATTGATCCTGATAGTTGGTTAAAAGAAATTAGAGGAGGTTATGATGCGTAAATCAGTTTTGTTAGACACAAGTTTCTTTATAAGGTTTTTAAATGACAACGATCCTTTATTTAAAAATGCAGATGGTTATTTCCGATATTTTATAAAAGAAGAAATAACAATGATTATTTCGACTATTTCAATTGCTGAATATTGTGTTGGAGGAGATATTTATGAATTACCATTGAAAAATTTACGAATTGTTCCTTTTAATTTAGACCACTCAAAGAAAACAGGAGAATTTGCAAAAATAATTTTCAAAAACAAAGGCAAATTAAAATTAAACGAACGCAACATAATACCAAACGATACCAAATTATTTTCTCAAGCTCATTGTGAAAAAACTGTGGAATACTATCTTTCGTCTGATAGCGAAAGTTTGAAAATATACAATCTTCTCAAAGGAGAAACAAATCCAAAATTTATTTTTATCGATTTAAAAGTCCCGCATTATGACACTTTTGGAATTTTAGACCTCTAAAAAAAGAACGATTGCCCAACACACGCTACAAGCAATTTGGGTATTAGGCTTTACGGGAAGTTGGTTTTGTGTCTGAAAGTTCAGTCATTAACCGAAAGTTAAAGGCTTATTTAGCCCACAACCTCGCAAAGCCTGGGAACGTGTGTGCAAGTTTACAAGAAAATTTGCGGTAGAAAGTAACACAAAAATTAATAAAAAAAAT
>NZ_MUGT01000188.1 GCF_002217205.1 Flavobacterium branchiophilum NBRC 15030 = ATCC 35035 | reverse complement strand
TCAGCAAGAGGATCAATTGACATAAATCTCCCAATAGCATAATCATAATTTCTCCATTTGAAACTATCCCAGTTTAATCCTAACTCGTCTTGACGCTCTTGCCCTTGGAACTTATAATTATAAGCTGCTTTATTAAAAGGAGTTATAGTGGTTATAAGTTTATCACTTGAAGCTATTTTACTAAAAACCAAAACATCACTATTATAGTTGCTGTGCTTCATTCCAAAAGGATAATAGTGATTTTGCTCCATAATTTTTAGTAAACCCGTGTTAGGGTCTTTTGCATAACTCAAACGAATGTTGCCCAAATGGTCGGTGTAGTTAAACACATAACTAAAATTATTTACCCCACCAGAAAAAGTATTGTTTACATATCCTTCTTTTGTAGGGATAAATTGCAAAATTGAATTTTTATATTGTATTCCAATCATATAATCTGTTGTTGTTGCGCTGCCGTTTGTTACCTTTTTTTGCAATTTAATGCCATTAGCATCGTAAAGATATTCAATTTTTGTTAAATCATAACTATTAAACACAATTTTTGTTGGCAAATTCAAATGATTGTAGGTAATAGATGTAATATTCTTATTCATATCCATCGTCATGTTGCCATTTAAGTCATATCTATAATCAACATTAGACAAATTAGTAGGGTCTTCAGCATCGGCTTCGTTATCACTAAAGCCATCAGGATTATTTGTATAATCAACTACTTTAAGTAATTTATTACTTTCATACTGATATTGCAAATCATCAATCATTAAACCGCCAAGATATACATCTGAATCATAACTTCCATTTCGTCTTAAACTTAAAATATTTCCATTTTTATCATATTGCAAACTCTCGTCATAACTATGTGTAACCGCCATAGGCCCAACAGGCTTTTCATACACCGCCTCCAGCAACCTATTCAAATGATCATAAGAATAGCTGTATTTTCTCAATACATTGTCCGATGAAGTCCGCCAAAAAGTTTCCGAAATATTGCCGTTAAACAAAGGCGTTGCTGTCTCGGGTTTTTGGTAATTGATTCTAAAACTAAACAAATCCATCGGATCGCCCGCTTTGCTCAAGCTATTGATGTCGTTG
>NZ_MUGT01000187.1 GCF_002217205.1 Flavobacterium branchiophilum NBRC 15030 = ATCC 35035 | reverse complement strand
CGGCAAGTTGGGTTAATTGAGAAATATTTTATTTTTGCAAAATCTCAAAAAATGAACGTTGGTTCAAAAATTAATTTTAAAAAAGAATAGTTGTATTTTTTTTATAAATTTACAAAAAAAATAAAAACATGAAATCGCTATAAACAAATTCGTTTGATTGCAAACACCGATGAAAATAAAGCGATTCCATTTGAGCTATGAAAATAAATATGTATCTATGAAAATAAAATCAATACTACTACTAACTGTTATTTGCCAAGCAATGTCAGTTCAATCCCAAGAAAAAAAACAAGTTATGAATCCTTTTTTCGAAAATTACAGCACTCCTTTTCAAGTGCCTCCATTTCATTTAATTGAAAATGAACATTATAAACCCGCTATTTTAGAAGGTATCAAGCAGCAAGAAGCTGAAATCAAGGCGATTGTATCAAACAAAGAACAGCCAAATTTTGAAAACACCATTTTAGCAATGGAAAATTCTGGTAAATTTTTATCAAAAGTTCGCACCGTTTTTTCAAACATGAACAGTGCCAATACGAATGATGAATTACAAGCTTTAGCCAAAGAATTAGCCCCGAAATTATCAGCACATAGTGATAATATTAGTTTGAATGAAGCTTTATTTTTTCGAATAAAATCCGTTTTTGACAATCAAAAAAAATGGAAATTGAGCAAAGAGCAAGCTAAAATTTTAGATAATTTATACAAAAGTTTTGTTCGAAGTGGTGCCAATTTGAATGCTGCTGAAAAAGAAAAATTGCGAGAAATCAATTCAAAATTAGCAGTTGCTACATTAAAATATGGTCAAAATATACTTTCGGAAACCAATTCATATAAATTAGTTATTTCTGAAGAAAAAGAGTTAGCAGGTTTGCCAAAAAGTTTGGTAGAAAGTGCTGCTGCTGATGCAAAAGCCAAAGGTTTAGAAGGTAAATGGGTGTTTACACTTGCCAATTCTAGTGTGATGCCGTTTTTACAATATAGCAGCAATAGAAAATTACGTCAAGAAATTTGGAATGCTTTCCAACAAAAAGCGAACAATGGAAATGATAAAGACAATAAAGAATTAGCAATACAAATTGCAAATTTACGTTTGGAAAAAGCCAAATTATTAGGATATGCAACACATGCCGATTATGTTTTGGAAAAATCGATGGCAAAAAATCCGGAAACAGCGATGAAATTGTTGCAAGATTTATGGACACCTGCATTGGAAATGGCAAAAAAAGAAGCAGCAGATATTGCGATAATGATGCAAAAAGATGGAATAAACGAAGCGGTACAACCTTATGATTGGCGGTATTATACCGAAAAAATCAGAAAAGAACGTTTTGATTTGGACGAACAAGAACTGAAACCTTATTTTAGTTTGGAGCAAACTAGAGCAGGTGTATTTACGGTTTGTCAAAAATTATATGGCTTGCATTTTAAAGAGTTGAAAAATGTTCCAAAATACCATGAAGATGTAACCGTTTGGGAAGTAACAGAAAAAAATGGAACGCACGTTGGGGTCATTTATATGGACTTTCATCCGAGAGCATCGAAACGCGGTGGAGCTTGGATGACCTCTTATAGAGAGCAAAAAACCGAAAATGGAAAACGTATTGCACCGGTGGTTTCAATAGTTTGTAATTTCACAAAACCAACTGAAAATGCACCTGCTTTATTAACATTTGATGAAGTGAGTACTTTTTTCCATGAATTTGGACACGCTTTGCACGGGTTGTTGTCGAATGTAACTTTCGAGAGTTTATCTGGAACCAGTGTGCCTAGAGATTTTGTGGAATTGCCATCGCAAATAATGGAAAATTGGGCTTCTGAGCCAGAAGTAATGAAAATGTATGCCAAACATTACCAAACGGGCGAGATAATTCCAGATGTTTTGGTACAAAAAATGCAAAAAGCAGGCACTTTTGACCAAGGATTTACTACGGTTGAATATTTAGCAGCATCGTTGTTAGACATGGAATACCACACACAAAAACAAGCGATTACAACAGATGCCGCTACTTTTGAAAGTGCAGCAATGCAAAAAATCGGGTTGATTGATGCTATAATTCCACGATACAAATCCACCTATTTCAATCATATATTTGCAGGAGGCTATTCTGCGGGATATTACAGTTACATTTGGTCAGGCGTTTTGGATACCGATGCTTTTGAAGTGTTCAAAACCACGAGTTTATTCAATCCCGAGAAAGCATTATCCTTTAGAAAAAACATATTAGAAAAAGGAGGCACTGAAGAACCAATGGAATTATACAAACGATTCCGAGGCACCGAGCCAAGCGTTCAACCCCTATTAAAAAAACGAGGATTAAGCAAAAACTAACAAAAAAAAAGCCAGTAACAAAAATTACTGGTTTTTTT
>NZ_MUGT01000186.1 GCF_002217205.1 Flavobacterium branchiophilum NBRC 15030 = ATCC 35035 | reverse complement strand
GTGTTGATGCTACTGCTGCTGTTAATTTATTCAGCTTGATTACAGGCGAGCAAACAGGCGGGGTTTGGACCAGAACCAGCGGGGTTGGTGGTACTTTCAATGCCACAACGGGTACTTTTACCTCTAGTTTGGGAGCTACAACAAGCCAATTCAAATATACAGTGGCCGGTAGCGCTCCTTGTTTAGACGATTTTAGTATGGCCACCATCAACATCAACGAAGTGCCCAATGCCGGTACAGACGGTACACTAACCATTTGCGAAACCAGCACCACTACCATCAACTTGGCAGACATTTTGTTGGGCGAACAATCAGGCGGGGTTTGGACAAGAACCTCTGGCACAGGTGGCACTTTCAATGCTGCTGCAGGTACATTTGTTCCTGCGCCAGGAGCTTCGAGCAGTTTTACTTACACCGTTGCTGGTGTAGCACCTTGTGTGGACGACACGGCTTTGGCCACGGTTACCATTTTATCGGCTCCAGCCTTTAACACACCCGTTGCCCTTCAGGTTTGTGATGACAACAACGACGGTGTTGCTTGTTTTACCCTAAGCAATGCTACACCAC
>NZ_MUGT01000185.1 GCF_002217205.1 Flavobacterium branchiophilum NBRC 15030 = ATCC 35035 | reverse complement strand
TTTATGTAAATAACTCGAAGAATTAATTTATATTTTTATTTTTTTTAATAAAAAAGTTTGTGCTATAAAAAATAAATTACTATATTTGTTTAAACAAATTACCACAAGTATGAAATCATCACTTTTAAAAAAGACATTTCTTTTATTTACTGCATTTTTTATTTTAATGGGCTGTTGCAAGGATAGTGACGAACCTGTTGTAGAAAAGCAAGGCATTGCATCTATTTATATTGAAGGCGACCTAACCAATGAAGCAGCAGCAAAACAACTTGCTAACGAGTTAGGCAGTGCTACACAAAACATTTACGTGCAGAACACCACACAACTTACCACTATCAACATTCATTCGGCTATAAATATTAGACATATAGAGTTTGTAAACAATAAAGATTTAGTAACTGTAAAAATCAGTGGTTTTAAAAAAATTAGTGAATTGTGGTTTAAATCCAATACCACAGTTCCTAATCCAACAACTCCAAGAGACATTAATTGCAATGATATAGAAGAAGCTTTAAATTTAGAGATAACTTTACCTTATTCTACACCAGGGCACAATGTGAGTTTTAATAAATTAAAAAAAGTTGGCCCCAATGATTTTACTTTATTAGCAGAATGCAATGTGCTAAACTTCCCACTACTTGAAACAGTGAATACATTTAATTTTGCAGTAAAAAAAGATATTATCACGTTCCCTGCACTCAAACACATAGAAACCATAAATGGCCCATCTTATATAGAATTTAACCAGTTAAACTTTCCAGCTTTACAATATTGTAAAAAGTTTGATTTCCCTATATGGGAGTGGACAGGCGGAGCAGTATTAAGTATTCCAAGTTTGCAATATTGTGAAGAATTTAAATATATTTATGGTTGTGCAACTTCAGAGGTAACAAATGCTATTTTACATCAATTTTTAACAGTACTTCCTCTTTCTGGAAAAAGTATTATTGTTTACGGTGCACCTCCAACGGGACAAGGTCTTATAGATAAACAAATTATAATTAATCAAGGAAATAGTGTTTTAACAAATTAAATCATATAAAATTAAATATAATATATTAATTTATAAAATATTTAACTTCAAAAATAAACTATGCAACAAAACCATTAATTAAGCGAGCTATGTCATTATAGCGAAAAAATTCATGTTTCAAAACGTGATCCATACTATTTCTTCTAAAAGATATTGTGATGATTCGTTTAACTCAAAATTAACATAAAGATTCATGCCCTTTTTTGGGATGTTTCAATAAAATTTGTAACCCCCTTTAATTTTATAAATATGAAGCAAATTTCTTTTTCAGTAAAACAAATAGTAACCAGTTTGGTGTTGCTATTTTTAGGCAGTCAGTGCATACAGGCACAAACGTCGCCTTCAATCAATTCAACCATGAGCATACAAACGGATGCGGTTTATGGACCAACTTTGTACATTTGTTCTAATAAAGAGACGAATGACTATACCAAATCGAAAGCTTTAGCCTTTGGAGTGCCTGTTCCTTATAGTAATGGTAATCCAAACCCATCGTTAGGAGCAAATCCTCACACTCGCAACACAGGTTTTGTATTGGTAAAAGTAGGTGTGGATATAGATGGAAGTATTAACACTAATTCAGGAGCTGATATTATCAAAACAGCTGGTAGTTGGTTGTATTTAGATGAAGCAATTAATTTTTTCTTAACTCAAAACTACCAACGTATCGTCA
>NZ_MUGT01000184.1 GCF_002217205.1 Flavobacterium branchiophilum NBRC 15030 = ATCC 35035 | reverse complement strand
TAGAGGTTAGAAGTTAGAGGTTAGAAGTTAGAGGTTAGAAGTTAGAGGTTAGAAATTAGAGGTTAGAAATTAGAGGTTAGAAGTTAGAGGTTAGAAGTTAGAGGTTAGAAGTTAGAGGTTAGAAGTTAGAGATTCGAGATTAGAGGTTAGAAGTTAGAGGTTAGAAGTTAGAAGTTTTGAAGTTAGCGTTTATTAGGCTCTCTGAAAAAAATGTTTTAAATATATTCTTTTAATCAATAGCCTTTGGCTTGAGCCAAAGGGTACTATTGTTGCATTATCAAAAGGCTTTAGCCGAAAAAAAAGTGGTCATATAAATTTAAGTATGCTCAAGATTAAATCCTCTTGTTTTTAAACCTATAAACATGGTTTCATTCTGCCCTCGTTCTCAAAATGTACTAATGTTTTGAGATTTGTTAAAAAAAATTAAACCAAATTCAAATTTTCTTTCTTTAATCGGGAGTAGTCTATAGATTGTGTAAACTATACTATTAAAGGTTTAACCTTTACTAATATAGGTTTAACCTTTACTAATATAGGTTTAACCTTTACCGATACAGGTTTAACCTTAATTAATGAAGATTTAACCTTTACTAATGTAGGTTTAACCTTTACCGATACAGGTTTAACCTATACTAATGATGGTTTAACCCACACAAATATTGGTTGAAATAACTTCTAACCTCTAACTTCTAACCTCTAACTTCTATCATCAAACTTCTAATCTCTAACTTCTAATCTCTAACTTCTAATCTCTAACTTCTAACCCATTCCATTTGGCACAAAAAAAACCGCTCTAAGGCGGTGTGTGTTAAAAGGCTACATTCCATCGGGGTAATTTGCCATGGACTTCAAAAAACTCTTGAAGTATTTGTGCTTCTAAAAAAGTTGGAATCACACGATTGTTGCTGTTAAAAGTGTCATACCAAAAAACTTCTAACGCTGTGATGTTTTCTTTTTTCATTTGGGTTGGCCAGGTATATTTTCGTCCCGTTTTGGCAAATTGATGTCCGTTTACAATTTTGTCATACAAGCCACCATTTTTGCTTTTGAGGCTTCCGTCGTTTTGAATAGTACCCGTAGAACCCACCATGATCAACTCTTTGTTGTCGTTTGACATGTCATAGACTATAAAAATACCATTATGATTTTCAGAACAATTGCATACATTTTCTAAATCATCTGTCAATTGGAATGTAAATTTATCTTGGACAATGATTTTTTCTAAAGCTTTATACATTTTTTTTTGATATTAAGGTTTTTGTTAAAAAAAAATAAACCCCGCAAATGTTATAAAAACTGCGAGGTTTACAATTTATTTACTTATGAGAACTGCAAATATATATGTTTTTTATAAATTTACAAAAATATTATCATCGAATTATTGAAAAATGTCCTTTAGTTTGTCTGCCATCGTCTAATTGAATGGTAAACCAATAGTCGTCGGCAGGCAACGGTTGCCCATTGAAGGTGCCGTCCCAGCCTATTGCATTGGGCAAAACTTGGTATATCAACTTGCCATATCTATCAAAAATATAAATCATGGCATGTGGATAATATTTGGAACTAATGCCTTTGATTTGCCAAGTATCGTTGATGCCATCGCCATTTGGCGAAAAGAATTTTGGTATTTCTAACACCGTAATGTCTTTTTTTACTACACCACAATCATTTTTAATGTCTTTGATATATACAATATGAGGGCCACTGGCCACGGGACTAAAAAATGGCAACACTTGATAATTATTTTCGTTGTCTAGTGCATACAAATAACTTCCTGCTCCTGTAACTACAACCTCAACTGTGTTGGTATCGGTCAAATCAGTAATGTTAATCGATTGGATATGAGCTATATCCGAAGCGTCTATATAAATGGTTCGGGTACTGTTGCAATGCGTGGAGCTTACTTCTACTCGGTATTCGCCCGTTAGGCTTGCATTGATACTGTAAGTTGTATAAGACAACAAGGTGTTGTTGTAATACCATTTGTAGGTATAATTACTTTCTGGGCTGCCGTCTTGCAATCCTGCATTTATTAAGGCTACATCGTTGGGTCTGTTCAAACAGATTTTGGCATAATCGGTAGTTTTGATTTTAGGTTTTGAAAAGACTTTTAATGGCAAAATGGTTGAAGTAGTACAAATGGGATTCAAATTATTTGTAACAACGATTTTGATATTTTGTGTACCCGATTCAAATGGGCTATTGAGATTGGTAATCAACTGGTTATTAGCATCAAACAACTGAATGCTCATGCCTGTTTGATTTCCTAAAATGGTATTGGCTACATTTGAAAGATCAAAGGGATAAGTACCATTTTGACTCAAAGGGTTGATTATTGGTTTTTGATCGACAATAAAAGTAATTAATGCTTCATCAAAACAGGGGCCATCTGATGCTTCACTATTGGTATTGGCCAAATGGACTTTGATGGTTTTGCTGCCATTTACCAACAGTGGATTGGTAAGGGTAATGGGGTTGTTGGCAGCATCAAAATAGGTGAACGTTTTATTAGTTTGTCCTGCCAAAATGGTGGATTCTAAATGAGTGATGTCAAAATTTTCAGCTCCATCGTTGTTGTTATCGCATTGTCTGATGGTGTTGGTTGCATTTAGCGGATGCACTACTGGAAGGGCTTCTACGTGCAAGGTAACAAATGGGCCAAAGGCAAAACAACCATTGTCAATAATACTATCAACACGAAGATAAATTTGCTGCAAATGGGCCATTGTATTTCTAAAATGGCTGATGTCTGTTATAGGGTTTTGCTCTGCCGAAGCATCGGCCTCGGATGCATAATATTTAATAATGTAATGGCTAAGTGGTGTGGGCAGTTGGCCTTCGATAAAAGTTTTGTGAGCCGAAAAATCGAACATGGCAAATCCATCTATGGCAGTAGATATTCCCGCCACTTCGTCGTCGCATTTGGTAAAATCCTGATGTCCAGTAGCAATATTGATTTGAGTTACCGTTACTATCAAATGCAGTTCGGCAATCTTATAGCATAAGTTGGCATTTTGAACCCTTACAAATACCACTCCGTTATTGCTACTTATATAAGCCGTTGGATTGTTGATTTGTACGCTTACATCGTTGGTATTGGCTCCATCAAATGTGGTAAAGTAACTAAAAGTTTCGTTATTGGCATTAGCCGAAATAAGGGAATTGATTTCAGTCAAATTAAACGGAGCAAAACCATCGGGTGTATCATTATCACATTGTTTCAATTCTATCGGCGATGTTAAAACGGGCATGCTATACGTAGTTAGTAAAACTTCGTTGGAATACAATCCGCAGGTGTTGCCATTTTTATTAATAAAAACACGGTATTTCCAACCGCTCATCGAGGGCAATACAGGATTGAGGTGCAAGGTATTGGTGTTGGCTCCAGATATAGAAGTGCTATTTGCAACAGCCGTCCAGCTGATGCCACCATTGGTAGAAACCTCCCATTGATAGGACGTTACAGCATTGGTAACTACACTAAATGTAGCTTCTTGCATTTCGCAAGATGTAAAAGCTAGAGGTTGTGTGGTAATAGTAATAGGGGCAGCAATAGCATAGTTTGCTTGTGGTGTGGTATAGCCAGTGCCGCTGGTAACAACTCCCTGCCCAGATACAATGGGTGGGGCGGTATTGCCTAATAAACCATCGTGGTTGGGATCGGCAAAACCTGCTTCGACTACATCAAAACAACCATCGCCATCTGCATCTAAATCGATAAAATTCCATAAATTGTCTGCATCAATATTGGCAAGTGTATAATTGAGTAATCCGCTTTCGGGTGCTGTTTCTACGCTGTTGGACAAACCATTTGCTCCAAAAGAGGCTGCATTTCCGTCGATAATCCCATTTTGATTGGCATCCATTGCTGTACTTCCCGATTCGACCAAATCATAAATACCGTCGTTATCAGCATCCAAATCAAGGGCATCGATTACTGCATCTGCATCTGTATTGGCAGGAATTAATCCATTTCCAAAAACATTGTCAATGCCATCTTGGTTGGTATCCAAGTGAGTTAATGTTAAGGAAGTTTCGCCTTGGGCTTCTATAAAATCTGTAATACCATCATTGTCACTGTCGAAGTCTAGTGCATCTGCTATGCCGTCGGCATCGGTATCTTTTGGTACACATGTGGCTTTGATTACAAATGTTGCCTTATTGTCTTGTGTGTCTGATAGATTGATGTGTTTGAAAATCAACGAATCGGTTTGATTTGTTTTGAAACTAAAAGTACCCGTTCCAGGAGCAAGTGGCACATTACTATTAAGTTTGAATCGAATTTCAAACGACGAAAATTGGGTAATACCACTGTCGTAAATGCCATCATAATTAGTATCAATAAGTAATTGATCGGTAGGATTTAAAACGGTAATGGTTTTATTGGTAGGCGAAATCAATCTAAATTCGGCACCATCGTTTAATAAATCATTGGTATTGGCATTATTAACATATTCTAATGATACAGACATGGGTTGTGTCATGTTTTGAATGGTATAAGTCAGGCTGTTGCCTTTGCCCGTAGCCACATGACTAACAAAGGTACCCTGATTGTTACCTACTAAATTGCCAGGAGTGCCTGTATTATTAAAAGTAGCAATAGTGGTGGTATAAGTGTTTGAAAAAGTATTTTGATTGATGGTAAGTGGTGTGTTCAATTGGGATAAATCCAAATTCAAATCGCCAAAGGATTCCATACAATTGGTAATTCCATCTTGATCCAAGTCTAAATCGATATTGTCGTTTGTGCCATCGGCATCGCTATCGTCGGCACAATTGCTTACAGGAATATCGTCCGAAACCAAATTAGGCACGTTGCAACCGTCTATCACGGCACTCACATGATAATAGCCTGGAGTGGTGGGTTGGTAGCTAGGGTTGGTTTCGTTTGGCAAGGCAACATTGTTTTGATACCATTGAAAATTATCAAAAGGCGATAAAGAATTTACATTCAAAAGTACATTAGGAATACAATTGGATTGGGTAATACTAATTTTGTTTAAAGCCACCTCGGGCGTAAAAGTAAAACCCGAATAAAACCCACCATAAGTAGCGGCACCACTAGAGCCAAAATAAGACAAATATACTTGTTTTGTAGAAATAGCCGATACATTTCCCGTTAATCCTTCAATTTTATAGGTAACAAAATTACTGTTTCCCATTACTGGAAAAGGTCCCAATTTTGTATAAGGCAAATTGGCAAAAGTATAACTGACACCATCGATGATAAAACTCAAATCGGCATTGGTTTCAGTTACTATAAAAATAGAAGCTGTAAAATCCGTCAAATCGCTTACTTCATTTATTTTAGGAATATTATTGATGATTTTGGGGGTTTGACAAGACAATGGCGGTACAAAGTGCATGTTTTGGTTGGCTTGCTGGTTTGTTCCTCCAATGCCTTGATAAGCAAAAACATTTTTAGACGTTTGCACGTACAAATTGCCATTGGAAGAAAAATTGGTACCGCTAAAGGCCAAATATTGCCCAGCATTTAGTGTTGCCACGGGCGTAGCAACCCCATGCAGCCTCACCTCGGTATTGTCTTCGTGTGCCACAATAAGGGGGCGTTCCATCACATCTAGTCCATTCCCTTTGATAAAAATATATTCCTACCCCGTGCGTTCGGCAGATACTATTTGATCCATTCCTAAATCCATGTTAGACGAGTTACCATTACTCCCTGCAAATGAGCCACAATTCACAGCAATCGGCTTGTCGGAGGTAATAGAAGCTCCTATCAAACCATCTTTGTTGGCTTGTGTAGGCCCTTTTACAGCAATAGCAAAACTGTCGCCTCTATTCAAAACCACAGGACCAGGGTTGCTACCCGCAGCGGCATTATTGATCAAAACAACCCCTTGCTTGATATCGGCAAATGATACCGTGGTATTGTTTTCGGTGGCTAATATAGTGGCAAAAGTATAATGATTGTCTGACGTACTTGCAACTCCCGTATTGATAAAAGCCCCTATGCGGTAATGGGTTCCAAGCGCCGCAAGCCCTTTTGAAACAATGCTTCCCGCTTGATAATTTTGTGGAGTAGAGGTCAATCGGACGGTAACATACACCAAATCTTCGGCCTCGATGATAAACCCTTTGTTGTGTTTGATACTACCCACATCATCAGATTTGATCAGCATTTGGGTATCTATTCCCGAACCTAAATTGTAAACAAATGGGTTGTCTCGACTTGTAGTACCTGAAATGACTTGACCACCAATTTTAGTAATTGTAAATGCAATTGGCGTTGTACTAGGACAAGAAATATACATCGATTGCCCTTGGGGTACTTGAGAATCTGAATTGGAAACTGGCGGAATATAATGTGTTTTGCTAAATTGAGAAAAAACATTGAGAGTGCCAAACAATACAATCAGTACGAGGCTCGATTTTATAGTTTGCTGCCAAAAAGATTTGATTTGATACATCATGTAAAATTATATAATTGGATTCAACGAATTAAAAAAATGTTTCAATACCATTCCAATACCTAATTAAACTTAGTGATGAAATGATAGAAACTTCAGAACAATTGCCAAATTTATAAATATTGTTTAATTAATTGAAATAAAACAAATTAAATTCTATTTTTTTTCAATAATGAATAAATGACCGTGTCTAAAAATTGTCCATTATAAAATTCGTTTTCCAATAAATGAGCCTCTTTTACAAAACCATTTTTTTGTAATACTTTTTCAGATGCCAAATTATCTGGGGCAATAATCGCTTCTATCGAATGCAATTGCATGACATCAAAACCATAATCAACAACCGCTTTTACGGCCTCGGACATCAATCCCTTTCCAGCAAAATCTTCTAAAAGCATGTAACCAATTTCTGCCCTTCGGCTTTCTGTTTTGATGGTATAATGGCCAATAATGCCTATTACATCCGAAGACTCATGTAAGGTAATACCCCAATTGATCCCTTCATTGGCCTTGATTCTGTCGTCTATCAATTGGATATGTGCCCTTGCTTCTTCCAAGTTTTGAAGTAACGGCCTTGGAATGTACTGCATCAAAACAGGATTGCTTCGTAGGGCTAAAATACCCGCTGCATCATCAGAAGTAAGCCTTCGCAAATGCAATCGTTTAGTATAAATTTCGGGAAATGGCAAAAATTCTAAAGTCATTATTTGAATCGTGTATTAATTTATCTATTTTGTAATCATTATCATGCACCATTATTTTAATCTTTTAATCTTTTAATCTTTTAATCTTTAAATCTTTAAATCTTTTAATCTTTTAATCTTTTAATCTTTTAATCTTTAAATCTTTAAATCTTTTAATCTTTTAATCTTTTAATCTTTTAATCTTTCAATCTTTCAATCTTTCAATCTTTCAATCTTTCAATCTTTTCAACTAAAAAATCCAATTCTAAAACACCTCCACTTCAAATGAAGCCTTAAAAGCTTGGTTGGGTTTTAAAACAATTATACCTTCTTTTTCAAACAAGTTGCCGGTACAATTTGGTGTGTCGGCATAGCCAAACCAAGGTTCTATACATATAAATGGAGCATCAACTTTGGTCCAAATGCCTAAATCAGGAAAATCAGTGTAATCCAATTTTAAAAATGGAGTGCCATTTTCAGTAATTTGAACACTTTTTGAAGGTATATTTTTAATTACCAAGGCATCATTTTCAAATAAATTATAATTCAAAGGCAGTTTTCCTTGATCCAGCTGCAAAGTTTTAGTAGTATTTGAAAGCAAATCGTTGTCTAATAAAAAAGTTGTCAAACTTGTATTTTGCTGAAAATCAATACTATAATTTTCAAAATCCAGAGGCAATGCAAAAGCAGGATGCCCCCCAATACAAAAAGGCATTGGTGTTACATCATTATTTAAAACATGATAGCTTACAACCAATTTGGTATCTATTAATTGATATGAGATTTCAAACAAAAATTGAAATGGATACATTTGTTGGGTTACCTCATTGGCTTGCAGCACAAACACAATACAATCTGATGCGTGTGATTTGACATCAAAAACATAATCACGAGCAAAACCATGTCTTGGTAATTTGAATTCTTGATTATCAATTGTATAAGTATTGTTTTTTAAAGTACCCACTATTGGGAACAACACAGGTGCGTGTTTTGCCCAAAATTTTGGATTACCCTCCCACATATAATTACGTTCTTTGTAATACAAACCACAAAGCTCTGCACCTTTACTTAAAAAAGCAGCCGAAATATAGTCATTCTTGATTGTAATATTCATTGATTGAAAACTTTTAATTGATTTCAAAAGTAAACAATAAAATGGAAATGCAAATAAAATTAGAAGTAAAATGAATTATACTTTTGATGTTTTTAATTCATATTAACAAAAATTCAAAAAAAGTTAGTTGATCCATTTTATGACTGTCCATAACGCATACCAAATAGATAAAATATTTATACCAAATATATTTATAAAATAGTCTAAAGATGCGTAGTTATTTTTTAGAAAAAAATTTCAAAAAAAA
>NZ_MUGT01000183.1:463-3984 GCF_002217205.1 Flavobacterium branchiophilum NBRC 15030 = ATCC 35035 | reverse complement strand
AAGTAAGTAACTCGATAATATTTTTTATGACTTGATAAAATCCCAACATCTGTATAACTCTTTATTTCTTTTATTCTACTACCTCCAGCAAAACCAATGTAGGGATTTAATTGGTTTTTAGAGTCCGATAATACTCTAGAATGCCGATGTGCTTCCCAAATAAATGAGGTTGTGCCACCTGTTGGATATTTTATCTCTGTTAATAACCCTTTTGTTACATAAAGAGGATTAGTTTCCCTATTTGAAAAAGCACCACTTAAAGCTGAACCTATATTTTTATTATTGTAAAAACCCCAATGATCAATATAATTACCGCCAAATAAGGGTAAATCTGCTATGTTATCATATTTAAATTCATATTTTTTTTGAATAGACGAATCACTACCCAGCATATTAAATTTTGAAAGAGCAAATCTTTGATTTGAGTTTTCAAAATATTCAAAAGTAAATTTATAAACATCGGTGTTAGTTGCCTTACTTTTAATATCAATGTTGGTTAATTTATTTGTTTTTAAATTAGGAAACCAACCAGGTTGAATAGGATAAGGAGACATTGCCCCTGGAGCTGATGAACCATATTGTTCATTTGCATCGTCCCATTGATGAGGAGGATCTACTGAATTAAGTTGTGTTGGTGTATAAAATAATGTAGTTGCTGGTGAACTAGAAAAAGTTACTGTTTCAATTTCTGTATCTATAGTTTTTAAATACATTGGAAAAACGAGTCTTCCAGCCAATCTATAAGAATTCATTAGCTGTGACGTAGAGAAACTACCATTCTGTGAACCAGTAACACCTGAACCTACTATTTCTGGAGGGTTGCAAGAATTCGACGTGAAAGATTGACTATACGTATTACAATAATGAGATAAATATAGACTTGGATAATTACGTACATAATTATAATTTATTATTTTTCCATTAACATCTTCAATTTTTTTTAATAACCAAGATGAGAGATCAATTCCATTATAGCATGTACCGGAACCACTATACTGTGTTGTAAATTCAACAGCATCAATACCACCAAATGTATATTTTGATCCGTCGGGTGTAGTTATTGTAAATTCTTTAAAAAAAACGGATTGATTGGAACTATAATAATCAGTCATCCAAGTATGATTTGCAGATGTTACATATTTATATAACGCATTATTTATACACTCTTGAGGTGTAAATAACCCATTTACTTCCACCTTTATTTTTTCATCTGAAATAACTACCCAGCCATTTGCAGATCCAGCATAATAAAATTTTCCAGAATGTCCCAAAAAATTAAAACTGAATTCATCAGCTTGTTGGTCACTATAAATATTACCCAAATTATAGTAATAAATATTATTGGGATTATTCCAATTAGGATCATTATAAAGAATATTTGCACCACCTGCTAAATATCCAGTAAAGCATGCATAACTCCCACTTGAAGGACAAACATATTCATCATAATGTCCTCTAACTTCACGACTTATATTGCCGCCGCAATTTAAATCCCATCCCAATCCAACCCAACTAGGGGGTTGATTAGGTTTTACAGAACTTGCATGATATCTCAACTCAATAGGGATTTTAATATTTCCTGATTCTATTTGTTGTATTGGAATTGATATATCAGGAGTTCCTGTAAATAAATTTATTGGAATGTCATTAAACCTTTCCATAGATGTAACATTAGGGCTTTTTACACTTTTTGTATTTAAATATTGGCTTTTAACTCCGTGTATAACACTCATGATTACTAAAATAGACGTAATTATTTTCTTCATTTTTTAAAATTTATATTTTAGAATTTCCTTTAATTATTTTCACTCCATCATTCTGAACATTAGTTTTTATGTTAATGATGTATATACCATCGGGATAACTACTTAAATCTATAGGTATTGTTCTTGTTTTGATATCAAATTGTTTAATAATTTTACCAGATAAGTCAGATAACGTAGCGATTCCTTGTTCAAAATCGTAGCCCACAATAATGTTTGTAAAAGCCGTAGTGGGGTTTGGGTAGGCCTCTAGGCTGTTACGTTGGGTTTGTGTTTTGTTGTTGTCTTTGAGTTTGACTACCCAAAAATCGTTGCTTCCCATGGTTTGCGATTTGTCTCCCGAGGGTTTTGCGTTGGAGGTGCCAGCCATCAAATAGCCGCCATCTCTGGTTTCGATGGCTTTTTTTAGCAAGTCGTCGCCTTTGCTGCCAACGGTTCGTTGCCATAGCGGTTCGCCCATGGCGTTGGTTTTTATCATGATGTAGTCGCCACCATCGGTTTTTTGATTGTTTATTGGGGTTGTGGGGCTATAGCCACCAAGCAATAGGCTTTGGTCTTTGTTTTCTACCATCGAGGTCAGTATGTCGGTAGTGTCGGTGTTATATGTTTGTTGCCAGATCATTTGTCCGCTGGTATCGAGTTTGATAACCCAAAAGTCAGCCCCATTTTCGGCAAGGGTTGTGCTGCCTCCCGCCAAAAAATTGCCGTCTTGGCATTGGTGCACTACATAGAGCTGGTCGTCGCCTTTGTTGCCCAAGGTTTTTTGCCATATCATGTTGCCGTTTGCGTCTGTTTTGATGATCCAAAAATCGCCAATGCCGTTGTTGTCCTCTAGCTTGTTGCCGCTAGTGGGCGAGTTAGAGTAGCCGCCCAAAAGGAAGCCCCCGTCTGCAGTAACAACAAGGCTTCTGAGTTCGTCAAAAAACTGTCCGCCAAAGGTTTTTTGCCACATCAATTGTCCATTTCGGTCTATTTTTACTAGCCAATAATCCATGTTGCCAAAAGCTTCGCTGGTTTTGTCGTTGAGGGTGTTGGTATCGTCTTTGGGTTCAGATGCCGATGAGCCGCCAATGATGTAGCCGCCGTCTGGAGTTGGCTTGATGCTCAACAATTTTTCTTGTCCGGTGCCGCCAATCGTTTTTTGCCATTCTTCCTGCCCAGCAGCATTGAGTTTGATGATCCAAAAATCGTCGTTGCCACGAGCAGGTTCTTTCTTGTCAAAATCGGCACTGGGCAAAGGTTTTTTGTTTGGATTAACAATAAATGAGGCACTAGTTCCTGCTAGTACAAAGCCTCCATCTTTTGTAAGGGCCACGCTTTGTAAAAAATCTTGCCCCGATCCGCCAAAGTTTTTTTGCCAATCTAAATCGCCATTTTCTTTCATTTTCCAGACCCAAAAGTCTAAATCGCCATTGTTTTTTTCGGATTTGTTTCCCGATTTTTCGGACAAAGAACTCCCCGCCAAAATAAAGCCATAATCAGGCGTAGGCAGCGCATCCATCAAATAATCGGCATGCACCCCACCATAAGACCGTTCCCACTGAATGTCTTGAGCATTCAGGCTACCAAAAGACCATCCAAGTCCCAGCAGCCACAACCATTTTTGTGTCATGTTGTTTAAAATTTAGTATTAATTGATAATTGATAATTGTTGATTGTTGTTTGTTGTTTGTTGATTGTTGATTGTAGATTGTTGTTTGTTGTTTGTTGATTGTTGATTGTTGATTGTTGATTGTTGATTGTTGAATGTTGATTGTT
>NZ_MUGT01000183.1:0-392 GCF_002217205.1 Flavobacterium branchiophilum NBRC 15030 = ATCC 35035 | reverse complement strand
GATTGTTGAATGTTGTTTGATAATGGTTAATTAATAATTCAAACCTCAAATTTCCACTTTCTTACTTAAAATTCGTTTCAAATATAATATAAAAAAGTATTCGAGCCAAAATAAATGTAAAAAATACCATAAATCAGGGATGTAAAATAAAGCCAAATAGACGAAATGTATTTTTTTAAGGTTGAAAATCTTTGTCTTAGCATGTTTTTTTGTGGTTATACAGGTAGTTTTTTTTTAGATTGGCTTCTTTTATGTTTACAGTTTTTGGGATACGGGTTTCAAGAAACAAGAAACAAGAAACGAGAAACGAGAAACAAGAAACAAGAAACGAGAAACGAGAAACAAGAAACAAGAAACAAGAAACAAGAAACAAGAAACGAGAAACAAGAAAC
>NZ_MUGT01000182.1 GCF_002217205.1 Flavobacterium branchiophilum NBRC 15030 = ATCC 35035 | reverse complement strand
CGAAGAAAATTTCTTTAAAATCATTTATAATTTACACCCCACCTCAAAGGTTTCCATAATCTTTGAGGTATGCAAATGAAATACTAGAAGGATTGCCCTTGGTAACACTTCCAAAAGTGGCAATCTAGCCCCGACTGGAGTGGAAATCCTTTTTGTTTTTTCTTTAAAAACAAAAAGATTGTAGCGTAAGGCGGGAACTGGCCCTGCGTGAAAATGCCAAAAGTGGCGGCTGCTCATCATTTGTAAGTTGCTTAAAAAAAAGCTATCATTTGTTTGTGTTCAATTGTTTGTTTTCTGAAGGGTAGGAGGGTTTATGAATGTGTTTTTTTTGTGTTCTTAAACTATTTTATTTGAAATTTGGTTCGCATTAAAAAAAAAATTACTTTTAGCCGTTGTTAGTATCAATTTTCAAGGTTTGAATATGATAGATAAAATAAAACTCGACCATATTTTATTTTTGGATATAGAAACAGTTCCAGAAAATGAACATTTTAGCATGCTCGACCACGACATGCAGTCTTTGTGGGAACACAAAACACAGTACCAACGCAAAGACGACATGTCGGCTGCAGATTTTTATGAGCGTGCAGGTATTTGGGCAGAGTTTGGTAAAATTATTTGTATATCTGTTGGTTTTTTTGTAACAAAATCGGATGTTAGAAATTTTAGGGTAACTTCTTTTTTTGGCGACGAAGTCAAAATTTTATCAGATTTTAATCAATTAATCAACCAACATTTCAGTCAGCCACAGCATGTGTTGTGTGGACATAATTCCAAGGAATTTGACATCCCTTTTTTGGCCAGACGCATGATCATCAAGGGTATTGCCATACCGGCAAAGCTGCATTTGTTTGGAAAAAAACCATGGGAAATTCCGCACCTAGACACGCTTGAGTTATGGAAATTTGGCGATTATAAGCATTATACGTCTCTCAAATTGTTGTCAAAAATTTTGCAAATACCTACCTCAAAAGACGATATAGATGGCAGTCAGGTTGCGGCAGTATATTATAAAAACAAGGATATTGATCGCATCATTATTTATTGTGAAAAAGATGTAGTGGCAGTGGCTCAAATATTCTTACGGTTGCGTAGAGAACCCTTATTAATAGAAGAAGAAATTATTCATGTATAAAAATAAATTATGGTTTTAAGTAGATTTTGGTTAGCAATTTTTGTTTCGTCTATTGTGTTTGTTGTTATGGGTTTGTTTTTAGGCCATCATTATACAATTGATTTTGTATTAAATGGACATAAAGACGATCCTATTTTGATAGACGAAAAATTTTGGCACCAAATCCCCGCTACTATTCAAGACAGCATCAACAAATCGACAGATAAAACTTGGATATGCAACAAAGTGGCAAACAATCCTGACACGACCTATGTTTTTAAAAATAAAACGGTCAAAATTTTTTCTGGAAATCAAAAAACAGACGGCTTGTTGCCTACTTGCAAAAACAGTTTGGTTGATTTGATTATACCTTTGATAGCTTATTTGGCCTTTTTTTGTGGATTAATGGAACTTTTAATACTTTCTGGAGCTGCAGAAAAATTGGCCCAATTACTAAGTCCTATGTTTGAAAAAGTATTTCCAAGTATTCCAAAAAATCATGAATCAATATCCTATATGACCCTAAATTTTGCAGCAAATTTTTTAGGGTTAGACTCTGCTGCAACCCCCTTTGGATTGAAAGCCATGGAAAGTTTACAAACCCTTAATACCAACAAAGACGAAGCTAGCGATGCCCAAATTATGTTTTTGTCCCTGCATGCTGCAGGCCTTACCTTGATTCCAACGTCGATTATTGGATACAGAGCTGCAGAAAATGCCACAAACCCAGCCGATGTCATGTTGCCCTGTATCCTAACGTCCTTTATTGGCACTTTGGCAGCATTTATAATTGTTGGTATTCGTCAAAAAATCAATTTCAAAAGTGCCTCTTTAATCCTTGTGATTACGGTAATTATCGCTGCCATTGCCGGATTATTGTTTTACATCAATCAATTGGATTTGATAGAAAAAAACTTTTTTACCTCAAATCTTTCAGGACTCATGTTGGTTGTCATTATCGTTTTTACCTTAGTATTTTCGTTTGTCAATGAGTCTAAATTTACAGCCAAAAACACAACCGTTTTTGATACTTTTGTTTCTGGAGCACACAACGGATTACAAACGGGTGTCAAAATATTTCCTTATGTAATGGGTATGCTTGTAGCTATTTCTTTTTTTAGAAACAGTGGTTTATTTGAAATCATTAGCAACGGAATTTCCTTTGTGTTTTCAAACATTGGCGTAAGCAAATCCATTACCGATTCTTTGCCCGTAGCACTTTTACGTCCATTTAGTTCGGGTGGATCCAGAGGTTTTATGATTGATGCCATGAGAAGTTTTGGGCCAGATTCCCTAACAGGAAGGTTGAGTTGTATATTTCAATGCAGTGCCGAAACTACTTTCTATGTCATTGCTGTATATTTTGGTTCCATCAACATCAAAAACACCCGATATACCCTAAGCACCATGCTGTTAGTAGATCTCATTTGTGTGATAGCAGCCATTTTAGTTGCCAGTTGGTTTTTCTAAAAGAAAAAGAACATTATCCATTATACCTATTAGGGTGTGCCCCTCCGCAAGTTACAGGTCGGGCTATCCGTTATAAACAACGTTCATTGAACTCCAAAAAAAATATAATATTGTGAAATAATCTT
>NZ_MUGT01000181.1 GCF_002217205.1 Flavobacterium branchiophilum NBRC 15030 = ATCC 35035 | reverse complement strand
TTTGAAACGGATAGCCCGATCCTTGAGGAATGCCCAAAATAGGCTCTGTCTAATTTGCTATTTTATTGAGAATGTAGCCATTAGGATTAATAGCCATTCAAGAAATTGAAATTGGATTAGCAATGATACCAATCTATTAATACAAGAAAAATAAATGAACGAAATACTTATACTTACAAATTATTTTCCGCCAGAAAAAGGGGCCGCAGCCAACAGAATAGCACAATTGGCTCAAAATTTAAACCATTTGAACTATCAGGTAACGGTAATTTGCCCTATGGGAAATTATCCAAATGGGCGTATTTTTGAACAATATAAAGGAAAATTTATTGTTCATGAAACGATAAATGGCATCAAAACCAAGCGGCTTTGGATTTATCCAAGTAATAGTAAAAATATAGTAAAACGTTTACTTTCGGTTGTTTCGTTTGCTTCTTTTTTAGGTTTTTACTTGCTTTTTTTTAAAACACCCAAAAAAGTTATCGTTCAATCTCCTCCATTGTTATTGTCGTTTTTGGCAATTATTATTTTGAAATTCAAACAAAAAAAAATCATTTTAAACGTCTCGGATCTTTGGCCTTTGGCTGCATTAGAACTTCAGTTGATAGCCAAAAATAGTGTGTCGCACCAAATGGCCTGTTATTTTGAAAAAAATATTTATCAAAAAAGCACCGTTATATTAGGTCAATCTCTCGAAATTTTGGAACATATTCAAAATTTAGGGCATCCACAACCGTGTTATTTGTATCGCAATTATCCTGTATATGATAATGCTGTTTTTAATTTGAAGTGCCATACAGATGGCACCATTCGGATTTTTTATGCTGGGTTGTTGGGTGTGGCACAAGGTATTTTTGAATTATGTAAGCAAATCCATTTGAAAAATTTGCCAATAGAGTTTCACCTATTTGGCGAAGGAGCCGAACGACAAGCTATAGAAGCATTGATTGAAACAAACGGAATGGCTAATAAGTTGGTGTTTCATGGTATGCTAGACAGAACATTATTACACCAACAACTGCAAACGATGGATATAGCCGTTGTACCTCTCAAAAACAGGATATATGGTTCTGTGCCTTCAAAAATATTTGAATACAGTTTGCTTGGATTCCCAATTTTATATTTTGGAGGTGGCGAGGGCGAGCAAATAGTAGCACAAAACAACTTGGGTTGGGTGGCAAAAGTTACTGATTTTGAAGATTTTAACAACGTTTTGAAAAACATTTCTCTATTGACAAAAGATGAGATTGACCAAAAAAAGCGACAAGTTTTTGAACAAGCTAATCAGCAATTTGATTTACAAAAACAAATGGACAATTTGGTGGCTTTTGATGTATTTTAATGTAACACTTTAGTGTAAAATAGATAATTACAATATTGTAGATTATTATAAAAATAGCGTAAAAACTTATTTTAATAGGCTTTTTTATCGCCCCTGATGGCGTTTATTATTGTCAAAATTACTATTTTCAAATCGAGCATTAGATTCCAATTTTCAAGATAAAAAATATCATAACGCACACGATAAATAATATCTTTCTCGTTTTCGACTTCGCCTCGAAAACCATTGGTTTGTGCTAATCCAGTAATTCCTGGTTTGATAAAGTGCCGTACCATAAATTTATCAACACTTTTGGCATACATTTCTGTATGGCTTACCATGTGTGGCCTGGGGCCAACAACAGACATAGAGCCAAATAATACATTGAAAAACTGTGGCATTTCATCGATACTTGTTTTGCGAATGAATTTACCTATTTTTGTAATTCGTGGGTCATTTTTTTGAACTTGTTCCAAATCTGCAATAGGATTTAACCTCATGGAACGAAATTTCAAACAACTAAATTCGTGATAATTCAAGCCATTGCGTTGTTGTTTGAAAAAAACAGGTCCTTTGGATTCTAATTTTATCAATAATCCAATTAAAGGAATCATCCAAGACAAAACAAAAACAATGACAAGGATAGAAAAAACAATATCAAAAACCCGTTTTATAAATTTGTTTCGAAAACTATCAAGAGGAATATTTCGCAACGATATCACTGGAATATAACCATAATAATCAAAATTGATACTTCGAGAAATGATTTCTTTGTTGTCTGGCAAAAATTTGAGGGTTTTCAAATTGTTATCTGCAAAATCTATATAATGTTTAATTTGTGTTTTAGACAAATTAGGCAAAGAACAATAAATTTCATCAATATTATATTCTTTAACATATTGAAAACTTTTTTCAATAAACAGATTATCGGCTGTTGGGGTAAATACTTTAAATAATTTATATCCAAAATCTGTATTATTTAAAAAAAAATCAGACAATTGCCAAACATTTTGACCTTCGCCAATAATAATAACTTTTCTAAAATTGCCACCAAAAAAGCTTCTAAAAAT
>NZ_MUGT01000180.1 GCF_002217205.1 Flavobacterium branchiophilum NBRC 15030 = ATCC 35035 | reverse complement strand
GGGGGCTAGACCAGTACCATTACTACCTGGTTTATAAACAGCATGCGATTCATTTGACTTGTTTAATTGAAAACGAGGTCCACAAAACTCAGTTGAACCAAATAAATTAATACTATTTCCTGTTAAAGTTCCTAAATTATTTAAAAAGTTATCACTATCAGCAGTATTACAAGATTGTAAATAAAAATTACCTCCTTCATTTATACTATTAACAATACTAAGCAGTGCACTAACATCAGATTGATTTTTTGTATTACTTCCTTCAATTGATTTTTTTAAATCTAAATCATTGATAATTTGTCCATTATTATTATCTGTTGAAAAATATGTACCTGTTCTAGTCACTTCGCCATTCGAATTCGTATAATCTTGATGACCTCCATGAGTTTCTAATACTACGTTGTTAGCCTTAGTATTACCTAAATAACTAGAAAGTTGATTAGATGCATCTTTTATATCACTTGCATATATACCATGCCAACCCTCTTTTTCCATACCTTGAAACTCAATAGTTTCTCTATTCTTGTCACCTGACTTTATATTTGCATTATAATCTAAGACAATGTAGATGTTTTTGGCTGGAGGATCATCTGGCTCCATTCCACTAGGATCGATTAAATTTATTGGATTTTGAAAACAGTAAGCATAAGGATTAACATTTGGATATTTTTCAGCCATTTGGTCTGTTGATTGAAAAATCGAAACCCTCGGGTCATAATACCTCGCTCCATAATAATAAAACCCTGTTTCGTCGTCTAGCTCCTTGCCGTTAAACATAATAGTTGTTGCCAAGTTGTTGTGCCATTGTCTATCTCACAAGCGTTTATTTTCAGCGGTGTTCGATGAATTTTATTTCTCCAAAAGGCAAATTTAAGAAAAATTATCTCACTTTGGTATTTTTTTCAGCGGAGTTCGATGAATCTCTGATTTGGTATGCATTACCAAAATAATCTGTTAAAGCCGTTGATGTTCCCAAATGGTCGGGGTGGTAGTAGTATAAGAGCCCCCCAGACACTGAAGGAGGTGCTAAAAGTTATTAGCAGCAGCCACTTTTGGCATTTCCACGCAGGGGCAGTTCCCGCCTTACGCTACAATCTTTTTGTTTTTAAAGAAAAAACAAAAAGGATTTCCACTCCAGTCGGGGCTAGGTTGCCATTTTTGGAGGTGTTACCAAGGGCAATCCTTCTAGTATTCCATTTGCAAACCTCAAAGGTTTTGGAAACCTTTGAGGTTTGCAA
>NZ_MUGT01000018.1:5850-47981 GCF_002217205.1 Flavobacterium branchiophilum NBRC 15030 = ATCC 35035 | reverse complement strand
CAATGTCGTTAAGTTAAGGTTATAAGGGTTTATAATTCATATAATATTGTTTTTTAGTTTTTTTCTTGCGTTCAACCGACCTATTTTTTCTAATGATTTCCCTTGTTTTATATACCATTTCATCAAAATAGGCTAGAAATTCATTTAGCTTCCTTTTTATAAATATTGGAATAAGCATATCAGATAAGGTTGCTAGTGCGTGGGTTTTATTTGGTTTTTGAGCATGTTTAGTTTTTCTTTTTTCTTGGTTATATTCTTCTCTTAATTTTTCTTCAATAGGGAAGGCATATGCAGAACACAATGTCATTAAAAACACTTTTGCGTGGAAATCCTGTCTAACAGCTTTTGCTGTTTTACCTGAAAATTTTTCCAACTCTATCCTGCTTTTTAGCAATTTATAGGCTTCCTCTTCATTCCATCGCAAATGGTATAATGTCTTAAATTCTTCAATTTTATATTCTAATGTGTCTGTCAATGAAGTACATAGAATTTCAATTTCTCCAGTTTCTAATTCAACCTTTACCAACCTACATTTTATTTCTTGGTCAATTATTTCAGGGTAGGCAGATAATTTTTTATAATCTTTCTTTGGAAGTTTGAAACTTACAATTCGTTCCATATCCTTCGAATTTGTAAATGTCTCCACAATTTTCCACCAGTCATTTTTCATCCTTACACAAAAATCAACACCTTTTGCCATTAACAGAAAAAATAGCCATTTACTTGGATAAAACCTGTCCAATAACAATAAATCTCCCTGCTTTACGTGTGCTAAATGTCGTTCTAGCAAATCCAATTCTGAAATATGAATGCCTTCAATTTCAGAATCTAAACACAATTGGTTTAAAACATCATATAATATTGAACCTAAAGCCATTGATTGTTCACTATCGGCTTTTGGACCATAAAAAGTTGAACCAAACTCTTCTTTAATAGTATCGTGTTTTGGAAGTAAAAGTTTTGTACCATCAGCTGACAAAAGCCTTTTTCCGTGCCAATTCAAAAATGGAGCTTGTTCATAAAAAGTATCTACAGCAACTTGATTTAAACGCTTAAACGCCCAAGGATTTAATTTTGCTCTTGCTTGAGTAAAAGCACTTTTTGATACTTCTCTAACGGAGAAATCATTACTAGTAACTGTTTTTACAAACCTGTCTAGTTCTCTTTGAGTTGCACTTTTAAAGTTCATAATAATAAAAACTAAATCCCTGATAGTCAGTTTTCTATCTCTAGTAAATACCCCTTCACTGCCGTCTTTTGAACAGCTGACGAATGCTTCGTTATTAAGCTCATAGTCAATATTTAATGTTAAATTTTCTCTATATTCTAATGTTTTTAATGCAATAGAGTTACCCCCTATATACCCTGTAAATGTAAATATAAAAATTATAACTACAAAATAAATCAAGTAATAAATTCAGAAAAAGTGCCTATTCTATTGGCTTTTTTATACATTTGCTTAACTTAACGACATTGGTTCATAATAATAAAAACTAAATCCCTGATAGTCAGTTTTCTATCTCTAGTAAATACCCCTTCACTGCCGTCTTTTGAACAGCTGACGAATGCTTCGTTATTAAGCTCATAGTCAATATTTAATGTTAAATTTTCTCTATATTCTAATGTTTTTAATGCAATAGAGTTACCCCCTATATACCCTGTAAATGTAAATATAAAAATTATAACTACAAAATAAATCAAGTAATAAATTCAGAAAAAGTGCCTATTCTATTGGCTTTTTTATACATTTGCTTAACTTAACGACATTGACTAAAATATATTAAAAAATATACAAACCAAAGCATAAACCCACAAGCGACGCAAAAAATAATTTATGATGAATGAATAAACAAAAATTTAGTTTATTATGTAAATCTTTTACTACTATTGATAAAAAAATAAGGAGTATTCAATAGTTTTTTCAGCAAAGGTATAACATTAATCATTACACACAAGAAATAGAATAAATTTTAATACAAAATAATAAATATAAAGCCACAAAAAGCATAATATTATTAAAAATAAGAACTATTGTAACTGATCAAAAAACATCAATTGATGGTTGGTCAAAAGCTCGGGATGCAAAATTTTAACCAAATCAAGCAATACCAAATCGGGTCTGTTTGGTGCCATTTCATAATACAGCACACCGCCAGTTGGGCCTTTTTTGGTGCTAAACGTATAGATTTGCTTCTTTTTATAAGCGTCAAATTGGGTATAATGTATGTTTTTTTGTGGCATATCCGCCAGTGATGTAGCATCGCCAGGGCCAATCCAAAATTGGGCTTTTTGGGCTTTTTCCAACACCGCCTCAAATGATAAAGACAAGCTACCAGTACCGTGAGTATTGCCCCACAAATATGTAGCATTGGCCTCTTTAATAAACAAACTTCCCCAAGAATCGCCTTGTGGCATAAACCATTGATTTTCGATCATGGCACCACACAAAACGGTTGGTTTTGAGGCTGCTTGTGCTGCTAGTTTTTGGGTTTTTTGATAAGATTTTTCTATTTTTTGAAACCATTCATTGGCCTTTTTTTCCTGATCAAATAACAAACCATATAATTTAAGCCACTCTGCTTTCCCCAAAGGGCTTTGTTCGTTCCAGTCGCCATTTACAATTACTTTTAAGCCACTTTTTTGTAAATTTTCCAACTCTGGATTATGCTGATCTATCCCATAAGCCATTACAATATCGGGGTTCAAATCGATAATCGTTTCTATATTTAAGGCTTGATTGTTTCCCAATTCTTTTACAAAACCCGCCTCAATTCGTTGTCTTACTTTTGGCGACGAAATATACTCTAAATGCGGAAAACCAACCAAAGCATTTTCTACATCAAGCATTTCTAAAGCCGATACAAATGTGGTAGAGGTGGCCACTAATGTTTTGATAGGAACTGGTATAGCAGTAAATTTTTTTAAAGAATCGGGTACAACAGCATTTTTTTTATAAAGTATATACTTAAATTTTTCTGTGGCGTGGGGCCAAGCGTCCTCTATGGTAACTACGGCTACATCTTTGTATTGGACTATAGAAAGTCCTTTGGCATATTTAATTATAGCATTAGGTTTATGGGGTTTTGATGGTTTGCTATCGGTTTTGCTTTGACAACACAGCAACAAAAATAGACCTAAATACAACAGTACTTTTTCAATAAATAATTTCATGGACTCATTTTTATGAATTTGCAAATATAAAAGTTATTTGGCTTTAAAAATAAAAAAAAAGTTATAGCTTTGCACCCGAATTGAGGTTGTTGTTATTTCTTACGAAAAAAAATAACAATATTAAAAGGGAATCAGGTGCAATGCCTGAGCTGTACCCGCAACTGTATGCTAAAAAGCTTGTTGTAATCTACAAAACCACTATCAAAAAAATGATGGGAAGGTACACAACAAGACGCAAGCCAGGAGACCTGCCCATTTCAAAACGAGTATCAAACTTTCGGGAAAAAAGGTTTGGGTATGGGTAAATTCCGTGCTTTTCTCCCATTTTTATGATTTAAAAATGTTTAAAAAAATGAACAAAAAAAAGGTTCAAATCAGTGTAATTACTGCATTGATGAGTGTTTGCGTGTGGTCGCAAGAAAAAAAAATTGAAAACACCACAACGTTAGACGAAGTAGTAGTATTGGATTCAAAATTTGCCCTATCTAAAGAAAAATCGGGTAAAGTGATTACAAAAATTTCGAGTGAAGCACTTCAAAATTTTGCTGGGCAGTCTGTTGCCACGGTGCTCAATACCGTTGCTGGTATCGAAATGAATGGCAATCAAAGTGGCAATGGCAAAAACTTGGGGTACTACATTAGAGGAGGCAAAAACAATCAAGTTTTGATCTTGATAGACGGGCAACCCGTTGTGGATGCCTCTGGAATTAGTATGGAATTTGATTTAAGATTATTAAGCACAGAGGCCGTAGAAAGTATCGAAATCATGAAAGGGTCCGCCAGTACCTTGTACGGATCGGGTGCTGCAACAGGAGTAATTCATATTACTTTGAAAAAAACAGGAAATCAAAAAATACAAGCCAAAGCTTATTTAAATGGCGGTACAAACAATACCGCTTGGACAAAAAAAAGCAGCCCAGAAGACATCAACGCTGGTTTTTCTTTACAAGGTAAATACCAAAAAATCAACTATTTAGCCATGATAAATAGTACGGAAACAAAAGGTATTTCGCAAATTGCCGAACCCGAAAAAGGAATAGTTTATGAAAGCGATCGGTTGTCTAAATTGAATTATTTAGGTAAAATAAACTACAAATTAAATGCCGCATTACAAGTGGATTTTTTAGGACAGTTTGACAAAGTAACTTCTTATTTTGATGGTACCTACAACCATTCTAATACCAATGATACCGATAAAAACGTATCTAAATCAGAGCAAATTCGGTTTGGTATCAGTCCAAAATGGCAATATACAAAAGGTGCACTAACCTTACAAACGGGCTTTACTACAATCAAAAGGGATTATCAAACGTATTATAGCTTTTTAAATGATGTATCACAAGATGCTTATGCTTCTAAAAATGTAAATGTAGATGCGTTTAATAAATATGTTTTTTCTAAAAGTTTTTTCCTAATAACAGGTACTCAATTCCAGTTCAATAATATGAACTATACCAGCTCGTATAGCAACATCATGGCCGAAAATGCTAAATTTAACATGGCCGACCCCTATTTTTCTGGGGTTTACAACAGTATTTTTGGATTAAATGTCAATGTGGGGGCTAGACTCAACCATCATAGTCAATATGGTAATCAATGGGTGTATCATATCAATCCGTCTTATACTTTCAAAAAAACACCCATCAAACTCATCAGTTCTATCTCAACCGCTTTTCTTACGCCAAGTTTGTACCAACTGTATTCTGAATATGGCAACAAAAACTTGACTCCAGAACGAAACAAAACTGTTGAAATGGGTTTTGAAACTACTTTTTTGAAAAACAAAGGGCAAGTAAATTTAGTAGGTTTTTACAGAGAACAAGAAAATTTTATAGGTTTTTATACCAACCCTGTAACTTATGAAGGAATGTATGTAAATATTGATGGCAACAACAAAGCTCGAGGCATCGAAACCGAATGGGCATATCGCTTCAACCATCAGTGGTCTTGCCAAGCTAATTATACTTATATTCATGTAGATGAAGCCCTCAACCGATTGATTCCAAAACATAAAGTAAATGTTGCATTAGATTATCAAATTCAAAAACGTACCCATATCAATCTGAATTATCAATATGTGGACAGCAAAAACGATTTTTATTTTGATGAAAATTATCAAAAAGTGGATGCCGTTTTAGCTTCCTATCAATGGGTAAATGGTTCCATTAGGTACCAATTGATAAAAGATCGTTTGGATGTATTTAGTAATATTACAAACATTTTTAATGAAAAATTTGTAGAAAATATCGGATACAATACCAGAGGCCGCAATTTTAGATTTGGTTTAATGATAAAGTTATAATGTATCATTTGTTTTTTTTAATCAATAAAAATGTTTTTTTAAAAATTTTATTATTTATATTTGCTAATAAAATAAAAATTTAATTATAAAACTCAATTACTTGACTATGCAAACTCATTTTTTTGATACCAACCATTACTTTATCGATGAAAAAGTACAATTTTTCAAATTTGAAAACAGCTATAAAATATACAACGAACACGGCGACCAAATTGGAATAATCAAACAAAAATTAAGTTTTGGACAAAAAATGTTACAATTAATCATCAATAAAGCCATGATGCCTTTTGAGTTAGAAATTACAGACAACCAAGGGCAAATTGTAGCTTCAATTAGTAGAGGTTGGACTTTTTGGATGTCGAAAATCATGATCAAAAACCAACAAGGGAATGAAATTGGCATGATAAAACAAAAATTCAAACTTTTTAAACCAAAATTCATGATAACAGACCTTCAGGATACTTTAATTGCAGAAATTTCTGGCGATTGGAAAGCCTGGGAATTTAATATAACCGATCCAAACAATGAAAATATTGGCAGTATTTCAAAAAAATGGAACGGCATGGTAAAAGAATTATTTACATCGGCAGACAAATATAAAGTCGAAATCAACCCCAATTTGAACCATCTGGATCATAAAGTTGCTATTATTGCCAGTGCCATTACAATTGATATGGTGTTGAAAGAACGTAAATAAAAAGATTTTTTTATTTTAAAAAAAAGTAATTCTAAAACTTTTAAAGAAAAATCATATTTTACTATACAAAAATCCCATAAAATATGGTGATTTTTAATAAAAAAAACAGCTTCTTCTTAATAAATTTAAGTTGAAGCTTTTTTTTAATCAGGAAATGAAATTTTACCCATAGAAACCGAAGGAACACCTTGCTTGTTACCAAAATTTGTTGTGCCTCCTACAAGGGTTTCATTGGCCAAAATGGCAAACAAAATCGCTTCTTTAGCATCGCCATTTATGCCTAAATCATCTGTTTTTTGAAAGGCAATAGAAGGCAATAACGAGGCTAAATGCTGCATCAACAATGGATTGTGCATGCCGCCTCCAGACACATATACAGTGTATTTTTCGTTTGAATCATGCTGTTGGTTTATACAATATTCAATGGCCTCTGCAGCTGTTTCGGCACTAAATCGGGTTAGGGTTGCCAACACATCTTCTGTAGCAAGCTGTTGTGTTTGGCTTTTGCTTAATGCCTCCTGAACATATTGTATATTAAATAGTTCCGGCCCTGTTGATTTTGGAAACGGACTTTCAAAAAAAGGATGGTTTTTTAAGGCCTCTAACAGCAAAATATTTACAGTTCCTTTTTGAGCCAATTGAGCATCTTGGTCAAAATTCAAGCCGGGAAAACATCGCTTAACCCAAGCATCTATAAGGGTGTTGCCCGTTCCAGTATCTGTAACAAACACTTGTTCTGGATTTTGATTTTGGGGCAAAAAAGTAAAATTACCAATTCCGCCAAGGTTGAGCATGATGCGGTTTTCTGTAGATGTTCCAAACAAAAAATAATCGCCATACACTGCCAGTGGTGCCCCTTCGCCTCCTGCGGCCACATGTTTTTGCCTAAAATCCGAGAGGGTTATGATACCCGTTTGAACCGCAATATGATCGCCATCGCCAATTTGCAAAGTGGCATTTGGACTATTTTCTATTTGATGTAAATGACTAGGCGAGTGCATCACGGTTTGCCCGTGCGAGGCTATTAAATCGACAGTGTTTGGGGCTCTATTCCATTTTTTTAAACAATCTAAAATCAGGTTGGCATGCCACAAGCCAATCTGCTCATTAAGTATTGCTAAATAGGGAAAATCAATTTGCTTTTTCGCAAAAACCTTCCGAATCGCTTCTTTTGTCTGCTCTGTATAAGGTAGGGTTTCAAATTCTATCAAAGTTACTTTGGTATTCTGGCCAGAACCCGTTATTTCACACAAAGCCACATCTAGTCCGTCGAGCGAAGTTCCAGACATCAGTCCAATAATCGTTCTAATCGGTTTTTGTGCTATTTCATATAACGAAAGTATATTTTTGTTCATATTGATTTACATTTATAAATACATCTATTTAAAACTTAGTGTATTAAAATTAAAAAAATATTATATTTTTTGAATTATATATAATAAAATTACCAACAAATAAAAAAGTAGCATCGCTCTATTTGGGCGTTCCCCAAAGGTCGGGCGATCCGTTTCAAACGACGTTCATTGAACTCCAAAAGAAATGAAATATTGTGAAATAATTTTTTTTGAGGCAAAAAAAGCCTCAAAAAAGGATTTCTACTACTATCCCAAATGCAACAAGTCTTTCTGAATAACAGCGGCACTACATACAATTATAACCTTTTATCTATAAAACATCAGTATAAAAAAAGTCCTTTGAGTTTTAATTGTATTTCCAACTATAAATGGCAATACAAATATAATGCAAAAAATGGTTTTATTAAAAAAATAATATATTTTTGTAACCACAATATATGCCAATCAATACAAAAAAAGGGGGTTTAACCCGAAAATGTGTTGTTTAAAACAAATAGGAACACCTTACAAAAAACTAATGAAAACAAAACTTATCATAATAACAACGCTGTTGTCCTATATGGCAATCGGACAAACAATACAAGTCGAACAAAACAATTCCAATCCAAATTATAATAAAATTTTAGCCGAAAAACTAGGTGCCAATCAATATGGAATGAAAGGATATTATTTTGTGATACTTAAAACGGGGCAAACTCAAATTGCAGATCAAAAATTAATCCATGATATTTTCAAAGGTCACATGACCAACATCAATAAATTAGTCAACGAAGGTAAACTCATAGTGGCTGGCCCTTTTGAAAAAAATGATAAAAATTATAGAGGTATCTTTATATTACACAATATACAATCCATTGAGGCAGCAAAAGACCTCCTACAATCCGATCCTGCAATAAAAAACGGTTTGTTAGATTATGATGTTTTGTATTGGTACGGCTCGGCTGCTTTGCCAGAATACCTTCCAATTTCAGATCAAATTTGGAAAGAAAAACCTTAAAATAATAAACATGAAAAATGTAAAAATTGAAATGAAATGGGCATTGCTCTTTAATTGTATCGTGGTGCTTTGGATGCTATTGGAAAAACTTTTGGGCTTTCATGATAAATACATAGATTATCAAATGTATGTTACAAACTTTTTTGCAATACCAGCTATTATTACAATGGTATTTGCAATAAACAACAAAAAAAAGCAATATTACAATGGAATTATGAAATACAAACAAGGTTTGAAATCCGGAGTAATATTATCAGTATTTATAGCTATTTTAACCCCAATTTCACAATGGGTAACTACTTATATAATTTCTCCATCTTATTTTCCTAATATGATCAAACGGTCTGTTGCGTTGGGTTATTATCCGTCTGAAATAGATGCAAAAGCCTATTTTAATTATTATAATTATACAATACAAGGCACCATTGGAGCTTTGGTTATGGGGATTGTTACAACTGCCATTGCAGTAATTTTTTTACATTCAAAAAAGAAAAAACAAACTAATATTTAAAATTACAAATAAAAATCTATCTCATAATGTTATTTTAAATGAGATACAAATTAAGTCAAACATTGTACTATTTTTATACATTCTATGGCTTCTTTTACATCGTGCACACGCAAAATTTTAGCCTGTTTTTGTAAGCCTATTGTATGCAAAACTGTTGTCCCATTTAAGGCTTGGGTTGGGGTAGTTTCTAGCAATTTATAGATCATTGATTTTCTGGAAATCCCAACTAAAATAGGCAAATCATGAATATTTAAAAGCGATAAATGCTGCATCAAATGGTAATTTTGTTGTAAGGTTTTGGCAAATCCAAATCCAGGGTCGATGACAATATCAGTAATACCGTGTTGTTTGGCTTTACTTATTTTTTCAGAAAAATATTCATTTATTTCTTTAATTAAATGATTATAATGTGTTAAATTTTGCATGTTTTGAGGTGTACCCCGTGTGTGCATCATAATATAAGGTACTTGCAAATGAGCCATCGTTTCAAACATTTTTTCGTCTAATGTCCCTGCGGCAATATCATTAACCATACAAGCCCCATTTTCTACTGCAAATTGTGCAACACGACTACGAAAAGTATCTATAGAAACCAATATTCCCGGAAATTCTTTAATAATATGCTTAAGGAAAGGCTTTAGTCGGTTTATTTCATCCATTTCAGAAACAAATTCGGCGTTTGGTTTACTCGAATAAGCCCCAATATCTATAAAAGTAGCCCCTTCTTGAAGCATTTTTTCCACTTGATGCAACACTTGATTGTGGTTTGTAAAATGTCCTCCATCGTAGAAAGAATTGGGCGTGAGGTTTAAAATGCCCATAACTTTTGGGATAGACAAATCAATTAATGTACCGTTACAATTCAAGGATTGTGAAGTTTGTAATGTGTTGTTTTGAAAATTCATTTTATAATATCAAAAAAATGATTAATTTTGACACAAATATACAAAATAAAAATGAAGGATACCTCAAAAGAATATGATGCTGTAATAGACATTTGTAAGTCGTTGTATATCAATAAATTGAAGGATTATGGTTGTGCATGGCGGATTTTAAGATTGCCTTCGCTAACAGATCAAATATACATTAAAGCACAAAGAATCAGGAGTTTACAAGAAAATCAATCCAGAAAAATTGACGAAGATGAAACGGGCGAATTTATAGGCATTATCAACTATGCCGTAATGGCATTGATACAATTAGAATTGGGAGTGGCCACACAACCCGATTTAGAATTGGCCACTTCGATACAACTATATGAAGCCAAAATACATTGGACAAAAAATTTGATGGAAGCCAAAAATCACGATTATGGCGAAGCTTGGCGAGACATGAGGGTGAGCTCCTTAACCGATTTAATTTTGCAAAAACTACTAAGAGTCAAACAGATAGAAGATAATTTTGGAAAAACAATCGTATCCGAAGGCATTGATGCTAATTATCAGGACATGATAAATTATGCTGTTTTCGCTTTAATTTTAATGAATTTTAACTTACAAAAATAAAAAATATGAATGCAAATAAAAATTATATTACATGGGCAATTCGTATTGTAGTTGCCTTATTGTTTTTACTTTCGGCAGTGGCCAAATTATACCCATCGCCTTATTTTGCCATTTCAACATTTGAGGTCAAACAGTTGTATAGTTTGGGATTTTCAGAACAAGTAGCCCCTTATTTTTCTAGAATCCTCATTGGAATAGAATTTGCTTTAGGTTTTTTGTTGCTTCAAAAAAATTACCTTAAAACAATTATTATACCAGCTACAATCCTTTTGCTTGTAGTTTTTGTAGGACATTTAAGCTACGTAACCTTTTTAACTGGTGGTAATTCTGGTAATTGTGGTTGTTTTGGAGAATTATTACCTATGACTCCTATCGAAGCCATCATCAAAAACATAGTAGCTATAGGATTGTTGGGGTATTTGTATAAAATTTATGAAAATTTAAGTTTTTCAAAAGGCAATTTTTGGGTTTTAACTACCGTGTTGCTGGGCTGTATTTTGGGACTATTCATGCTGGCTCCTATACAACCTGTTGCATCAAAATACAGCGTAAGCCCCATAGAACCAACTGAAATTGATAGTGTTAGCATAGAAGTACCAACTAAAAAAACCGTTACGCTAGACAGTACAATAGCTGCAATAAAACCAACTGTAAAAGCAAAAGACAGTGTAACAAAAGTTGAAGAAAAAACACAAAACGAACCTAAAAAAGTTAAATCAGGGTTTAAATCCTATTTTTCGCACATAGATCAAGGTAAAAAAATAATGTGTTTGTTTGTACCTGGTTGCGAGCATTGTAGAGCCGCTGCAAAAGAACTTACGGCCATGAGGCTAAAAAACCCTTCGATGCCGCCTTTGTCGGTAATATTTATGAATGAAGAGGCCGATTTGATACCTGACTTTTTTAAAGAAGCGGGAGCAAGCTATCCTTATAAAATTGTAGAAATCATTCCGTTTTGGAAAATTTTAGGCATGGGCAAAGACACGCCTGGCATCAAATATTTATGGAATGGCAACGATATTAAATTTTATTATGGCATTGGCGATCAAAAATTCAATGGAGAGGAGCTAACCACTATAATAAACCAATCCTACGAAGAATTAAAGAAACACAATAAAAACCTTTAATCCATTATTCTAACGTATTTATGAATAAAGAAATAGCTGTAATTATTGGAGGGCCAGGAACTGGTAAAACATCGCTAATCAACCATTTAACCCAACAAGGGCATTGTTGTTATCCTGAAATTTCCAGACAAGTAACCTTAGAAGCACAACAAAATGGCATTGCCCAACTTTTTTTAGAACAGCCTTTGCTTTTTAGCGAAATGCTATTAGAAGGTCGTAAAAAACAATTCGAAAATGCCCAAAATGAGACAGCCCATTTGGTGTTTATAGACCGAGGTTTGCCCGATGTTTTGGCTTATATGCACTACATTGGCGACAGTTATCCTAAACATTTTATAGAGGTTTGCCAAAAATATCAATATACCAAGATATTTATTTTACCCCCTTGGGAGCATATCTATGTGAGCGACAATGAAAGATACGAAAATTTTGAACAATCTCAATTAATTCACAAGCATTTGGTAGCAACATATCAAGATTATGGCTACCAATTGATAGAAGTACCCAAAGATACTGTAGCAAAAAGAACAGCATTTATTTTAAATCATTTTTAAATATTAATAAAAAAATTAAAATATTAACGTATAAAATGTAGATGACATCAATTGAAATATTACAAAAATATTGGAAGCACGATGCCTTTCGTGAACCCCAAGAAGCGATTATAAATTCGGTTGTTTCAGGACAAGATACGTTAGCCATTTTACCTACAGGAGGGGGAAAATCGATTTGTTTTCAAATTCCAGCTTTACTGCAAGAAGGATTGTGCCTTGTAATTTCGCCATTAATAGCATTAATGAAAAATCAAGTAGAAAACTTACAAAAAATAGGCCTCAATGCCATCGCATTAACAGGGGGCATTTCTGAAAATGATACCCTCATTTTGTTAGATAATTGTAGATTTGGAAATTATAAATTTTTATACATTTCGCCAGAAAAATTACAAATCGACTGGCTTTTTGATAATATTAAAACACTCAATATCAACACAATAGCCATAGACGAAGCCCATTGTGTATCGCAATGGGGGCATGATTTTAGACCTGCTTATTTAAAAATTGCAAAACTCAAAACATTTTTTCCAAAAATTCCATTTATAGCCTTAACAGCATCGGCTACATCGAGGGTAATATCTGATATTTTGGTTCAGTTAGGCATAGAAAAAGCTACGGTTTTTCAAAAATCTTTTGCCAGACCTACTTTGGCTTATATGACTTTTGAAATAGAGGACAAACTGTTTAGAATTCAACAAATATTAAATAAAAACAAAGAATCGTCAATAATATATGTTAGAAATAGAAAATCATGCCATGATTACTTAAATAAATTAACACAAATGGGGTTTACAGCTTGTATTTATCATGGTGGCCTGCATCCTAGTGAAAAACAAAAAAACATGTCGCTTTGGATGACGGACAAAGTGCAAGTAATGATAGCTACCAACGCCTTTGGAATGGGAATTGATAAACCAAATGTAAGAACAGTTATACATGTACAAATCCCTGATAATTTAGAAAATTATTATCAAGAAGTGGGACGAGCAGGCAGAGATGGCCAAAAAGCGTATGGCATTTTGCTATTTCATCATGCTGATTTTTTACAATCAAGAGCGCAAGTAATAGACATTTTGCCCGACAAAATATTTTTGACAGAAGTTTATATAAAACTATGCAATCATTTACAAATACCTTATAGCGAAGGTTTTAATGAAAGCTATTCGTTCAATTTGAATCAGTTTTGCACCAAATATCAATTTCCAATTACAAAAACATATCAGGCAATACAATTTTTAGACAGACAAGGCATTATCACATTATCCCATGAATATTCAGAAAAAACTGCTATTCATTTTATTATTTCTTCCAAAGAAGTCATTCGATACCGCAGTTTAAACCCAGAGGAAGATGCCTTGATTGTTCAAATTTTGAGGAACTATCCTGGTGTTTATGAAGGTTTAACCTATATCAATACCCATTATTTAGCACAAAAACTCCAAATCGAAGAAGCTAAATTAAAATTGATTTTAACCAAATTACATCAAAAAGGAGTTATTGCATTGGCACATAAAAATAATGATGCCCAATTGATCATGAATGAAATTAGAGAAGATAAACTTACAATAAATAAAATTTCAAAACATTTAGCCACACAAAATCAACTTAAAATAGCACAATTTGAAGCTGTTTTACAATTTATAACCAACAAAACCGATTGTAAAAACAAATTGATTTTGAATTATTTTGGCGAAAACACCGAAACAAATTGTGGCATTTGTTCCAACTGTATCTCGAAACAACAAAAAGCAACACCCAATCAAAATTCAATAAATAAAATAATCAAATTATTACAAGTTCAAGAGATGGATTCGAGAGAATTAGAAATTTATAGCAAACTCAATTCGAATGATCTTATAAATGGATTGAAAGTTTTATTAGATTGTAATCAAATATCACTATTAAAAAACAATAAATACAGTATAAAATGACAGAAAAATTAAGAATCGTTTTTATGGGTACACCAAACTTTGCAGTAGGAGTTTTGGATCGTATCCTATCAGAAGGTTATGATGTGGTTGGTGTAATTACTGCTGCAGATAAACCAGCAGGGCGAGGTAAAAAAATTAAATTTTCGGAAGTTAAAGAATATGCTTTGCAAAAAAATCTTAATATTTTGCAACCAACAAATTTAAAAGACAGCATTTTTCTTGAACAATTGAAAAACCTACAAGCCAATTTACAAATAGTTGTAGCCTTTCGAATGCTGCCAGACGTTGTTTGGAAAATGCCAAAATTTGGTACTTTTAACTTGCATGCATCCTTGTTGCCGAATTATAGAGGAGCCGCACCAATAAACTGGGCCATCATCAATGGAGACACTACTACTGGAGTAACTACCTTTTTTATAGATGAAAAAATTGATACAGGAGCAATAATTAGGAGTAAAGAAATAAATATCCATTCAAACGAAAATGCCGGAAGCTTGCATGATAAATTACAAACAATTGGAGCTGAAACAGTTATAGAAACTTTAAAATTAATAGAATCAGGAAGCGTTCAAACTACAATTCAAACAGAACAAGAATCCTTAAAAACGGCCAACAAACTAAACAAAGAAAATTGTAAAATCAATTGGCAAGATACAGGTATCAATATTTACAATAAAATTAGAGGTTTAAGTCCTTATCCTGGAGCATGGTGCCAGTTTGAAGATGACATCCATCAATTTGACATCAAAATTTTAGAAACCGTTTTTATCAAAACGACGCATGATTTTCGTATTGGGCAAATAATTTGTACAAAAAAAGACATAAAAGTAGCCGTCGTAGATGGATTTATACATCTGAACGTACTTCAAATGCCTGGAAAAAAACAAATGAAAGCATTTGAAATATTAAATGGGATGAAAATTAGTGATAAAGCAAAGGTTTTTTAATGAAATAAAGAAAAAAAAGAAGTCTTTGCGAAATGTTATTAACAAAACGAACAAGTTATTAACAAAATGAATAAAATTTTACAAAGATACTTGCAAAGAACTTTTAAAAAACTAAATTTGTTTTTTATATCATAAAATATTTTACCAACAATTAATAACAATTATTTATGAACAAAACAGAATTAATCGATGCAATTGCTGCAGATGCAGGAATTACTAAAGCAGCTGCTAAATTAGCATTGGAGTCGTTTCTAGGAAATGTAGGAAAAACTCTTAAAAATGGAGATAAAGTCTCTTTAGTAGGATTCGGATCTTGGTCGGTTACAAAAAGAGAAGCTAGAGAAGGTAGAAATCCACAATCAGGTGCTACGATTCAAATTGCAGCTAAAAATGTAGTGAAGTTTAAGGCTGGTGCAGAATTAGAAAATGCAGTAAACTAAATTTGTAATAAAAACATCAAAAAAACCTTTCACAAAATGAAAGGTTTTTTTTTGACAACTAGTAATATGGGTTTAAAACACTTCAAAAAAGGTTGTTTATTAATAGCCGAGCCTTCGCTTATTGGCGACAATATTTTCAATCGAGCCATTATCCTTTTGGCCGAAAACAATGCCAATGGTGCTTTGGGATTTATTTTAAATAAACCATTAGACTTAACCGTTCAAGATTTTATTCCTCAAATAGATACATCATTTAAAATATATAATGGCGGACCTGTCGAACAAGATAATTTGTATTTTATACATACAAAACCTGAATTAATTCCAGATAGTCAAGAAATTTCAGACGGTATTTATTGGGGTGGGCAATTTGAATTGGTCATTAATTTAATCAATCAAAAATTAATTCAAAAAGACGACATCCGATTTTTTTTAGGTTACACGGGATGGAGCAAAAATCAACTGGAGGATGAAATTAAAGAAAAATCATGGTTGATTACAAACAATTCAAATCAAAAAAATATTTTAAGCATCAAAAGTAAAAACATGTGGAAACAAAAAATAACTGAAATTGGAGGTAATTATTTGATATGGAGCAATTTACCCGAAGATCCTTTGCTAAATTAAATAAAAAAACCGTTAATTATTGCTAATTAACGGTTTGTTTTCGTGACCTTGATAGGATTCAAACCTATAACCTTCTGAGCCGTAATCAGATGCGCTATTCAGTTGCGCCACAAGGCCTTATTGCGGGTGCAAAGTTAATCGATTTTTTTGATTAAACAAGCATTTTAATTCCTTTTTTAAATAAAATATTCGCAACAAATATAACCAGCTGTTTTTCAATAATTTACTTATTTCAAACTATTTTTAGTTACATAAAATCGCCATCCTATAATCAAAAGTTGCCATTTTTGAGCTTTTGCAAGATCTAATTTTTGTTTTGTAAAACTAGGTAAAAGTATTTTGTTTATTTTTGCTAAAATTTGAAACATATTTTTTTTTCAAAAATACAATTTTAATGTATTCTGTTCAAATAAAGTTTTAAAACCGTTTCTTATATAGTAAAAACAATAATCAAATTACAAAAAATACATATTTTGACATCTAAAATCAATACAAATGAATAAAATTTTAGTTATTTTCTTATTTAGTGTAGTCCAAATGGCTTTTGCACAAAATCAAATTGAAATAGCTCAAAAGGCACAAACAGCTTTAAATCTCTTCTATAAAAACCCAACAACTAGTCCGCTTCAAAAAGCAGATTTGAAAACCTTCAACCATTTGGACTTTTATCCTATAAGCGACAAATATATTGTGGAAGCCCGTTTTGTAAGAGCCCAAAAAGACTGCATTTTTGAAATGAAAACATCAGGCAGTCGTTTACCAAAATATACAATATATGGTAGTTTGTATTTTGAAATCGAAGGAAAATCATTCAAATTAAACGTATATCAAAACAAAGATGCCAACAGAAAAGCCGAATATAGCAATTATTTGTTTTTGCCATTTTCAGACAGTACATGTGGACAAACAAGTTATATTGGCGGGCGATACATGGATTTGCAACTCCCTCTAAAAGAAACAGTTATCCTTAATTTCAATACAGCATACAACCCGTATTGTGCCTACAACCACCAATATTCTTGCCCCATAATTCCGCTCGAAAACGATTTGCCTATTGCCATATTGGCAGGTGTTAAAAAATACCACGATTAATGCAATTAATCAACATCCATACACATTATCATAACAATGAAGCAGATGTAATAGCTGTTGTCAATCAGTATCCTATGTCGTTTGACTCAACAATTTCTAATTTTACAATAGGAATTCATCCATGGTATATTATAAAAGACCGTTTAGAGCAAGAATTAACAATATTAGAAAAAAATATTAACCATAAAAATTGTATTGCAATTGGAGAATGTGGACTAGATAAAAAAACAAACATTCCGTTTGATTTGCAGCAAATGGTGTTTGAAAAACAAATTTTATTAGCAAAAAAATATCATAAACCCTTAATTTTGCATTGTGTAAAATCGTTTGATGAAATTATAAGATATAAAAAATTATTACAAATAGAGGTTCCAATGATTGTGCATGGATTTTCAAAAAACAAAACTGTGGCTCAAACTTTGATAAAACATGGATTTTATTTGTCGTTTGGACATCATTTGTTAGTAAAAAAAGATTTAGAAAATGTACTACAAAATATAGCTTTAGAAAAAATATTTTTTGAAACAGATGATCAAAAAATTTCAATTGAAAGTATTTATGACAAAGCAGCCACCGTGTTAGGCATCAAAAATACCGATTTAAAAGAAAAAATATATACTAATTTTAATACAATAATTAATACTTAAATTTTAATAAAAATGAAAGTTTGGCAAGAAAGAGCAGCTTTATTATTTAAAGAAGAAGGTTTACAAAATTTAAAAAAAGCACATGTTTTAGTAGTAGGACTAGGTGGTGTTGGGTCGTTTGCTGCAGAGTTTTTAGCACGAGCGGGTGTTGGCAACATGACCATTGTTGATGGTGACGTGGTAGATATTACCAATATCAACAGACAATTGCCTGCATTACATTCTACCGTTGGAATACCAAAAATAGAAGTAGTGGGCAGCAGACTTTTAGACATTAATCCTGATTTAAACCTTATAAAAATACAAGAATTTCTTTCGCCAGAAAAAGCATTTGACATTATTTCTGCTGAATATGATTATGTATTAGATTGTATAGACAGTATAACTCCAAAACTCAATTTGATTATTGGCGCCAAACGAAAAAAAGTTAAAATCATATCGAGTATGGGAGCAGGTGGCAAAATGGAGGCAGCAAAAGTAAAAGTGGCCGATATTAGCAAAACCCAAAATTGTTATTTAGCAAAAGCCATCAAAAAAAGGCTAAGAGGTGTAAGGATAGACAAAGGAGTAAAAGTTGTTTTTTCTTCTGAAATTCAGGACGAATCTAGTCTTAAAATTACAGATGGTACAAATTATAAAAAATCTTTTTACGGAACAAACAGTTATATGCCAGGCCTTTTTGGCTTATATGCTGCCGAAACCGTGATAAGGTATTTGGTTCAAAAAGAAGATTCAAATATATAGCTGCTTTACCTAAATTTATTCTATTTTTGCATTAAATTCAAAACAAAATGAAAAACCTTTCTTGGTTCAACAAAATCATGTTTTTTTTAAATATAGTGCTTACTATACTTACATTTCTTGCTTATGTTTTACCTTTTTTGGCTCCAAAATTATTTCCATTATTATCTGTACTTACATTAATATTGCCTTTTTTTCTGATTATTAATGCTATTTATTTTATATATTGGTTCATTCAATTCAAAAATCAAATGATCCTTTCGGGTTTGGTGCTTTTGTTAGGCATTACATTTATCAACAAATTTTATAAAATTTCAGGTTTAGACCTTCCAAAATCTGACAATGATTTTAAAGTTATGAGTTATAATGTACGTCTTTTTAATTTATTCAAATGGAAAAACGACGATAACATACCTCAAAATATACGTAATTTTATTAATGATCAAAATGCCGATATTGTTTGTATTCAGGAATATTCTGCGGCGTCAAAAGTCAATTTAAGAGTGTATAAATACAATTATATTTTGATGCTTGGCAAAAACATTAAAACGGCACAAGCTATTTTTTCTAAATATCCCATTGTTGAAAGTGGTAATATTGAGTTTCCAAATTCTGACAATAATGCCGTATTTGCCGACATCAAAAAAGGAAAAGATACTATTAGGGTATATAATATTCATTTAGAATCTATCAAAATAACGCCTGATGTAAATGAATTAAACGAAGGAAAACATCAGATAAGCGAAAAAAAATCTTTACAAATTTTCAACAGAATAAGTAATGCCTTTAAGGAACAACAACGGCAAGCAGAGTTGATTATGAACCATAAAAAAAATTGCCCCTACCCCATTTTGATTTGTGGCGACATGAATAACAGTCCGTATTCGTATGTGTATAGAGGCATTAGAGGCGATATGAATGATGCGTTTGAAGAAGCAGGAACCCATTTTGGAGAAACTTATCATTTCAAATATTACCCTGTTCGAATTGATTATATTTTTGTTGATAAAAGAATTAAAATTAAAAATTTCAACCATTTTTCCGACTTTAAAAATTCCGATCATTACCCTATCATGGCACGATTGGAAATGAAATAAATATCTAATTACTTCCTACAACGTATACTGGTTTAATATTTATATTTTTTTTAAAATTCAAAAAAATCTACTTTTATCTATAAACTTAATTTTTTGATCCAGATTTTAATCTATCAATCTCTTCTTCAAGTTTTTTTATATACTTTTCTGTATATTCACTAGTTGTATTGTTAATTGTTTGCATTTTTTGACCTAAACCAACTTGATTATTATTAGAAACATTAAATATTGTAGTAGCATCAAAGTTTAAAATTTGAGAAGGAGAAACTTCTAAAATTTTTGCTATTTTATCGAGTTTTGAAATTGTAATGTCGATTTCACCTCTTTCAATTTTACTGAATCCACTTACACTCATGTCTAGCTGACTTGCTATTCTTTCACGTGTAATATTTTTTAATTCTCTGAATTTTTTTATGTTTTCAGAAACTTGCTTAATATCCATAATTTTATAAATTAAAATCTGCCTCAAAAGTAGTAAAAAAACCGTTATAGTTGTAAAATACAATTTAAAAATAATTTATTTTATAGATTTTGTCAATATTTTTGTGAAATAAAAACAAATAAAATGTCAAATAAAAAATTAATTGCAGAAAGTATTTATCTTTTGTTGATTTTCTTTTTCAGTTATACTTCCATTAATAAATTAATGAATTTAGATTCTTTCAGAACTAATTTGATTAAAACAACTCTTTTTAGTGAAGAATTCGCAAATATTTTTTCTGTAATTATAATCATAATTGAGATTTCAATTATTTTGCTATTGATAATAAGTAAAATGAAAGGATTGCTAGTTTTTTGTTTTTTAATTTTATCATTTACTTTATACATATCATTTTTAAGATATAAAGGATTATATGAAATTTGTGGTTGCGGAGGAATTCTTAACGGTTTATCATATAAATATCATATTCTCATAAATATTAGGCTAATAATATCGTCATTATATTCCTTTTATATTTTTAATTATATTTCAGATGAAAAATAAAGTGCTAATTGGTACAGTTACTGTTTTTTTAGGTATTACATTTAGTGTAGTTATGCTTAATTTATTTGAACCTACAAAATCCAATTATTTTTTTAATCGTAAGTATTCAAATAAAAATATATTAAATTTTGAAAATAAATTTGATAGAATGAACAAAGGTGAATATGTCATGTATATAAGATCTAATAATTTAATAGTTGAAAGAGATATAATTTACAATGACAAAAATAGCATAATGTACAATCTATATATTTCAGATTTAGATTTTAAAAAAAAGAAAAGGAAAAAAGTGAAACTCCCTAAATTAAGTAATATTATTTATAGTGATTCAACTAAACTTTTTTACAATATGAAATTTAAATTGTTTCAATATGATTTTAAAACAATGAAAAATACAGAAGTTGGAATGAATCATATAAAAATTTTTTCATTAATACCAATAATGGATTCACAAAATTATTATTTATGTTTTGGTGAACTATTTAATGATAATATTTTTAATACCGGATTTTTTGTTATTAACATTTCAACTAAAAGAATAATTAAATCAATGATTTTAGAACCGAGTAAAGAATCGTCTATGCCTAAAAATGACCTTGTATATTCTGGTTTTTTTACTGAAACTTATGACAAAAGAAATTTAATTTATTGCTGTGACAAATATTCAAAAATATTTTTTTTTAATTCTAAAGGGATTTATACAAAAGTATTAACTACAAATGATAAAACACCTTTACCAAAAATATTGAAAAATAGCAACGGTGATAGTTTTTACAGTAGAGGTGGAACTTGGACGAGTAATATGGGAATATTTGTAAAAAATAATAAGATATTTGTTTTTTCTTCACGGTCTGATTTGAAAACTTCAATTATGATTGATGAATATTCATTAGAGACTATGAAATACAAACAAAGTTTTGTTCTGAAACATAATAATTTAAGTTCAAGTTCAATTAGAAATATTTTTATTGATAGCAATAAAATTATTATAGGATTTGAATTCAACTACGCATCTTTTACGTTCTCGAGAAATATATGATGAATTTAACTATTTTATTAACTTAATTTAAAAAAAATGAAGAATTATTTAAAGTTTGTAGTTGCTGTATTTGGTGTAACCATTGCAACTTTTGGAAGTACTAATGTGAAAGCGAAAGCACAAGAAAACGTTACTTGTAGTGGGGCGGGGCATTGTGGTTGGACACCTGACTGTCGTGAAATTACTGGTACTGCTTCCTAAATTATTAATCTTACAATCTAAATAAAATGAGAAATTATTTAAAATTTGTTTTTGCAATTTTTGGAATAACTATTGCAACTTTTAGCAGTTTAAATGCAAATGCAAAAAAAATTGAAAGTGGAGGTAGTTGTAAATCTTATGGAACTTGTGGTACAACCGATAGTGGTCAGGTCATTAATGGACAATACTCAGAATAAGATAATTAATTAAGATGGATTTTAAAAAACTATCGATTTACTTAATTATGTTAATAAATTGTATTGTTTTTTAAAATAATTGTTAACTATTTTATTAAAAAATACTTTCCTAACATTTTATTGTTAGGAAAGTTTTAATTAATTTTACAGCTCAATTTTTTTTATGAGAACAAAACAACTTTTTTATGTTTTTTTATTAATGTCAATAAATGTATTTTCTCAACAAAAAATAAACATTATTGGTAAAATTACAGCAGAAAATAAATCTCTTTCTGATGCTATAGTTGAATTTCATATAAATAATATATCAAAATTTGCTATTACAAACAATAATGGTATTTATAAATTTTCAGATATTACACTTTTACAAAATGACAGTTTAGAGTTAAGAGTTAAATTTTTAGGATATAAGATTTTTATCCAAAAAATATATAATTTAAAAGAAAACAACACAATAGATATCAACTTAACTGTACCAGAGATTGAAAATTTAAAAGAAGTTGTTATTAATTCAAAGGAAAAAGAGACGGTTACAGCAAAGAAAAGTTCTTATAAAATTGCCCACAAGGAATTTATTGAGAATACTAAAGGATTAGAAGTTTTGGCAACAGTGCCTAATTTATATGTAGATAAACAATTCAATACCATAACGGTAGATGGAAAATTACAAGGTAAACTTTTTATTGATGGTGTTGAGGCAATGGCAAATGAATTAAAAACACTAGATATTAATGATTTTGATAAAGTAGAGGTAGTCAATAATCCTACTGGTTCTTATGGTTCAGACTTTTTGGGAGCAATTGTTAATATTATTACAAAAAAGAAAAAAGAAGAGTTTATTAAAGGTATTTTTGGAGTAACTGCGGGTATTAAAAACCAATATTATTCATTTGATCCTTCAATTTCTTATAAAAAAGGTAGATTTATTATTAAAACAAATTATAACTATTTAAATTCCAATAATTTAATTGATTATAATCTTTATAGAATCAATGGGTTTGATATTTTTAATAGCAACACGACAACCAATTCTGATAATAATAGACAATATTCAGATTTAAAAATAAATGTAAAATTATCAGAAAAGTCTAATTTTACATTAACAAATTATTATCATCACAATAATTATAATTCAACTGGAAATGGTTTTACAGAATTAAACCATGCTCCAAATAATAGATTCAGTAAAAGTGGTTTTAATATTGATTCCAATTGGAAATTAGGAACAGTTTATGATTATAAAATATCTGAAAATAAACATTTTTATTTAAAAAATTCGTTATTTATATACAAAAAAAAAGATACAGATAATTATTTTTATAGTGATAATACAAATGCAAACTTTAATATAGAAACTCAAAATAAAGAGTTTACATTTAATGCCGATTATGAGGCGGAAGATTTTAAAATGTTTAAAAAATCATCCTCTTTTTACATGGATTTGAAATACATTAATCGAAAATACAGTTTTTCTGATACATTATTTTTTATTAACCAAAAAGTTATAAATGCAACAACTGAATTAGATAATCAATGGACAGATCAATTTTCGACAGAAATGGCCTTATCTCTTGAAAATACAAGCAATAAAAATATCAGTAAAACACAAGTCTATAATTTAGTTTTACCAACATTCAACGCTTTATATCATTTTAAAAATAAATATGATTTGAAATTTGGATATTCACGCAAAGTATTACGACCAAGTGTAGGAGATTTGAATGATAATGTCATTATCATAAATTCTGGAATTGCAAAACAAGGAAACTCTAATCTCGATCCTCAAATAAGAAATTATTATGTACTAACTTTGAGTAAGTCATTCAAAATAGATCATATTTCGATAAGATTTTATAACGAATCCATTAACAATTCCATAGAGGAAGTTTACAAAACACAAGAAAATCTTATAGTCCAAACGCTTGAAAATGCTGCTAAATTCAGTTCTACAGGAATAAGTGTTGGTTATCGAACAAAAATATTAAAAAAAATCAATACAAACATCAATTCAGGTTTTAATTATAGTCATTTTGAAGACACTAGTTTAAATGCTGTTATAAAAACAAATGGAGGTTATGCTTTTACGGGCAATATCAATTTGAGTTCAAAACTGTTCAATGATAAAGTATCTGTTTCATTTTCTGGAAGACATAACAATCCAAATTACTCCTTATTATCTAAAAAAATAACACTTCCTTATTTAGATTTTTCATGCAACACAAATTTATTGAAAGGCAATTTAAACCTTAGCCTATATGCTCAAAATTTATTAGGTCGAAATGCAGCAGGTTTTACAGATATTAGTAGTTATAATAATTTTTATCAAAAAATTGAAGCAAGAAATAATTTTACAAACTTATTATTCACATTAACATATTATTTTGGCAAATCTTTTAACGATAAAATTATTGATAAAACAATAAATAATAACGATGTAAGGAGATAAAATTGTATAAATATATTTGTTTTATGATTTTTACAATTGGATAAACCCTATACAAAACATCAAATACATCATTTCAATTTTATTTTTTTTATTACAAATATAGATTACTTTATAATATTAAATTACCGTTATTGCCGCTTCAAATAATCTAATGCTAATCGGCCTTCGTTAAAAAGTAAGTCTAGGATGCTTAAATTATTTAAAAAACCGTGTTTGTCTCCAAAAACTTGAGTATAAGGTTCAAATGTTGAAGTGTCTTTTTTGCCATTGGCCAAATAACGCAAATCAGCTACATGGGGTACTTCATGAAAATATTCGATGGTTGTTTCAAATTGAAAAGGTAAACCCAAACATTTTGATACTATTTGCATGGCCTCAAGGTTTAAATCCATCAAAAACACAGGTTTTTTTGTAAATATTGGCATCAAAGCATCCTCAAAATATTCAAAAAAAGGCGAGGTTCTGTAAGCCGCTTCCAAGGATTTGAAATGTTGTTTTTGCCAATCAAAAGCCCATTCAATCCTTACGTCTTTGGTTTTTTGATGGCGACTTTCTATAGCATGTTTTACAGGAATATTTAACAATTGCAACCCATTTGGACTATAAATATAAGTCCTATTTCTATTGGTTTGTTTTTGAAAATGATCCTCTGTTTCTAGGATTATGGTGTCATTTTGAGCCATTGCCACATAATGACTTATTGAAGGAAAATAAGTTGGGTATAGTAAAATTTTATTCATTACTTTCATATATTTAACAAAAAAATGTTTAAAAGTAAAAGTTTTTAACCTATTCTTTTAAACATTTTTATGAGCATTACATTTTTTTAGGATTAAGAAATTATTCTTTGTCAGCTTTTCTTTTTTTCCAAAAATAGTCACCAACAAAATAAATGGCCAATAATACAAGAAAATATTTAAAATAAGATTGTGGTTGCCCGGTGCCGCTTACTGTTGTAAACATACGCTCCCATCGAATTTTATGCAACCCTTTTTGGTTTGGATCCAAACTCAACCAAATAAACACAGGTTTTCCAACAACATGGTCTTCGGGAACATAGCCCCAAAACCTACTGTCTTCAGAGTTGTGGCGGTTGTCTCCCATCATCCAAAAATAATCTTGTTTGAAAGTATATTTTGTAGCAATTTGTCCATTAATTCTAATTTCGTTGCCGTTTACTTTTAAATCATTTCCTTCATAAACGCCAATTATTCGTTTATAAAACGGTAATGTAGCGCTATTTAATGCTACTGTTGCACCTTTTTTTGGTATGTATATTGGCCCATAATTATCTACATTCCATTTGTGTATTTGAGGAAAAACTTCTGGTTTTTCTACATCTTTTGCAATAATTCTTGTTACTGATTTAATTCCAGGCAAATTTTTCAATCGTGCAGCAGCAGCGGAAGTCATGGCCTTTATATAAATGGTGTCGCGATTTTCAGTCGTAAATCCTGCACCATCAGTAATATCCAATTCTTGAAAAACAGACTCAAATTCCAATGGTGTTTTGTTGTCAATCGCCACCAAGTAAGAAAATTGTGGTTTTGCTCGTTCTGGCAAATTCAATTCTTTGTTGTTGATATATATAACACCGTTTTTGATTGACAAACTGTCGCCAGGCAGCCCCACACAACGTTTTACATAATTGGATTTTTTGTCTATGGGTTTCATGACTCCTTTTCTGCCCGATTGGTCAAAAAATTTGTAAACAGTATCTACGGGCCAATTAAAGACTACAATATCGCAATGTTCAATTTTTTGAAAACCTGGCAACCTAAAATAAGGATATTGCGGTGTGTTCAAATACGATTTTACATTAACAATCGGAAGGGTATCGTGCAACATAGGAGCCGCCACAGCAGTCATTTGAGGTCTGGCGCCGTAGTTTAATTTACTTACAAACAAAAAATCCCCTACAAGCAATGATTTTTCTAAAGAAGAAGTAGGAATTTGAAACGGTTGCAATACATAAGTATGCACCACAGTAGCAACAATTAATGCAAAAACCAACGAACTCACTGTATCTGCAACCATGTTGGTTGGCTTTAAACTTCGGTCTGCAATATAGGTTAGTTGTTGGGTATAATTGATGTAATACAAATAAAAACCAAACGTTAAAATGGCTAACCAAGTATCTTTGGTGCTGTTTTTTCCAAAACTTCTAATAGTTTCAACCCAAAGAACGGGAAACATCATCAAATTTACAACTGGTACAAACAACAACAAGGTGTACCAAGTAGGTCTATTAATTATTTTCATCAACACGATGGCATTATACACTGGAATGGCAGCTTCCCAAGCTTTTCTACCTGCAGCCACATACATTTTCCAAGTTCCAAAAAAATGGATTACTTGTATTATTATAAAAAAAACAAACCATTGAAACATTGTCATATTACAGTATTTTTAAATTGATAAATGAAATTTTTTAATCATTATTTTAGTTCCAATACATCTCGCATAGAAAACACCCCTTGTTTACCAACGAGCCATTCTGCAGCCAAAACCGCTCCTAAAGCAAACCCCTCACGATTGTGTGCATGGTGCTTGATTTCGATTAAATCTACCTCAGAATTATAAAAAACAAGGTGTGTTCCTGGTACATTCTCTATCCGTTTGGCATCAATTTTAATTTCATGCTCCGCTGGATTTTCCAATGTCCAATTTTGATACCTGCTGTTTTCTATAACTCCTTTTGCTAACGATATGGCAGTTCCGCTGGGTGCATCAAGCTTTTGGGTATGATGAATTTCTTCCATCGAAACTTTATATTGGTCAAATTTCGACATGATTTTAGCTAAATATTCATTTAATTCAAAAAAAATATTGACTCCCAAACTAAAATTGGAACTCGATATCAAAGCTCCTTTTTGTTGGTTGCACAAAGCTACCATGTCGTCATATTGGTCTAGCCAACCTGTTGTTCCTGAAACTACTGGTATATTAGTGTGCAAACATTCCGAAATGTTACAAACCGCTGCTGAAGGAATACTAAAATCTATTGCAACATCAGCTGTTTGCAATCCATCAAATGTATTAAACTCATCTTTTTTCAATACAATTTTATGTCCTCTTTCCAAAGCAATTCTTTCAATTACTTTTCCCATTTTGCCATATCCCAAAAGTGCTATTTTCATGTATATAATGATTTTGTGTTGTGTTGTTGCTATGTTATTTTATCAATATTGTAACTCTAAAAATGATAATTCAAAGTAAGTGCAAACTGATTTTGTTTGTTCAAATCGTTTTGTTGAATATCTGGTTTTATGGATAAATTATCGTTTACATTAAACTGCATCAAATGAGCATCTACATTTGCATCGACTATATTCAATACATAAAAGCCAATGATGAAAAAAGCAGACAAATCACGATTTCGTTGGTAGAATTTCTGACCCGCCAAGAGCCTCGAACTGTCCAAATAGCTCAAACTATCATCAGAATATCCTTCTAATCGGCGTTTATATGCGTCTCTAAACGTATGGTACTTGGTGTTGCTCGTAATGTACGAATATACAGAAATCCCAATGGCAGTATAAACCAATGGGATTTTCCAATATTTTTTATTATAAGCCTGACCTAAACCAGGCACTAATGCCGAGTAAAATGCAGCTTTAGTTGGAGCTAACGGATTAATATCATCTGTTTTTTTTATAGAATCTTTTGCTATCAAAGGAATTTCTTTAACGTCTTGAGATAAAACAATAGTTTGCTTCATACTCAAAACCAACAATAGGATGTAATAATACTTGCCCACTTAAGATTGAATAAGACTTAATATTCTTTGAAAATCCGCTTCAGACCGAAAAGGTATTGTAATTTTTCCCTTACCATTAGAGGCTACTTTTACATCTACCTTGGTACCAAAAAAATTATTTATTTCTCTTTTCTTAGTGTCATCAATATCAAACCCAGATACTTTTGGTAACTCTGGCTTTGGTTTCAACCCCTCTTGATAATTTTTTACCAACGATTCTGTATCTCTAACAGACAAATTCTGACTCACAATTTTTTGATAAATTTGTGCCTGAATATCCAAATCCTCAATATTGATGATGGCCCTACCGTGTCCCATTGATATAAATCCGTCTCTAATTCCTGTCTGAATAATCGGATCTAATTTCAATAACCGCAAGTAATTAGCAATAGTAGAACGTTTTTTTCCCACTCTTTCGCTCATTTGTTCTTGTGTCAATTGAATTTCGTCCATCAATCTTTGATATGAAATCGCAATTTCTATAGGATCCAAATCGTGTCTTTGAATATTTTCTACCAAAGCCATCGTTAACGATTCGTGGTCGTTTGCAATTCTTATATATGCCGGAACGGTGGTTAAACCCGTCAATACAGAGGCCCGCAAACGACGTTCTCCCGAAATCAATTGGTATTTGTTAAACTCTATTTTACGTACCGTTATGGGCTGAATTACCCCCAATTCCCGTATAGATGTTGCCAGTTCCTGAAGTGTTTCTTCGTTAAAATTACTTCTTGGCTGAAAAGGATTGATATCAATAGCCGCTATTTCTAGTTCAATGATATTGCCCACTACTTTATCTGCATTTTTATCCTCTACAGATTGTATATTATTCTCGGGATCTTTCAATAATGCAGATAACCCTCTTCCTAAAGCTTGCTTTTTTATTGCTTTCGACATAAAAACTATTTACTTGTATTTCTTTTGATTATTTCTTCGGCCAAACTCAAATAATTCGAAGCACCTTTGCTCGTGGCATCAAAATTAATGATACTTTCACCAAAACTTGGTGCCTCACTCAACTTAATATTGCGTTGAATAATCGTTTTAAAAACCATTTCGCTAAAATGCTTCTGCACCTCATCCACCACTTGATTAGACAAACGCAGTCGGGCATCATACATCGTGAGTAACAATCCTTCTATATCCAACTCAGGATTGTGTATTTTCTGAACACTTTTTATCGTATTCAATAATTTACCCAAACCCTCCAATGCAAAATACTCACACTGAATAGGAATTACAACAGAATCTGCACAAGTCAAAGCATTTAACGTAAGCAAACCCAACGAAGGAGCACAATCTATCAAAATATAATCATAATTATCTCTAACAAGGTCCAAGGCTTGCTTCATCATATACTCTCGGTTTTCCTTATCAACCAACTCAATTTCAATAGCCACAAGGTCTATATGTGCCGGTATCAAATCCACATTTGGAGCACTACAACTCACAATAGCCTCTTGTGCCGTATTGCTATGTTCCAACAATTGATAAGTACCCACTTCTACATTTTCAACATCAATCCCTAGTCCAGAGCTTGCATTTGCCTGTGGGTCTGCATCTATAAGTAATACTTTTTTCTCTAAAACACCAAGTGCTGCAGCAAGATTGATAGAGGTTGTGGTTTTTCCAACACCACCTTTTTGATTTGCAATTGCAATAATTTTGCCCATTTTTTAATATGATTTTTGAAGCGTAAAAATACAAAATAATATCGTTTATAAAAGTCAAATTTATTAACATTTCTGTTTTTTTTTAAAAACCAACCCTCAAACCCCATTTTTCAAGGGATATTTATTTTTTTCTTGGAGCCAATACCTGCTTTTCGTTGCAATCTTTTTGTTTTTAAAGAAAAAACAAAAAGGATTTCCACTACAATCAGGGCTAAAAATGCCCAATGGTTCTCGAATTGTACCTCCCATGTTCCTAAAAAAAACCTTTCATAGTGCCGCAGCTCATTATCAAATAAAAACCTCGTTCACTATCCAATAAACAACCATTTCCTAAAATACTATTAATCAACACATACCATTCGTATTGCCTAAAAGTAGTTCCTTACAATAGCCCTTTTTTCAAAAAAATATCAAAAAAAACACTCTATTATTTTGAACTCATCATATATAAATTGTATTTTTGAAATCCAATTACAATAACATAACAAAACAATCCTTATGAAACTACAAAAAAATCTATTCCTTTTAGGTACATTACTTTTAGGCCTCAAGGCTACAACCCTATTGGCACAAGGCTGTAGCGATGCCGGTTTTTGTACCCTCAATAGCTTCAAACCACACGAAACCACCAATACACCTCAAAACCAACTCAAAATAGGGGCTTTTTTTGGTGGTGCAGACCACAATATAGCCGTGTGGGGTAATTACATAGAATACAACAGGCAACTCGATGCCAGCTGGAGCCTCGATGCCAAACTGACATCCTTATCTCAAAATGGCAACGGCATAGCCACTTTTGGCTTAGGCGATTTGTTTTTGAATGCCAATCGAATCATCAATCCAAAACTTACCGCTACCTTTGGGGTCAAATTGCCATTACAAAACGGAAATGCTACAAACAACAACAATCCATTGCCAATGGATTATCAATCTAGCCTTGGAACCCTTGACTTAGTAGCAGGATTGGGCTACAAAATAAACAAATTGCAACTTGTAGCAGCAGTACAACTCCCAATTTCTCAAAACAAAAACCAATTTTTGGCCGAAGTTTATCCAACAAATGCCAATTTACGATTATTTCAATCTACCAATAATTTCAAACGTAGTGGCGATGTATTGCTTCGTATAGCATACCCATTTGAACTAACCCAAAAACTCCAATTTACAGCCAGTGCCTTACCAATTTACCATCTAAAAAACGACCAATATACAGACCTATTGGGTAACTCCAAAACCATTTCAGGTTCACAAGGTATTACACTCAATGCCAACATGTATTTTGATTACAAAATCAACGAAAAAAATGCTTTACAACTCAATATAGGAAGCCCTTTAAAAGTAAGAGAAGCCCGTCCTGATGGTTTAACCCGAAGTTTTGTTGCAAACCTCGAATATAAATACCAATTTTAAAAATGGCAAATTATTGGGTATTTGAAGATGTCAATTTATTTTCATTGATTTGTCCTCACAAATTCAAAGCATATTCATCCGAACATGAATATATTTATTATACAAAAGGCGATTACATTTATTTTCAGGGCGATGTTTCGAGTACCATTTATTTAGTAAATGAGGGCAAAGTAAAAATAGGTTTCATAGACGATGCTGGTGAAGAATATGTAACTGCATACTTAAAAAAAGGTGATATTTTTGGCGAAAATATTTTATTAAACGAAACTCACCGAAAAGAATTTGCACAAGCCGTGGACAAAACAACCTCGCTATGCTCTGTTACCCTACATCAGGCCGAAGATTTGGTGCGAGGCAACAGGTCATTTAGTACAAGTATTTATAAATTTATTGGTTTGAAACTAAAAAAAATAGAACGTCGGTATCAAATCATGCTTTTTAGAGATACCCGAACAAGAATCATAGAGTTTATCAAAGAATTAAAAGAAGACCAACCCAGTACGGTACTTGCAAATAGCGAAATTTTGATACAAAACCCATATTCACAAAGCGAAATAGCTAAACTCGTTGGTACCTCTAGGCCAACTTTTAATATCATTATCAATGAATTGGAAAAAGAAGGTTTTTTGCATTATCAAAAAAATAAAATTCTTTTAAAAAATAAGTTATTTAATGTTGATTGATACCAAAATACAGGGATAAAATAATCCCAAGCAGCGTTCCGAGCGATAGTGAAAGGCAAAGTAAGTTATTTTTTAGAAAAAAAAATTTCAAAAAAAGGGTTGCATAATCGGACAATGGAATTATTTCGATCTTAATTTTTACATAAATAGCCAATTAAAATAAGAATAACAACAAACCTCAAAGTTTTATAACCTTTGAGGTGGGGTGTAAATTATAAATGATTTTAAAGAAATTTTCTTCGGACGTTTTAGAGTATTTTATTTTGTTCTATTTTCGGTTAATGTTACACCCTCCTTTGGAGGGGGACGGGGGGAGGATTAGTAATATATAGTCCCCTCCCAACCCTCCCCAAAGGAGAGGGAGACGAAGCTACAATAACTAATCAAAAAAAGAGAAGGAATAAATTTTATTGTTTTCTTTCAAAATTTATCCTCCACCTTTGAGGTTTGTTATTTTCTTCTTTTCTCTTTCCTCTTTTCTCTTTTCTCTTTTCTCTTTTCTCTTTTCTCTTTTCTCTTTTCTCTTTTCTCTTTCCTCTTTTCTCTTTCCTCTTAAAAAAAACATAGGTTACACAGACTGCAGCTGCCATATAGCCCCGACTGGAGTGGAAATCCTTTTTGTTTTTTCTTTAAAAACAAAAAGATTGTAGCGTAAGGCGGAAACTGTCCCTGCGTGAAAATGCCAAATGTAGCGGCTTCAAATATTGCTATACAATAAAACCATTTTTTGTAATACAATATTTAAATTTAAAATACTTGGCTACATTGTAGGCTGTTTTATTTTGGGATGCTTTTAGTGGCATTTACTTTATTTTGAACAGAAAATCTTTTTCGTCTTGCGACAGGCTGTCGTAGCCCGATAAGCTAATTTTGTCTAAAATGGCATCTACTTGTTGTTGGTGTTGGTCTTTGATTACAATAGTAGGATTCTTTTTTTGTACAGTGCTTGTAGTGTTGTAATTGCGTTCTATTTTTCGGAAAGGGTTGGGTTTAGACTTGCCCAAAAGGATGTTCAATTGGTTTGATAAAAGGCTATACCAACGGCTCAAATCGGTGCCATTTTGAATGAATTTGACAAATAGAAATCCCAAAAATGCACCTACTAAATGAGACAAATGTCCTCCCATATTGTCTGATTTTAGGGCTAGTAGGTCAAACAAAATAATGGTGGCTGTGATCATCCAAAGTTTTAATTTGCCGATAAAAAAAACAGGTATGGGCACTAACGGTGCATATACGGTTGCGGCCATTAATATGGTCATGATGGCGGCAGAGGCACCAACCATTTGAAAATAAATACCTTGAAAATAGAACCACAAAATAAAAAAGGCTCCAGAACATACGATTCCTAAGAAATACAACCCTTGAAGTTGTTTTTCGTTAAAAAAAGTGGTAAACCACCTGCAAGCAAATTGTAACAAAAGCATATTGACAATTAAATCGAATATTTGGTGATGGAAAAATCCATAACTCACTATTGTCCAAGGCTTTGTGATTAAATTTTTGGGATTGGAACTTAGGGCAAAAATGTTTTCAAAAAAATTAGATTGTATAAAAAACAACGAAATAATAAAAATACCGATGTTCCAAAATATCAATCGTTGGGCAAAACCACCCACATTGTATTGGTGTTTCAAATCGTTTAATATTGAACTCATGCTGTTGATTATTAGGTGAAATTCTAATTTTTGTATTGATTTTTTTTCCAAAAACTCATCATGATAAATCCTACTAAAGCCCCTCCAATATGTTCAAACCTACCATCGCCATGGATGATGGGGCCTAGTCCGAAGGAAAAAACCAAATCGAGCGCAATAATACCTGGAATAAAATATTTCGCTTTTATGGGATATGGAATAAAAAAGAACATCAAACCCGCTTCGGGAAACATGAATCCGAAGGCAATTAACAATCCAAAAATAGCACCTGTAGATCCATATACAAACGAGATGGGATTGATTTGAAAGACTTGATTGATGACATTGCTAATAAGTCCTGCTCCTATGCCACATGAAATATAGAAAAACATGAATTTGTGTTGTCCCCAAAAATGTTCTAGGGTTGAACCTAAGGAATACAAAGCGTACATATTGAATAATATTTGTAATATATTGCCGTTTACAAACATATTGGTAAACAACTGAAACCACCTAAAATTGGGGTCTTGAAATCCATATAAACCAAATACTTCCAAAGCTTGTGGATAGATGGACAAGAGCATACAGAGAAAAATCAATACATTGATGATGATCAAATGTTTAACGGTTTCGGTAATTGGCATCATAGTTTTTTAAAATTTTTTATCAATATCTTCCACTCTCATGGTAATATATGTTGGTTTATTAAAAGGAGACATGTTGGGCTCTTTGCAAGCAAATAACATATTGATGATATTTTCTTGTTCTTTTTCTGTTAAATATTTTCCTGTTTTGATGCCCAAGCTTTTGGACATTGATTTTGCAATCATATCGTTTTGACTGAAACTATTTTCGGGTATTTCGTTTTGCATGTCTTGCAATAATTGTTCCAAAACGATGGAGGCTTCGGATTCGGAAACATTGACAGGCAATCCTAAAATGACCACGCTGTCTGTTACGTTTTCATCAAAAAGAAAACCTGAATGTTGCAATGCAAGTTTTACTTCGGACAAAATGGTCAATTCATTTGTAGAATAAAATAAATTTAAAGGAAATAGCAACTGTTGGCTAGCTGCTTGATTTACAGTCATATTAGACAGAAATTCTTCGTATAATATTCTTTGATGGGCCCTTTGCTGATCTACAATTACCATACCTGATTTTAGAGGGCTGATGATGTATTTTTTATTTAATTGATAAGTGAGTTGCAAAGATTTTTCGGCAATATCCTCGTCAAACAACGAGGCTGCTACTTCTTCTTCTTCATATAGCATTGCATGACTATCAAAAGCTTGCTCTGTTGTACCAATGTATAAACTTTCCCAATTGGCAGCCACTTGCCTTTTTAGGGGCAAAAGAGGTTGTGTTTTATTGCTGTTTTGAAAAGGGTTATAATTGCTATCTATTTCAACCGTAGGGATTTGAGCTTCCAAATCTTTGTAATGATAAGGCGTGTCCAAATTGGCATCCCTTTCAAAATCTAAAATGGGCGACACATTAAATTGTCCTAAACTGTGCTTGATTGCCGATCGCAAAATGGCATATAATGCCTTTTCGTCGTCAAATTTGATTTCGGTTTTTGTTGGATGGATATTGATATCAATAGAATGTGGGGGTACCTCCAAATATATGAAATAACTTGGTTGAGCCCCATTGGGCAAAAGTCCATCAAAAGCCGACATGACTGCATGGTGCAAATAACCACTTTTGATATATCGGTTGTTCACAAAGAAAAATTGTTCGTTTTTCGATTTTTTGGCATATTCTGGTTTAGCAACAAATCCTTGCAAACACACAATTTCTGTATCTTCAATAATAGGAACTAATTTTTCGTTTGTTTTTCCTGCAAAAATATTAACAATTCGTTGTCGTAAATTTGATTTTGGTAAATTGTACAATTCACTACCGTTATGAAAAAAACTAAAATGAATATTGGGATGGGCCATAGCAACCCGCTGAAACTCATCTACAATATGACGGTGTTCTATAACATCTGATTTTAAAAAATTTCTTCGAGCAGGTATGTTAAAGAATAAATTTTTTACTGCAAATGAAGTGCCAATAGGCAAAACCGCCGATTCTTGTGCTATAAATTTACTGCCTTCGATAATAATATGTGTACCCAGTTCGTTTTGGTCTGGTTTTGTTTTTAACTCTACATGAGCAATGGCTGCTATAGAGGCCAAAGCTTCGCCCCGAAACCCCTTGGTATGCAAGGAAAATAAATCTTCTGCCAATCGAATTTTAGATGTTGCATGTCTTTCAAAACACATTCTTGCATCGGTAACATTCATTCCTTGTCCGTTGTCCACCACTTGAATTAATGTTTTTCCAGCCTCTTTGATGATCAGTTTGATGTCTGAGGCTTTGGCATCTACAGCATTTTCTAAAAGTTCTTTTACAACCGAAGCAGGCCGTTGCACAACCTCTCCAGCAGCAATTTGATTGGCCACATGATCTGGAAGTAATTGAATAACGCTCGACATGATTTATGTTTTTTGTTTTTAGAATGGCAAATTTAGTACAATTTATCGAAAAAAAGCTTGAAGCTATTAGAGAAACTATGGAATAAATTTACACGTCTTTTGATGGTGTTTGAACATGGTTGTTTAGCATTTCTATTAGCCTGATTGCTAACGAATTTCCAAAAGTTTTTTTCCTATAATGTGTGATAGGTTGGATGCCCTGAACTACGTTTGTGATGAAAATTTCATCAGCTTTTTGCAATTCAAAAGGAGATATTGGCGATTCTTCTATAGGTAGCAATTGATTTTTTTGAAGCAATGAAATGATATTTTTTCGCATCACACCATTCAAACAGCCTTCGGACAATGGAGGTGTTTTCAAAACTTGGTTTATATATACAAAAACATTACCTTGAAGTGCCTCTGTAACCTGTTTAGATTCGTTGAGCAATAAGCAATTATCCAAATCGTTTTCTTTTGCAAAAATACTGCCTGTAATATGGATGATTTTATTGGTTGTTTTTAAATTTGAAATCAATTGCTTAGATATATAAAAATCTTTATACAAATCTACTTCATATTTGGACGAATTCCATTGGTATTGACTATGCGGTATTTCGGCCACTTGAATGACAAAACCAACATCATTTGTTTCGGGCAAATAAAAACCAGGAGACGCTCTATAAACCGTGATTCTGGCTCTTGCTGCATTAGTAATGTTTTTAGCCTGAACAAGACTTAAAATTTGATTTTCAAGATATTCCATGGTAAAATTCATTGGAATTTCCATCCTAACAATCCGCATGGTGGCCATTAGTCTAAAATAATGATCTTCCCAAAATAATATACTATGATTGACTATTTTTAAGGTTTCAAATACGGCATCTCCATACAAAAAAGCCCTGTTTTGATGCAACAATTCGCTGTTTGAAGCCACAATATTTCCATTACTATTGACCATAAAATTCCTTTCTTAATTAAAAATTAAGGCAAAGGTACTATAAAAAAAGCAACTATCAAACCGAACCTATCACATGTTTGAGGTCGGCAATTTGATTTTGCCACAATTGTTTAGAGGCTTCAATTTCGTCTTCAAAAGCAAAATCGGTTACTAAAATGGATACATCTTTGGTAATTTCGTCTTCCAAAATTTTCAATTCAAAAAACAAATCGGTGTCTTTGTTTTGTTCGTCGAGCCATTTGAATTTTACTCTTTCGCCTGTTTTTTTGGAGGCCAATCGGGCTTTTTCTTCGGAACTATCCCATATAAATGTATAGTATTCGCCTCTAGAATGCACATTATCTGCAAACCATTCAGACAAACCCGAAGGTGTTGAAATGTATTGGTAGAGCAATTGTGGCGAAGCATTAATAGACAATTCTAATTCGTAACGTAGTTTTGGGTTCATTGTAATCAAATAATTTTGGGCGAAATATAAATATTTTTTTTCAAAAAAAAGCCTTTTTCAAAAAATATTTTTTTTGTTGCAAATTTATTTGTATCATACAAAAAAAATAGTATCTTTGCACTCGAATTAAAACAATATAGTGTTTTAATAGTCCAGGCGAGGTAGCTCAGTTGGTTAGAGCGCAGGATTCATAACCCTGAGGTCACGGGTTCAACTCCCGTCCTCGCTACAAATGTAAAAAGTCAATGTTTATGCGGTTTAAACCTAGTTTTAAACCGTTTTTTTATGGCTTCTTTGTCCCTTAAAATTAAAAATGAATACGGAAAAGCATACGTTTTTGAAAATGTGAGAAAAACAAATCTCTTGAACATTACGAAATAAAATCAAAAAGGCTGTCCCAAAACAATTGGAACAGCCTTTTATTTTGAATAGTTCAATATTCTATTTAATCAATTCAAAACTACGTTTTACAAAAGCTGTCAAAGCTTCGCCTTTTAATAAGTTTTGAGACAGTTTGGCCAAGTCAAGGGCTTGATTGACAAGGATTTGCTGTTTTTCTTGATCTGTTGTATGTAATATCACATTGGCCAAATCGGCATTGGTATTGACAACTAAATTATACATTTCAGGAAAGTTGCCCATTCCAAACATACCGCCACCACCTGTTTGACTCATTTCTTTCATGCGTCGCATAAACTCGGGTTGTGTAATGATAAAAGGAGCCGCTTGGCTATCTAATGCCTCCAATTGAACGGTATAAGTTTGTTTGGGTACAATGGCTTCGAGGGCAGTTTTAAGAGTTTCTTTTTCGGTGTCGCTCAATTTTGAAATACTTGTTTCGTCTTTTTTGATTAAATTGTCGATATGATCGGCATCAACACGAACAAAAGAAAGGTCTTTGTTATCGTTTTCTAATTTTTGAATTAAGTGAGAAATAATAGGCGAATCGAGCAATAGCACCTCGTAACCTTTGTCTTTTGCAGTTGCTATATAAGAATGTTGAGCTTCTTTGTTGGCCGCATACAACACAATGAGTTTACCGTCTTTGTCGGTTTGTTTTTCCTTTAGGTTTTCTTTCAGTTCGTCCAAGGTAAAATAAGTGTCATCTACGGTAGGATACAATACAAAGGCACCCGATTTTTCATAAAACTTATCTTCAGAAAGCATACCATATTCCAAAACAATTTTTATATCGTTCCATTTTTGTTCAAAATCGGCTCTGTTTTCATTGAATAACGATTTGAGTTTGTCGGCCACTTTGCGGGTAATATAGTTTGCTATTTTTTTAACAGCACCGTCGGCTTGAAGTCCCGAACGAGACACATTTAAAGGAATATCTGGCGAATCTACAACCCCTCTAAGCATCATTAAAAATTCAGGAACTATACCTTCCACGTTATCCGTTACATAAACTTGGTTTTGATATAGCTGGATTTTATCTTTTTGAATTTGCAAATCGGCACCCAACTTTGGAAAAAACAGTATTCCTGTAAGATTAAACGGATAATCAACATTCAAATGAATATTGAACAAAGGGTCTTCAAATTGCATAGGATACAATTCTCTGTAGAAATTTTTATAATCTTCGTCTTTCAAATCAGCAGGCGACTTGGTCCAAGCTGGATTTGGATTGTTGATAAAGTTATCTACCTCAACAAATTCGGTTTTGTAATCTTCAGGAGCGTCATCTGGTTTTGGGAGTGCTTCTTTTTTAGTTCCAAATTTAATTGGAATAGGCATAAATTTATTGTATTTGTTCAATAAACCTGCAATTTTGGCATCATCTAAAAACTCCAAAGCATCTTCGGCTACGTGCAAAACAATTTCTGTACCTCTTGTGTTTTTATCGTGTGGAACAAGGGTAAATTCTGGGCTTCCATCGCAAGTCCAGTGAGCGGCAGGTTCGTCTTTGTATGATTTAGTAAAAATTTCAACTTTTTCGGCAACCATAAAAGCAGAGTAAAATCCTAAACCAAAATGGCCAATAATACCAGAGTCTTTTGCAGCATCTTTGTATTTGTCCAAAAACTCTTCGGCACCCGAAAAAGCCACTTGGTTGATGTATTTTTCTACTTCGCTGGCGGTCATACCAATACCTTGGTCGATAATATGGATTTTTTTGGCCTCTTTATCTACTTTTATTTCGATAATAGGGTTGCCATATTCCACTTTTGCTTCGCCAATACTGGTTAAATGCTTTAATTTTAAGGTAGCATCTGTTCCGTTTGAAATCAGCTCTCTCAAAAATATTTCGTGGTCGCTGTATAGAAATTTTTTGATCAATGGGAAGATGTTTTCTACCGAAACATTAATTTTTCCTGTTGTCATAGTACTATTTTTTTTAAGTTAAATTGTTTATTTGAAACTGGTATTTCAAATTAAGTACCAAAATAATATTTATGACAAAATGACAGAAAAGTGTTTGTTCCAAGATACTCCCCTACTCTATGATGATGGATTTGATGTTCATAAATTCTTTGATGCCAATGCTTGCTAGTTCTTTGCCATATCCTGATTTTTTGATGCCTCCAAAAGGTATTCTTGAATCTGAACGAACCATTGAATTGACAAAAACATTTCCTGCTTCCATTTTTCGGGCCAAATTATAAGCTTTTTCTGTATCTTTTGTCCATATTGAGGCAGCCAATCCGTAGCGGTGGTTGTTGGCTAAATCGATAGCATTTTGTTCGTTTGTGGCTCTAATAATTGTGGCTAAAGGGCCAAAAGTTTCTTGCTGAAAAGCTATGTTTGAGTCGGTTACGTTGTCTAACAATGTGGGTTGAAAATGACAAGAATCGCTGTTGCCTCCCGTAATTAATTGAGCACCTTGTTGCAGCGATTCTTGGAGTTGAAAACGCAGATTATTGGCAATATCCAATCGGGCTAATGGACCTATTGAGGTGTTTTCGAGTAAGGGGTTTCCTTGCGTGAGTTGTTTGATTTTTATAGCAAATAGATGAGCAAAATCATCTGCAATTTCGGGCACTACAATACATCTTTTGGCACAAATACAGGCCTGCCCGGCATTGATCATTCGGGATTGGGTGGCAATTGTGGCTGCTTTTTCCAAATCGGCATCTTTTAGTACAATAAACGCATCAGACCCCCCCATTTCTAGTACGGTTTTTTTGAGGTGTTTTGCTGCCAAAGTTGCTACTGCAACCCCCGCCCTTTCGCTGCCTGTAAAAGTAACACCTTGTACAATATTTGAAGCCATGACATTTTCTATTTGTGGGACATCTATGGTTAGTTGCTGGAAAACTCCTTTTGGAAAACCCGCTTCCAAAAAAATATTTTCAATAGCTTTTGCACACCCAATGACATTTGGTGCATGTTTGAGAAGCGTTACGTTTCCTGACATTATTGCAGGAGCTGCATATCGAAAAACTTGCCAAAAAGGATAATTCCATGGCATAATGGCAAAAACTGCACCTGTTGGGTCATACACCGATCGGCTGTAGAAAGGGGTGTTATAGGGTTTGTCTTTTAGCATTTGTTCTGCATTTTCAGCATAAAAATCGCAATTGGTGGCAGATTTTTCTATTTCGGCTTTGGATTCTGACAAAATTTTGCCCATTTCGTTGGTTATCAATAAGGACCATTCGTTTATATTGGCTCTAAGTATTTCGGCAACTTTTTTCATTTTGTAAGCCCTTTCATCAAAAGTAGTGTTTTTCCAAGCATCAAAAGCCTTTGTGGCCCATAGAAGGTGTTGTTGCAACTGGTTTTGGGTTAGTATTTCATGTTCGGAAATGGTGGTGTTTGTATAAGGATTGGTAGATTTAAAAGTCATTGCAAAAGGTTTTGTTTGATTTTTGAAAGGGTACAATATTATAAAAAAAAAGGATAGTATCAAGAGACTTGATTAAAATAATGGTTGCTAATTGCAGTTGTTTTGCGTGAGGGATAGCAGTGGAAATCCTTTTTTGGGGTTGTTGCGGGTTTTTTTTTACCCCGCAAAAACCCCAAAAAAGATTGGAACGAATAGCCAGACCCGTAGCTTGCGGAGGGGCACGCCCTTATATAGAAAATTGTAGTTGTAAAAAAAATAAACATTCTTTGTAAGTTGAAAAGTATTTGTTTCAAATGAAATTTATTCAAAACTGATTTGAAGTTAAATTATCTTATGAGTTACTCTAATTGAATCTGTATGAATTGATTATTCCTGTTTAACCCAAATTAAGCATTAGAAATTTATTGCAATCTAAAACTATTTAAAAAATAAGTACTTTATTCACTCTTTAATATTGTTTTTGGTGTTTATCAATATACGATGTCTTCTTTTTAAAATATTCTAAAATGTTAAAAAGTACGTGAGCACTTATTTTTATTACTTTATTTTATTTTTTAGTTGTGATCGGTGATATGCTTCGCAGATGTATTTTTATACCAAATATACATATAAAATAGTCCAATATACTTGTTCATTTTTGCTAAAATTATTCAAAAAAAATAGTTCCGTAGCCCAGCTATGCAACGATTTTT